>NZ_JADYWO010000012.1:0-137914 GCF_015864775.1 Pseudoalteromonas sp. NSLLW218 | reverse complement strand
CGCTCGACTTGCATGTGTTAGGCCTGCCGCCAGCGTTCAATCTGAGCCATGATCAAACTCTTCAATTAAAAAGTTTTATGTCTTTCGACAGCTCAATGAATTCTGAATTTATTTTAATATCTTTCGATATTGAATTGACTGTGCCGAATAATTACCTAAATAACTATTCTGTTGGTCACTCAGTTTTCAATTGAGACTCTAATTTGTTTGCCTCGTTACTTGCTCAATAAAGAACGAAGTAGGTTGGCTGTTAGAACTCAATCTGTACGAGTGCCCACACAGATGATTGCTTTATATTGTTAAAGAACGTTGCGATTAAAGTTAAACTTTATCTCGCTAGGGCTGCGCATATTACGCTTTCCTATTTTTTTGTCAACACTTAAGTTTAAACTTTCTAAAAAGATTCAAACTAAGTTTTACTTAACACCCTGAGTTGTTCGTGCCTCGCTATGCGTTGGCGTTTCCCGTCTCAGTGGGGTCGCATTATAGGGAGATAAGAAAACAGATCAACCCTTTTTTGAAGAAAACTTGAAATAATGTGCTGTTCGCACATATTTACATCGAAATGGTTACTTTAAACACTAAAAAGGCCCTGATGGACCTTTTTAATTAGTTTACTATGAGCTTCCACCCAAGTTTACCTTGCTGTTTAGACTCTTGTTGTAGCTCGCTAGCCATTAATGGATGATCTTTTAACCAGTTACTTTCAAACTTAAGGTCTAACACTTCATTTTTAGCAGTTAACTCAAACTTAGGCAGTACATCATCTTGTCTGCGCATTGATAAGATGACTGCTATTCGTAGTAATCTCACTATATATTGCGCTAATAGACTATTTACGCCGAGTGAATTAAAGCAGCCTTTTGGAAAATCAGAACGATGCGCATCAGCTACCGCTACTATTAATTTATGCTCTGACTGTGAAAAACCAGGCATATCAGTATTTTCCAAAATATAAGCGGTGTGTTTATGGTACTGCTTATATTCTATTAGTAATCCAATCTCATGAAGCTGCGCTACCGCTTTTAATAGTGGTAACCCATTTAAACTTTCAATTGGCCAATCTTTATCAATACTTATGGCTAACTGCATAGCCAAGCTTGAAACTCGACACGCTTGTTTTTTATCAACGTGATAACGACTCATAAACCCATCAACTGTGCGTTTACGAATGTCGTTATTATGAAACTCCGGAACCATGCTATATAAAACACCTTCACGCAGTGCTCCACCCGCCAATCCCATTTTTTCTATTTCAAGAGATTCAAATAGTGCGATTAAGATTGCGAGTCCTGATACAAATACCAGTCGACGGTCTTCACTTAATCCAGGAAGGTCTAGCGCTGCAATGGTGCTAAATGCAATTGCTTGCTCTTTTATAGTGTTGAGCTTTTCAAGCGTGAGTAAATCGTCAAGATTTTGAGCGACCATAATTTCTTGAATTGCTTGCACTGTGCCAGAAGCACCAGATGCAATTTGCCATCCCGCTGTTTTATATTCTGGAGAAATTTCATCAATGACTGTACGAGCTGCCTTTATAGCTGCGTTAAAGTTACCCTTACTTAATTGGCAGTCTTTAAAGTAGCGTTCAAGATAGGTAACACACCCCATATTGAGGCTTTTGTAATGTAAGGCATCAAATGCTTTACCAATTACAACTTCGGTACTTGCACCACCAATATCAATAACAAGCTGTTTGCCAGTACAAGATGAAGTATGAGCAACACCTTTATAAATTGTGCGCGCTTCTAATTCTCCGCTAATAACATTAATGCTATGGCCAAGAATCTTTTCTGCATGGTTTTTGAATACTTCGGCGTTAGTTGCCAACCGTAAGGTAGCTGTTGCTACTATGGTGATGTTTTTATCTGGGATATCTTGTAGACGCTCAGCAAAAAGGGCAAGGCATTCCCAGCCTCGCTGCATTGCTTCAGTGCTCAATACGTTATCTTTATCAAGCCCTGCGGCTAATCGGACTTTGCGTTTAACACGTCCAATTGTTTGTAGACCGCCAGCAATTGATTTGGCTATAAGCATATGAAAGCTATTTGAGCCCAAATCAATAACTGCGTATACATTTTTTTGCGGTTTAAGTTGCCCCACCGTTCAAAAACCTCTAGTTACTACTACTTATACAAACAGTCGCTTACGACCGTCCTTTTTGGTAACTATTATTTGGGCGACGTCCGCTGTTATTACTACGGTTACGTGGACCATTTGAATAGTTGCGCTTTCTTTGAATAATAGGCTGAGTTAAATCATCTAGCAATGCTGTTTTATCATAATGAGATAAAGGAATGCTGTGCTCTATATATTCTTCAATTTCATGCAAGTTATAAGCATATTGCTCACACGCAAAACTGATTGCGTGGCCTGATGCGCCAGCACGACCAGTACGACCAATACGGTGTACATAATCTTCGCAATCGTCAGGTAGGTCAAAGTTAAATACATGACTTACTTCTGGAATATGAAGACCACGCGCTGCAACATCAGTAGCAACTAAAAAGTCTAAGTCGCCCTTGCTAAACTGCGCTAATATAGTTTGGCGTTTTTTCTGGTTAACATCACCAGTAAGCATGCCTACACGATGACCGTCTGACTTAAGCCAAGCATAAACAGTTTCACAACTGTGCTTAGTATTTGCAAACACGATTGCTTTCTCTGGCCATTCTTCTTCAATTAAGGTTAACAACAGCTTAATTTTATCTTCTTGCGAAGGATGAAATAGCTCTTCTTGAATACGTTTACCCGTTTTAACGTCAGGTTCAATTTGAACATGTTCTGGGTTTGTCATGTGCTCAAAAGCTAATTCTTGTACGCGGTACGATAATGTGGCAGAAAATAATAAGTTTAAACGCTTTGATGTATCTGGCATACGATCGAACATATAGCGAATATCTTTGATAAAACCTAAATCGAACATACGATCAGCTTCGTCAAGCACGACTACCTCAATTTCATTAAGGGTGTAACAGCCTTGCTTATACAGATCAATTAGACGACCTGTAGTACCAATTAAAATATCAACGCCTTTTTCTAGTTGTGCACGTTGTTTTTCGTAATCTTCGCCACCATATACTAAACCTAAGTTAAGATTACAGTGCGGCGCTAAAATTTTAGCATCTTTGTGTATCTGAATCGCAAGCTCCCGAGTAGGGGCCATGATCAGGGCTCTTGGATGTTTACTAGGTGCTTTGCTAGATTGTAATAACCGATGGCACGTGGCAGTTAAAAACGCCAACGTTTTGCCTGTACCAGTTTGAGCTTGGCCCGCGATATCGCGTCCATCACAAATAAAAGGTAGGCATTTTGCTTGAATAGGTGTGCAATATTCAAACCCATTCTCGGTTAAACCGGCAACCACTTCCGGTGCGATAGCAAAGTCTGAAAACTTTTTATCGGTTAAATGTGTCTTAGTCATAGCGTTTAAGCATAACGTTTAAACTTGCAATAAGAAACAAGAGTGTTTAAATACGCACTAAATATTTCGCCTAACTAAATCGGAGAGCGCAATGAGCGAGAAAATAATCCAAATTACTGACGATAGCTTTGAAGCTGACGTATTACAATCAGACAAACCAGTACTAGTTGATTTCTGGGCTGAATGGTGTGGACCTTGTAAAATGATCGCCCCTATTCTTCACGAAGTTGCTGATGAATACGACAGCCGTGTGACTGTTGCTAAATTAAATATCGACCAAAATGCTGGCACACCGCCAAAATTTGGTATTCGTGGTATTCCTACTTTACTTCTTTTTAAAGATGGCCAAGTAGCTGCAACGAAAGTAGGTGCTCTTTCAAAAACTCAACTTATCGAGTTTTTAGAAAACAACATCTAACTGTAAGCTAGAACAATAAAAAGGGCTTTTTGCCCTTTTTTAAATTTATTTTGTATAAAGACTGGACGCTTTGCCAGTGAACTGCTAGTTTATAAAGCCAACTAATCCTTAGTTATATTCAACAAACCTCACTCAACGATCAAAGCGATTTTGAGTATGACAACTGTAATAAAGAACCCACCAATATGCATTTACGCGAATTAAAAGACAAGTCCATTAAAGAGCTTGTAGACTTAGCTGAGTCCATGGGGCTCGAAAACGTAGCCCGCTTAAGAAAGCAAGATATCATTTTTGCCATTCTTAAATCCCATGCCAAAGGCGGAGAGAATATCTTCGGCGGCGGTGTATTAGAGATTTTACAAGATGGTTTCGGCTTCTTAAGATCATCAGAAGCCTCTTACTTAGCTGGCCCAGATGACATTTATGTTTCACCTAGCCAAATTCGCCGTTTCAGCATGCGTACTGGCGATTCAATTTCAGGTCTTATTCGTCCACCTAAAGACGGTGAACGTTACTTTGCTTTACTTAAAGTAAATGAAGTTAACTTTGATAAACCTGAAAACTCTCGAACTAAAATTCTTTTTGAAAACCTTACTCCATTACATGCAAACGAACGTTTTCGCATGGAACGTGGTAACGGCAGTAAAGAAGATATTACAGCCCGTGTACTTGATTTAGCATCTCCTATTGGCCGTGGCCAACGTGGTTTGTTAGTAGCTCCGCCAAAAGCGGGTAAAACAATGCTGCTTCAAAATATTGCACAATCAATTACGCACAATCATCCTGATGTAACATTAATGGTTTTACTTATTGATGAACGTCCGGAAGAAGTAACAGAGATGCAACGCCTAGTTAAAGGTGAAGTTATTGCATCAACGTTCGATGAGCCAGCTTCTCGTCACGTACAAGTTGCCGAAATGGTTATCGAAAAAGCAAAACGCCTAGTTGAACATAAAAAAGATGTTGTTATCTTATTGGATTCAATCACTCGTTTAGCACGTGCTTATAACACCGTTATTCCTTCATCAGGTAAAGTACTTACTGGTGGTGTTGACGCTAACGCATTACATAAACCTAAGCGCTTCTTCGGTGCTGCACGTAACGTTGAGGAAGGTGGTAGCTTAACAATCATAGCTACAGCTCTTATCGATACTGGCTCTAAAATGGATGAAGTTATCTACGAAGAGTTTAAAGGTACTGGTAACATGGAACTTCACCTTAACCGTAAAATTGCGGAAAGACGTGTATTCCCAGCTATCGACTTTAACCGCTCAGGTACTCGTCGTGAAGAATTACTAACAAAACCAGATGAACTTCAAAAGCTTTGGATTTTACGTAAAATTGTTCATGACATGTCTGAAATTGATGCAATGGAATTCTTAATCGATAAACTATCGATGAGCAAAACCAATGATGAATTTTTTGATTCGATGAGACGCCAATAAAAGCGTTTTAATTGAATAAAAAAAGCGCCTAAGGCGCTTTTTTTGTGTCTGGATTAAATACAGTTTAACTCTCATTATACTTTTTAAGTACACTCTGCAGTGTATCAACGAGCGCTTTAAAATCATTTGCACTGCTTTTTTGGGTTCTGTGTAGAAGTGCTCTGTCTAAATTTTTAGCCGATTGCGCAATTTCATCCAAACCAAACATTTGTGCAGCCCCTAAAATGCGATGGCTATCTTTTTGTAGCGCACCTAAATCTTCGCTTATAAAATGCTGGGTAATCGTTTCACTCTCCAAAGCAAAGCTCTGCTTGAAACTAATCACAAGATCGCTCATATCAACTTCATTTTGCTTTATAATTGGCTGATCTTCTGCATTATGTAGGTGATTAGAGAGCGCTTTATAAAATGACTCTTTGTCTATCGGTTTACCTAAGTAACCTGTAAACCCTAACTCTAAGTAACTATCTACTTCATGACTCATAGCATTTGCTGTTAAAGCAAAAATAGGCCGCTCAAAACCACACTGTTTCAATAGTTGGAAAGCAGAACGCCCGTCCATCACTGGCATTTGAATATCGAGTAATACTAAGTCAGGGTATTCTTTTAAGCACTGCTCTACCGCTTGCTCACCATTTTCAACAGCAATAACCTCGAGTCCCATTGAGCGTAAATAGCGGCTTATTAACCTACGATTATCAGGATGATCCTCCGCAAGTAAAACACGACCCGCCAATCGCTTATTTTCCTTAGAAGTACTTTGAGCTTCAATCATGCTTTGCGATTTATTTACTTCTGCGCACGGTAAAAAGAACGAGAACTGACTGCCCTTTTTGTATTCGCTTAGTACGCTAATATAACCGCCCATCATCGCGGCTAATTGTTGTGATAAGCTAAGGCCTAACCCTGTACCACCAAAGCGACGGCTAATGCTGTTATCTGCTTGGCTAAAGCATTCAAAAATAAGCTTTAACTGTTTAGAGCTCATACCAATACCGGTATCTTTTATAATAATAACCAGCCCTTGATCACTCTTATTTAAAGCAATGATGATCTGGCCAGCATGAGTAAACTTAATAGCATTGGCACATAAGTTTATAAGAATCTGCTTTACGCGAATCAAATCGAGCTTAGTGTAAAACTCATTACCCACTTGATTGTCTAAAATAAGGTGTAGATTTTTTGCTTTTGCTTGGGTAATAAACATGGCATGTACGTCATTTACGAGCTCGACAATATCAAAGCACGAAATATTTAACTCTAACCTATTGGCTTCAATTTTACTTAAATCAAGTACGTCATTTATTAAGCTTTTTAAATGGTCACTGTGACGCTGAATTACTCTTAATTCATCTTTAAGTGAATCAGGCTCATATAATTCATTAATTAAGGCATCTGTTTGCCCTAAAATAGCCGTTAGTGGAGTGCGAATTTCGTGACTAATATTAGCTAAAAACTGGCTTTTAACATCATTGGCCTCTCTGAGCTCTTGTGCAATTGCCTGCAATTCTGCGGTACGTTGCGTAACTTGTTCAGTTAACTGCTGCTTAGCGCGTTTTTCTGCACCACGACGGTAAAGTGCAATACCCGTTACTACAACTAAAAGTAATAGTAAAAAAGAGAATAAAGTAAGCTGAGAACGCTGCGACATTTTCAGTTCTTGCACACGGCGATCTTGTTTAAGTTTTTCTATTTCCTGGTTTAATTGCGTTGCTTTAAATTGATGCTGAAGCACCGCTAGCGCGTTAATAATTGCCGTACTTCTGAGTTTTCGCAGCTCACTAATGTATTTTTGTTGCAAAGCCATTGCACTTGAATAATCGCCTTTACTCGCTTCAAGAAGTGCTTTGGCCCCCAAGCTTTCCCTAATTATTCGCTCACTGCCGTATTCATGGGCAAGTAAAATAGCTCGATCTAAATTTATTTGAGCCTCATCTAAATTGCCCTTAACAAACTGAATCTTAGCCAGCGCATGTAACGCATTAAGCTCTAAATTATGGTTATCTATTTTAAGCGCATAGTACTCACCTAATTTAGCTTGCTCGTATGCTTCATCAACTTTTTTCAATACTAAATTAGTATTTGCCAAATTAGTATATTGTGTAGATAACTTATTATAATCATTAGCTGAAATATAATAGCGCAGCGCTAACTGATAATAATGTAGTGCTAAATCAAATTGGTTGCTCTCCATATGAGCAACACCCATATTGTTATATACCTGCGCAATACCGCTTTTATCATCTAATCGCTGATAAACTTTAAGTACATCTTGATAAAGACTAAACGCACTATCGTAGCGTGATAAGCGTATATAAACGCCAGCTATATTAAGTAGTATATCGGTTTGATCTTGTTCACTGCCGTGCGCTTCATAAATAGCTTTTGCTTTTAAATAAAACTCTAGAGTATCGCCTAACTTGTTCATATTAAAATAGGCCAAGCCAATATTATTGAGTAAATTTGCTTGTTCAAGTAATTGCTCATTTTTTTCAGCTAATACTAGGGTGCGGCTGTATTCAATAATGGCTTTTTGAAATAAACCTTGATAGAAGAGCACCACACCTTGCATTTTAATTGCACGAAAGTGCTCATCAGGAAAGAATGTATCTGAAGTATGTTGTTCTAGTAATTTAAAATAGTGTAAAGATTCTTTAAAATTATCAGCCGATAACGCACTATTACCCAATGCCGAATAAACAGCGACCTGCTCTTTTTTGGAGGCATCTTTATTAGTAAGTAGCATGTTTGCTAATTGTAATTTAGGCTCCCACTGTACTTCGTTTTTGAATTGCTCAAATAAAGAATCAGTATTTTGGGCATAACCAGGAGCTATTAGTACACAACATATAGTAAATAAGAGGCATTTTAACTTGCCCAGCATAATTTTAATCCTTCAAACCGTTACTTATATCAGTGTAATCTTTATTGAAGATACACCAACTACTAGGGCCTAAACAATGCTTAACCCACTGATTGATGAGATTTTTGAGCTAATACTAACAAAGCAGGTTTGGCAAGTTCATACTTTAGCAGCAGAACTGACCAACCGCAGCGCTATGACCACTCTCGATAAAAGTCCTGAACGTGATTTATTTAAACGTAACTTTTTAATTATGAATGCACTGTACCAACTGCAGGCACAATTACGCCCTCAGAGTTTACTCATTTCAGCTCTGCATATCGAGCTTTTAGAAAAAGGAGATAATAGTTTAGTAACAACAAGCGAGAATTTGCGAGATTATTATTTAGATTGGCATAATTACGATACTAGTGAAGAGCAGATTGATGAGCTTTTAAATAGCTTTTGGCGTCAGTTTAAAACGACATCGCCACAACAGGCTTTAAATGAAAATGAATTTAAAGAGTTGGCTTTAGAATGGAAGTTACCTGAAAATTTTACTCTTAAAAACGTTCAAAAGCGCTGGAGACAACTTGCGTTACAAATGCACCCAGATAAACCAAGTGGGTGTGAAGTGAAGTTTAAAAAAATAAAATTACAATACGAGCAGCTAAAGGTAGCTGCTCGTTAATCTATTAATTTAGAAGTTTAAATTAACGAGTAAGGCGACGAGCGCGGATTTTTCGCCCTTTAATATTACCTTCGGTTAATTTACGAAGCGCTGGTTTTGATGAGTTACGTTCAACAGCAACAAATGCTACGTTATCAAGTACGTTAATTTTACCTACCTGACGACCTGCAACACCATCTTTACCCGTTAAAGCACCTAAAATATCACCAGCGCGCACTTTTTGCTTTTTACCTGAATCAATCATTAAAGTAACCATTTCAGGGCGGTACGGCGGCTTGTCTAATAAATTAAATGGTGGCATTTGCTCTGGCGTAATATCACGCTCGTAATGTTCGCCTATTTGAGCAATTTTAAACGCTTCTGCTTCACCGTAAATAGAGCATGCAATGCCCTTTTTACCAGCGCGCCCAGTACGACCAACACGGTGAACATGTGTTTGTGTATCATGTGCCAAATGGTAGTTAATAACCATATCCATATCATCAATATCTAAACCACGTGCAGCAACATCGGTAGCAACAAGTATTGAAGCACTTTTATTTGAAAAGTGAATTAACGTACGTTCACGATCGCGCTGCTCTAAATCACCGTGTAGCGAAACAGCACTAAAGCCTTCGTCAGCTAAATCGTCACACACTTGTTGTGTTTCTACTTTGGTATTACAAAATACAACACAGCTTTGTGGTGTAAATTTAAGTAGTAATAATTTTAGCGTTGGGTAGCGCTGCTTATTATTATCCATTTTGTAGAAGTACTGCTTAATTGTACTTTTGGCTTGTTCTTCTTCTACTTTCACCATTTCTGGGTTTTTAAGTACACGCTTAGCAATTGCTTCAATAGCTCTTGGGAATGTAGCACTAAATAACAATGTTTGACGATTTTGTGGAATACGCTCAATAATTGCATCAAGTGTGTCTTGAAAACCCATATCAAGCATTTGATCGGCTTCATCAAGCACCAATGTTTCAACATCATCTAAACGTAAAGTACCTTTACGAATATGGTCGTCAACACGCCCAGGCGTGCCAACAATAATATGCGCGCCATGTTCAAGCGAGCCAATTTGAGGACCAATTGATACACCACCGCATAGCGTTAATATTTTAATATTGTGGATACCGCGCGCTAATTTTCGCATTTCAACCGCAACCTGCTCAGCAAGCTCTCGGGTTGGGCATAAAACTAACGACTGAATACGAAAGCGTTTTACGTTTAATTTAGCGAGTACACCCAAGCTAAACGCAGCAGTTTTACCTGAACCGGTTTTTGCCTGAGCAATGATGTCTTTACCAGCAAGTACAGGCGGTAAACTTTGTGCTTGTACGGGTGTCATGTGGGCATAGCCAAGTGTTGATAAATTATCAACGAGTCCAGCCGGTAAAGCCAAAGATGAAAAAGCAGTTGAAGTCACAGTAAGTTCCATAGCAATAAAAATAACGTGGGGGAAAGCCCCACTAAATATGCCGCTAATAATAGCAGAATTCGTAATTAGCAACCATTAACAAACACATTATAAAACATGTTAATGAAAGGTGTTGAAAATGATAGTAGTTTGCATTAAGATCGCGATTGTTTTTTACATACCTGCGCTGGAAGCAATTAATGAAACTGAATTCTATTTACATAGCACTATTAGCAAGCATTACAACAAGCACATATGCAAACACTACCGACCTTGAACGCATAGAAGTAAAGGGTAGCTACTTTAACGATTACAAAGTAGATAACGCTAATGGCGCAATGAGAACATCAGCTTCATTACTTGAAACTGCACAATCTGTCACTGTAATAACCGACACTATTATTAGCGAACAGCTTGCCACTACACTTGGCGAAGTACTCACAAATGACGCCAGCTTAACGGCAGGCTCACAACAACGAAATCGTGAGGTATTTAACTTACGCGGCTTTGAGCTGAGCTCATCGACAGGTTATTTACGCGACGGTCATCAGCATTGGTCGCACTATCAGCAACCAATCGAAATTTTGCAGCAAGTTGAAGTAATTAAAGGCCCATCAAGTATTTTATATGGTCAGTCAGGCCCGGGTGGCTTGGTTAACATGGTAACTAAAAAGCCTACCGCACAAACATTATTTAATGCCAGTGCCGATGTAGATCAGCATGGTTCAACTCGCTTTATGGTAGATGCTGCAGGCGCATTAACTGAATCTGAAGATTTACGTGCTCGCGGGATTTTAGTAAAGCAAGACGTTGACTACTGGCGTGAGTACCAAAACGGTGAAAACCGTGAACGCGACCGCTTTTTAGGTGCTTTAGTTGTAGATTACGATATTAGCGATAACGCATTAGTACGTGTGCATTACGACCGCACAGATGACGAAGCAGGTTTAGATACTGGCGCATGGATAGACGATAATGCCAATATAATTGGTAACGATAAAACAATCCGTGATATGTCTTGGGCGTTTACCGATATTACCGTAGAAAACCTAGGTGTAGACCTAGAAGTATTTTTAACCGATAACTGGCAAGTAAAACTTGGTTACAACGAACAAACGTTTGAGCGCCAACGCTTTGAGTCATCTCCTAGTCGAAATTCTTACGACGCGCAAACTAATACATACACCTCGAATCCATACGATCGCTTTGATGATTGGCAGTTTAAAACAACATTTATCGATTTTATTGGTGAATTTGAAATGGCTGGCATACAACACCAATTTCTAATTGGTGCTAACTCGCTTGACTACTATTATGGTCAACTGCGTACATCTGCTGATTCATTTAGTTTTACAGCAGGACAAAATGAACCTGCCCGTCCAGATATCAGCTATAAAACAGATCTCACTAAAAGCGAAACTGAATACGACTACTATGGTCTATATGCGCAAGACTTAATTACTTTCTCTGAACAATGGCAGGTGTCTGTTGGTGCTCGCTTTGATAAGCAAACACGTGAAGGCCAAAATAACGAATCTTTCTTACCTAAATTTGGCGTACTTTATCATCCAAATGCATCGGCCACTATCTATGCCAGTTATACAGAAGGTTTTGAGCCACAAAATGAAACCATCACTAATGATAAAGATATCAACTTCGGTATGGAAATAGATGCTGTTACCTCTGAACAAAGAGAACTAGGTATAAAATGGCAACTGCTTGATGACCGTTTACTGCTTAGTGGTGCCGTTTTCGATATAAGTAAAAACGGAACGCTGGTAACTGAAGATCTTGAGGCTCCTATTGGCTCAGTTACAACCGAGACAAATCAGGTTGGTGAACAACGCCACAAAGGCTTTGAAGTTGCAGCACAAGGCGCTGCAACAGATCGTTTATTTGTAATGGCCTCTGCGATGTATTTAGATGCGAACTATGAAAGAGCGAATGAGGAGCTGCAAGGTAAACGCCCGACCGACGCACCTAAATGGTCAGCATCTCTATGGACTCGTTATGAGCTAAATGATGCGATTGCTTTTAACGCTGGTGCTTTTTATGAAGGCGAGCGCTTTGCAGATAGCGATAATACAATTACTAAAGATGCATATACACGTGTTGATGTTGGCGCCACTTATAAGTTTAACTTAAGCAATACCGATATTAACTTACGCCTTAACATCGAAAACTTATTTGATAAAAGCTATTTAGGTGGTGGCGGCACGAGTAATGTAACTGTTGGCGAGGGTACAAATCTTCGTTTAGCAGCGCAATTTAGCTTTTAATTAAATGCCTTAAATAACAGTGTTAAAATATAGCCCGCGTACATTTATGCGGGCTTTTTTTATATCTAAACGTTTATACCTAACAGCATTAAACCTATTACAAAGCCTATTCATCTCATCTATTTTTTATCATGTTTGTTACATGTTCTAATAGCGCTAATTATTAAAAAGGCTTACCCAAATGAAAAAATTAATTACCGCACTGCTGCTTACTAGCAGTATGGCTGCAAACGCTAACAACGCCGAATTTACCCAAAAGCAATTACAACAAGTCAATGAAGTGCGCACCTCTGCTCTAAATAGTGATCTAAGCTATAAATTACTAGAGTCATTAACAACTGAGGTTGGCCCTCGCTTACCTGGTACTGAAAATGATAAAAAAGCAGTGGCATGGGCTAAAGCTAAATTTAATGAGCTTGGTTTTGATAAAGTATGGCTTGAAGAAGCGACTTTTCCTGAATGGCGCCGTTATAGCGAAAGCGGAAAAATACTAACACCAAGCGAGCAACCTCTACATTTAACTGCATTAGGTAACAGTATAAGCACGCCTAAAGATGGGATCACAGCGCCAGTAGTCTTATTCGAAACACTTGATGAGCTAATTGCAGCACCAGCAAACAGCCTAAAAGGTAAAATTGCGTATATTAATTACCGCATGAACCGCGATATAGACGGCAATGGTTACGGACCTGCTGTAAAAGCACGTGGCACAGGCGCTATAGAAGCATCTAAAAAAGGGGCTGTTGCCTACATGATGCGATCAGTAAGTACCGGCCATCATCGTTTTGCACACACTGGCGGTAGTTACTACAAAGAGGGTGTTACAAAAATACCTAATGTAACAATTGCTAACCCAGATGCAGATCAAATCGCACGACTTATTGCATTAAATAAAGACGTGTCGGTAAATATTAATGTGCAAACCGAAAATCTAGGTGAAGGAACAGGTTATAACGTTATTGGCCAATTTAATGGTACCGAAAACCCTGAGCAATATGTATTAATTGGCGGGCATTTAGATTCTTGGGACTTAGGGACTGGCGCACTAGATGACGGCGCAGGCGTTGCACTAACAATGGCAGCCGCTAAACATATTAGCGATGTAAAACGTCCTAAGCGCAGTATTCGTGTGGTACTTTTTGCAGCTGAAGAGCTAGGTCTTTGGGGTGCAAAAGCTTATTTTGAAGAGCATAAAAACGAGTTAAGCAATATTGTTGCAGCCGCTGAGTCTGACTTTGGTGCCGATGTAGTATACGCTTTTGAGTCAAATGTAGATGCCGCTTCGCTTCCTGTAGTACGCGCAATAGCAAAAGAGCTTGCACCATTAAATGTTGAATACATTGGTAAAAACCAAGCGAATGGAGGCCCGGATCTAATTCCACTTAAGAATGCAACGTCAGCACCTATTTTTGAACTTGCTCAAGATGGAACTGATTACTTTGATTACCACCATACAGCTGACGATACGCTTGATAAAGTAACACCTGCTAAGCTTCGTCAAAATACCGCAGCATACGCCGTATTTGCTCTAATGGCTGCTGATGCAAAAACAACAATTAAGCCTAAAGCACAAACTAAATAACCTGAACTCAGGTTAAACAGTAACTGACATACTTACTTACAGTTTGTTGCTTTGATTAATGCGCTCCTTGTTTTACCTTTAGGTAATTAAACAAGGAGCGTGCTTTATGTTACTTTTCAACACGAGTGAATCATTTCCACATTTTGCACAAACAATACGCTGCCCTCACTGTCAAAGCGACGCCTACCATTTAATAAATAAAAGCCGCTATTTACGATTTAGTATTTTGCCCATGCTCGCCTTAAAATTAAATTACAAACGCGAGTGCTATCAATGCGGAAAAGACGAACCTGTAAAAATAACGCAACTACCATTAATAGAAAAACTAAGCCTACCTAAGTACTTTATTGGCACTTTTTTATTGCTTTGGATAATCACCTTCTTTTATCAACAGCATCTTGATAACGAAGCTCAAAAGCAAAATTACTTAAGCACACCAAAACTATACGATACCTATTTAGTACAGGCTGATAAATTTACCCATGAACCTTGGACTCTTACAAACCTAAAAATTGCTCAGGTGATAAGTTTTGACGCGCAATTTACTACCTTTCAAGTAAGTAACTACAGCTATAAACGAAACAACAGTGTTACGCTGGCAATGCGTACTAGCCAATTGGTACAAAATAACTATTTTTCAACTAACACCATTACTCTCCCCCGCAATGAAATAAAGCGCTTATATAATGACGAAGTTATTTACGACGTACTACGCCCATATGCCAACAGCCTTTATGGCGGATTTGTGATGTTTCCTCCTAAACCTAAGCCACTATATAAAGGCTTAAAGCTCGATAAAAATAATCAACAAGGCATTATTTATTTTAAAGATGGATTATTTGTTGAAGCATTTGATAGCTTTAAATTAGCTGCTGAAGCAGGCTCTCAGTGGGGGCAATTAAATTTAGCGCAGATGTATCGTGATGGTGAAGGAATAGCTCAAAATCATCAACAAGCTATTTACTGGTATAAAAGGGCCATAGAGCAAAAAAATACTAAAGCACAATTTGAATTGGAATCTCTTTGTAAAACAATTATATGTGAATAAAGCAGTAAGTTTCTTACTTACTGCTTTATTCTTTTATAACTCTAAATGTTTATCTAAAAAACTAAGTACTTGTTTGTAGTAATCAGTTCTGTGTTCTTCTTTGTAAAAACCATGGCCCTCATCTTCCAATAACACGTATTTATAAGGGTGGTTAGCTTTTTTCAATGCAGCCACTAATGATTCGGCTTGCTCAATAGGAGCTCGCGCATCTTCACCTGCGTGAACTATGAGCACAGCGGCTTTAAGCTTATCTACATTATAACTAGGTGAAAATGCCTTCAAAACAGCTTCATCAGTGCCTAAAACGTTTTCAAGATAATTTTGTCCTGTACTACGCCCTGAGATATCACCTTCTTCAAACATTAGCGGTAAATCATAAATACCAACAGTGCCTATGGCACACTTAAACATCTCAGGCTCTAAAATAGCGCTCTGCAAAGCTGAATAAGCACCAAAGCTTGATCCCATTATACAAATGTTATTTTTGTTTACTGTGCCATTAGAAATTAAAAACTTAACACCATCAATAATATCAAACTGTATATCAGAACCCCACTTTTGATAGCCTGCTTCTTCGAAGTTTCGACCAAAGCCACCTGAACCTCTAAAATTAACTCTTAGTACAGCCATTCCCCTGCTTGCTAATAACTGTACCTCAGAATCATAACCCCAATAATCACGAGGACCATGTGGACCGCCATGGGGCATTACAACTAGAGGTAAGTTTTTACCTTCAACACCATTAGGAACAGTTAAATAACCATAAATAGTTAGACCATCCCGAGTTTTATATTGAACAGGTTTTGTTTTTGAAAGCTCATTTTCGTTCAGCCAGCCACGCGCTGAAAATAATATTCTTAGCTTATTTTGCACCCCATCGTATAAGTAATATTTACCAGGATTGGTATCACTTGATGCGTAAATAACATTAATATCGCCATTAGAGGTGCTACTGACTAACTGCACTTGGTCGCCTTGCAATGCTTCTATCAAAGATTTTAAGCGAACACTCTTATGAGAATCTTTATCTATAAAAGCATAGTTTGGGTAACCTAACTCACTTTCTATTGCAAATAACTCTTTTGAAGCTTCATCAACCCATACTCTTTTTGGAGATACATATTGTTCTTGATGGACTAATTCTATTTCCTTAGTATTTAGATTTAGTTTATACAACCCTTCAGCTTCGCCACCAACAGAAGCAGTCATATAAATGCTGTCACCAGATTTATCAAAAGCTCTTAATCTAATATCGCCATAATTAACTTCTCCTAAATTTAATTTCTTCCAGTCACCACCTTCTTTTTCTTTAGTATGTATTTTTGCATCTATATAGTTATCTGTAGATACTGAAACACGAACATTACCATCGTGGTCAGTTAAAAATTCGGCCATACGTGATGGAGACAAAGTGACTTGCTTTCTTTTGCCAGTATATACATCTACTTCATATACAATAGTATGAGGTTCATTACTCGAGGTCCAAGGGTAGGTAACTACCAACATTTTTCTTTTGTTAGTAACTAAGGGATCTAATACAAATGAAGTTCCGTACAATGGGGTCTGCCTTTTAAGGCGTGTACCTGTTTGCATTTCACCATGGTAACCAATTAAATATTTACCTCTAGCCCCGTTAGCATTTACGCCAAATATTTCACCATGATATTCTGGGTGGTCTTGCCATCCTTTTAGGTACTCTTTAGTAACGACAACTCGCTCATTATTAACCCAATGGTAATCACCAACTTGGGCATTTCCTTCAAAGGCAACTGCGTGAAGCATTTTAAAGTTTTTAGTATCAAAAATAACAAGTGCATCTTTACCAGCAACTTTGTTTATAACGGCTAAATATTCGCCGCCAGGAGAAATAGTAGCGTGATTAAACTCTTTATTTTTACTAAAGTGCTCCACGGGGATTTGGGGCTGCTTTGAAAAGCTAAAGAAGCTTACCAATAACAGAGGTACCAACAAGCTATATCTTAAAAAAAAATTCATCATAATTCCCTGTATTAACAACAAGAAGCCATAATATATAAAATTAAATAGAATGTAACCAAAATGATGCTTTTTTGTATCTATTGTTTTTTAAATAACTTTGTATAACTTACATGTACAAGCACAACAACTAAGCCAGCAATAACGCCTAGTAAACCATCAAACAAGAGAGGCGCTAATACTTCTCCTGTGCCGCCAGCAACAGACTGAGCATAGCTTGTTACATCCAACTGAGTATGATGTAGTAACTCAACGCCATGTACTAAAATCCCGCCGCCTACTAAAAACATTGCAATGGTGCCTGCAAAAGCTAAAAACTGCATTAATCTAGGTGCTGCTGCGAGTAAGCCTTTTCCGAGTAACTCTTTAAATTTATTTGCTGACACTTTAGATTGGTTAAGTAAATAAAGCCCAGCATCATCCAGCTTTACAATACCGGCCACCAAGCCATAAACGCCAATCGTCATTATAATTGCGATAACACAAAGCACTAAAGCTTGGTTAAGCAATGTAGCACTCGCCACTGTGCCTAAAGTAATAACAATAATTTCGGCAGAAAGAATGAAGTCGGTTCTTATTGCGCCTTTTATTTTTTGCTTTTCGTATTCGACTAAGTCTAATTTTTCATCCTCATCTACCACTTCATTGTGATGAGGCAAAAACTTAGCAAATACTTTTTCAGCTCCCTCAAAACATAAAAACAAACCACCCATCATTAACAGAGGTGTTATTAACCAAGGCAGCCATACGCTTATTAATAAAGCGGCGGGTACGAGTATCGTTTTATTTAAAAATGAGCCCTTTGCTACAGCCCAAACAACAGGTAATTCACGCTCTGCTGCAACACCTGTAACCTGCTGGGCATTGAGTGCTAAGTCATCGCCTAGTACACCAGCCGTTTTTTTTGTTGCTACCTTACTCATAGTCGCAATGTCGTCAAGTAAAGTGGTTATATCGTCTAATAACGTTAAAAGGTTAGTGCCTGCCATAAAGCTTCCGAGCTCAAAAAATATTGCTATAAACATAACGTAAAGCGTAATTTTCACCAACGGTTAATTTTGCTTTGTTATTCTCATACAAACAAAACAGATAAGTCATCTAAAAATCATGGCTTAAAAGTAAATGGAGGAATGATGAAAGTATATTTGGCTATAGTGTCCGGTTTACTTAGCTTAACGGCATGTAACGACCCGCAAATAAGTACCACCTACTTATGTGATAAAAGCACTGTTAATCTTAATGTTATTAATCAGAGCAATGCTGAGCTTACTTTCAATAATCATACTTATTTACTTAATCGCGAAAGAAGTGCATCCGGTAATAAATATATAAATGAAGATGTTTTATTTTGGGGGAAAGGTAACAACGCAATGCTAATAATTACAGGAAAAAAATACCAATGCGTTACAGAGTAAAAAATAATATATCCAATTCAATGCTGAACTAAATAAAGTAATAAAGCGTACTAAAAGAATAACCACCCTATAAAGCCAAGTTAAAAACTAATTAACTCATACATATTTAAACTGTATTGAGGGTACTCTAAGTTTTGAGTGCAAATAATGACTTGCCTTGTATGAACTGGGTATAATACTTCAACTCTTTTGCTTAATAGCGGCCCACAATGAAATATAAAGATCTACGTGATTTTATCGATTTGCTTGAAAAAAAAGGCGAACTTAAACGTATCACCCAAGAAATCGACCCGTATCTTGAAATGACCGAAATATCTGATCGCACATTGCGTGCTAAAGGTCCCGCGTTATTATTTGAAAACCCAAAAGGCTACGATATGCCGGTGCTTACAAACTTATTTGGTACACCAAAACGCGTAGCAATGGGCATGGGCCAAACCGATGTTAGTGAGCTGCGCGAAGTAGGTAAGCTACTCGCTTTTTTAAAAGAGCCAGATCCACCAAAGGGCATTAAAGAAGCTCTAGGCGCTATACCGATTTTTAAGCAAGTGCTTAATATGCCAGCAAAAGAAGTTAAAAAAGCGCCTTGTCAGCAAGTAGTTTTAGAAGGTGATGATGTAGACTTAACTAAATTACCTATTCAGCATTGCTGGCCAGGTGACGCAGCACCATTAATTACTTGGGGCCTTACCGTAACTAAAGGGCCTTATAAAAAGCGCCAAAATTTAGGTATTTATCGCCAGCAGCTATTAGGCAAAAATAAAATAATTATGCGTTGGTTATCACACCGTGGTGGCGCGCTTGATTTTCAAGAATGGTGTAAAGAAAATCCTGGGCAACCTTACCCTGTCTCGGTAGCACTAGGTGCCGACCCTGCTACTATATTAGGTGCAGTAACGCCTGTACCCGACACATTAAGCGAATATGCGTTTGCTGGTTTATTACGTGGTAGCAGAACCGAAGTTGTTAAATCTATTTCCAATGACTTGCAAGTCCCTGCCAGTGCAGAAATAGTACTTGAAGGTTACATTATGCCAGGTGAAATGGCGCCAGAAGGCCCTTATGGCGATCATACTGGTTACTATAATGAAGTAGATGACTTTCCTGTTATGACCGTGACTCACTTAACGCATCGTAAAGACCCTATTTATCATAGTACATTTACTGGTCGTCCGCCTGATGAGCCTGCGATCTTAGGTGTAGCACTTAATGAAGTGTTTGTGCCGATATTACAAAAGCAATTTCCTGAAATCGTTGATTTTTACCTTCCGCCTGAAGGGTGTTCGTACCGTATGGCGATTGTAACAATGAAAAAACAATATCCTGGCCATGCCAAGCGCGTGATGATGGGAGTTTGGTCGTTCTTACGTCAGTTTATGTATACCAAGTTTGTAATTGTGTGCGATGACGATGTTAACGCCCGCGATTGGGAAGATGTTATTTGGGCTATAACAACCCGAATGGATCCAGCGCGCGATACAACATTAATAGAAAACACACCTATTGATTATCTCGATTTTGCATCGCCAGTCTCTGGCCTTGGTTCAAAAATGGGAATGGATGCTACCAATAAATGGCCTGGCGAAACCACCCGCGAATGGGGCGAGCCTATTGTTATGGATAAAGACACCAAAGACCGCGTAGATGATATCTGGGAAAGCCTTAATATTCTTTAAGTGTTTATATGTAAGTACATAACAGGCTATAAAATAACCCTGCAGATATGCTAGAATCGAGTCATTCGATTGCGTATCTGCTGTTAAAAGCGCTGCTAAAAGGTAAAAAATGCAAACATTAAAAGCTGAAGTTGTAGCTATCAGCCCACTTACAGAATTTGTTCATAAAGTAATTTTAAAGCCACAACAACCTGTGACCTTTGAAGCTGGCCAATACATGCAACTCGTATTGGGCGAAAAAGACAAACGTGCTTTTTCTATAGCTAGTCGCCCTTCACAGTGCGATGCAATAGAACTGCATATTGGCGCGTCAGGTGCCGATTCGTATGCAATGCAATCGCTGGAACATTTACGAAACGCCCATACCACTGGGCAGTTAGTAGACATTGAAGCTGGCTTAGGTATTTCACAGTTGCGCCTGCAATGTGAGCGCCCTATTATTTTACTTGCCGGTGGTACTGGTTTTTCATACGCAAAATCAATGGCTGATCACTTAGCTGAAATTAAGTGCGACCGCCCTGTATTATTTTACTGGGGTGTAAAAGAAGAATCTGCTTTATACGCACATACAGAAATGCAAACATGGGCCGATAGCCACAAAAACTTTGAGTTTATCCCTGTGGTAGAAAATCCATCTGCTAATTGGCAAGGTCATACTGGCTATGTACACAAAGCAGTAATGCAAGATATTGTATCGCTTGAACCGTACGATATTTATATGGCCGGTCGTTTTGACATGATAGGTATAGTGCGTGATGACTTTATTACTCATGGTGCAATACGCGAAAACATGTACGCAGATGCATTCGCATTTATCAAATAATTGAAATTTACTTTCAGTTATAAATAAAGGCACCTAATCGGTGCTTTTATTTTATATAGCAAAAAATATTTAATAGTTAAAATCTATCAACCTCATCAATATAAACAATTTCCTAAATCCCTATCTATAAACCATACTTTGTATAGAACATCAGCGGGAGAGACCCAAATGCTAAATACAAAAGTAAAAGATTTTATGCAACGCAAGTTGCCAAATATCACACCAGATACAGAAATGACGACAGCCATAGCAGAATTACAAAAATTTAAACTACTTGGCGCACCAGTATTTGATAAAGATAAATGCCTAGTCGGATTTATCTCAGAGCATGAACTTTTAAAACCGCTTACGCAAAGCAGTTATTTTTGTGATGGGATGGTTAAAGTATCGCAACTTATGCAAACAGAGGTAGTGACTGTTAGCGGCGATACCAACATTATCGAGCTTGCACAGCAGATGCAGCCTGGTAAACCAAAAAACTACCCTGTTGTAGAGGGTGTTAAAGTAATCGGCATGATCAGCCGAGCAGATGTACTTAAAGCACTCTACGATAATTACATGAGCTGCCAAACACACTAAATTACAGATACAAAAATGCCGCTTATAAAGCGGCATTTTTAATGTTCTTAAATTAACGTGCGCTAACGAGTGCTGAGAGTTCTTTTTTATCGCCATCGCTTAAAAATGCTATTTCTAACGCATTTTTTTGCGCTTTTTCCATATCAGCTTGTGTTAAACCAGCTTTAGGTGCTGCAACAGTATATTCGTACTCAATTTCAATGCCTTCAACTGCTGGGTCATCAGTATTAATACACGCTAAAATACCGTGATCTAAAAACTGTTTAAGTGGGTGTTTAGCTAAGTCGTTCACTGTGCTAGTTTGAATATTACTTGTTAAGCACGACTCAATACCAATACGGTTATCGCGTAAGTAATCCATTAACTTTGGATCTTCAATTGCTTTAACGCCATGCCCTATTCGGCTCGCACCTAACTCGTTAATTGCTTGCCAAATACTTGGGGCTCCAAGTGCCTCTCCAGCATGAATAGTCGAAGCTAAATAAGCATTTCGTACTTGCTTAAAGTGATCTACAAATAACTCACCCGGAAAACCAATTTCGTCACCGGCTAAATCAACAGCCACTAAATCATTTTTAAATGCGAGTAATGCATCAAGCTCTTTTTGACATGTTTTTACGCCATAAGTACGCGATAAAATACCAATCAAGTTAGCTTTTATATTTGCACCCTTTGTTGCTGATTTAATACCATCAACAACCGCTTCTACAACCCCTTCAGGGTGTAAACCTTGGCTCTGCGCCATGTAGTAAGGGCTAAAGCGAAGCTCTACATAATCAAGGCCTTGCGCTTGTGCATCTTCAATGTTTTCAATCGCTATGCGTCTACACGCATCGTAGTCACCAAGTACAGTGACACCCCAATCTAGCTTTTGTAAAAAAGCCATAAGGTTTGGCTCAGGGTCAATAACTTGAACATGAGGAATTAATGCCTCAACGTTATCTGCAGGTAACTCTACATTAAACTGACGACCAAGTTCTAATATGGTTTGCGCACGTACATTACCGTCTAAATGACGGTGAATATCTAGCAAAGGTAATTTTCTATTGATCATAATAGCAACCCAGTTTAGTTAAATTTGCGCGCATGATACGCAGATATAGTTATTTTTCAAGTGTATATGGTTTGCGTTAAGTTTAAGCGGTCATATGTCTGCTTTTTGTGCAAAAAATAGCGTTACTTATTTATTTGATAAATAATGCCAAAGAGTTTTAAAAAGCGTATTTGCATCAATAGGTTTAGTAATATAACTATTCATTCCCGAGGCTAATGCCTTTTTAACATCATCGTCATGGGCGTTCGCCGATAGTCCTATTATGGGTAAATCAATTAACCCTAAATCACAACGAATTACTTTTGTTGCTTGGAGTCCATCCATTCTTGGCATCTGAATATCCATAAGAACAATGTCGTAGCTATTTTCGGTTAGCTTTTCTATGGCTTCAAAACCATCGTTAGCAATGTCGGCAATACACCCTTTCGTTTTTAAAATGGCATTGGCAACATGCTGATTAAGCGGGTTGTCTTCGACTAAAAGTAATTTATAGTTTGTGAATGATAAAGTACTTACATCTATTTCGTTATATTGCTGCTGTATTTGCTCTGCTTTTGGTAAAGGCGAGATGAGCGGCAAACTAAATGTGAATGTAGAGCCCTTTCCTTCATAACTAACTAAATCAATTGCACCGCCCATTAGTTCAACCAATTTTCTACAAATACTTAATCCTAAGCCAGTGCCACCATATTGACGAGAGGTTGAGCTATCGGCTTGCGCAAACGGTTTAAATAATTGTTTTTGTGCTTCGCTACTAATACCAATACCCGTATCGTTAATACTGAAGTAAGTCATTTTTTTAGATTGCCAAATTTTCAGAGTTATCTCACCTGCTCCTGTAAATTTAACCGCGTTATTGAGCAGATTCAGCAGCACTTGTTTTAAGCGGATTGGATCGGCATTAATAACCAAATTTGATGTTTTATCAAAATCGAGACTTAACTTTATTGATTTAATGTCAGCTTCAAACTGAAGTAAATTGAGCATTTCATCCGCTAAACTCGCTACATTAATGGGCTCTTGTATTAAGTCTAGCTTGCCTGCTTCCATTTTTGAAAAGTCGAGCACATCGTTTAATACCCGCAGTAAAACACCAAGTGCCCCATCTGCTTGTTCAATGTAACTTCTTGCTTGTTGCCAATCATTTTGCTGTAGCGCTAAATAATGCAGCCCTTTTATACCGTTAATAGGGGTGCGGACTTCGTGGCTCATATTTGCCAAAAATTGCCCCTTAATATGACTCGCTTCATCTGCTTTTTGTTTTTCTTTACGTAAAGTATGTGTTTGCTTAGCCACTTGTTCGCGAATTTGTATGTTTGTACCAGTAACTGAAATCAAAAATGTAATCAATAGCCACACAAACAACATCCCTACTATTTGTGCAAGCCAATACATTAACCAAGACGTTCTAACTATTGGTTCATATAACTCGACCTGCCACATGCGTTTGCCAATCAACAATTGATATTCTTTAAACAGCATTTGCGAGTTATCGGTATCGGTATCGGCAATATAAATTGCCTGCTTTTTCCCTGGTATCGTTGTATCAAAAAAACTGGCTGAAATTGAATTGTTGTGATCAAATAACAATGTTTGCGATAAGCGCTTAAGGCTAACAATAGCGGCCACAAAACCTTGAAAATCATCTTCGGTAGATGATTCACCAAAAACAGGATAT
Source organism: Pseudoalteromonas sp. NSLLW218 (assembly GCF_015864775.1). Lineage (NCBI taxonomy): Bacteria > Pseudomonadati > Pseudomonadota > Gammaproteobacteria > Alteromonadales > Pseudoalteromonadaceae > Pseudoalteromonas > Pseudoalteromonas sp. NSLLW218. The sequence goes on along the minus strand of NZ_JADYWO010000012.1, from coordinate 113,563 downwards.
AAAAAGAGCACTCCCTTCTCTGATGTATTTTGGACTAAATTAATTGGCTCACTTAGTGCTAGCTCATTGAGTGTTTTCGCTTTGCTAAGCGCTACTCCTCTTACTTTACTTGAAGCCAAATCAAATCCTAAAGCATCTTCATTGCCCTCTAATGGATATACATATTTTACAGGAAAGTAATTTCTACGATCACCTGCAGGTTGCCAAGCTCCATCTAGTGACTTTTCTTTTATGTATAAAGGTTTGCCTGTGGCTGTATTTTCATGTGTTTCAAAATCAGTGAGTTTATTTGCTGATACATAAGGTATCCATTCAAATGCTAAAATTTCTTGGCTATAGTCCAATTGCTTTGAAGTAAACTGTTTAAACTCTTTAAAATTCACGTTATCACTACTAGCAAAGTATGTAGCTAGTAATCCTAAGTGAGCAGTAATACCATCGAGCTTCTGGCTTATAGCATTTTGCACAACAAGTATTTTGGCTTCTTGCTTTTGAATGTCTTTTTCTTTTTTAACACTGGCAGCACCATAAAAACTAACGCTAATTAGTATATAAATTAATAGTGAAGGTAAAATCACCAGCATACGATGGCGTACTTGCGTGTAGTTAAAAGCAGCCAGTACTAGCGGTGTAAATATAAGTACACCAATACTGTCGCCAATCCACCATGCGACAAAATTATCAAAAATAGCATTGGTCGGGATCACATTATTCAATGCTAATAAGCTAGTTCCCACACCTGCTGCAATAACACAGCATATTGGCCCTGCTACTATTAGGCTCTGCACACTGTGTTTTAAAGAAGATAAATCTAGCGGCGCCTTAATAACATTTACTATAATTTGACGACCAATCCAAGCCTGTAAAACAGAGGCTAAAGTGACGCAAATAGCTTGTAAAAGCACATTAAAATGAAGAATATCTACAGTGTTATCAAGATGAATTAAGTTAGTACAGAAAGCACCAAGAATAAGGCCAATAAATGACTTACGCCCCCAAATTAAAAAGCTCGCTAAAGCAATTCCTGAGGGCGGCCAAGAGGCGACCGCATAGCCATCTACAGAAAGAAGTGAGTTGCTAAAATACCCAGTAAAGAAGTAAGCACAAGCCAAGCTAAGGGTTAATATTAAAAACTTTCTCAATGCTTGTGCTCCTGAACTACAAAATGCTAAGTAGTTATAGTGTAGTCATTTATTGATATAAAACGAGCGCCTTTTCTGCCTGTGCACTATTTTTATAACTTAAAACAGCTTGTTCAGAGAACTGTTTTTTATTGTCACTATTCAGTGCTTTATCAAAAATCCTAGCTGCTAAGTCATAATCACCTTGCGCGTTGGCCAGGCAAGCCAATGCAAGTAATAATGAGTTATTTGAATCATCCTTTTTAAGACGATCTTGGATGCTTACTTGCAGTTTAGCTGCATCGGCAGACGTCGCTTTACTTAATATATTAGCCAGTTGCGCATGCTGTTCGTTGTGTTTAACCATTTTAATTAGGTCACCCTCAATAACAACCAATTGACCCGCTTGCGCCATTTGCATTAAATAAGCAGTGTGTGCATGAACTTGCAGTTTTTTAGGTAGCTGTTTATATTTTTCACTCAGTTGACCTGCATCTAACGCATTAAAGTAAGCACTAAATAACTGCGTCCACTGTGCATCAGTAAGTGCTTTTTTGCGTAGTAAACGCGGTAAAAACTCTTCAAGCGCACTAAAGTGTTGTTGCTGTACCAATACTTCTGCATAAAGTTTTAACTCAAGTGCGGTGGCTTTTTTAGCTTCTGCGCTAATACGCATTTGTGATTCAATCGCGCTACTGTCGCCACTTGCCAACCATAGCTTTGCTACTTTTAATTGATGTTCTGGGCTTATTTCAAATAAACGCTCAAGTGCTTTATCTGTTTGATTATTAGCAAGCGCTGCTTTTGCAAGTAATGCTAAGCGAATATCTTCAAACTTATCTGGTACGCTATTACCCGATAGAGCCTTTTCTACGTGCTCGTAATCATCATTAATAGCACTCCACAGAGCCTGCTCAATAGCTGCTTGTTTGCGCTCTTGGCTACGTGCAAAAAAGCCATGCTTAGTATTATGATAAATCGATAATAAATAACGAATTAATTTATATGTTAAATATAAAACAACAGCGGTAATGACCGCCATTATACAAAACGATACTATCGTGCCTTCTATCGTCGTGTTGTTAAATGAAATAAGTACATAACCTTTTTCATCTAGCACAAATGGAGTAACCGCTAATACAACAACAATAGCTACAATTAAAATAATTAGCCCTATCATTGCGCCCACTCCTTAACCTTTTGTGTACTGTTTAAGGTTACTTTTGGATTAAAGTTAAGCTGCTCTTTTTCAAGTTTAGACAACGCTTTAAGTACCGTTTTAGTTGTATCATCGTCTTGCTTAAAGTACTCACCAACTAAACGTTTTGCTTCACTTAAGGCGCTAAAGAAAATACTCGCCTGCTTACTCATAAGTGCATCTTGTGCCTGAGTTATATTAAGCTTTATACGTTGATTTATTAAATGGCGCTCTTGATCCGTAAGTAATGGCTCAATGGAAACACCTTCGTGCTGGCGAATAGTAATAAAGCTATCCACAATTTTATTCCAACTATTACTCAGGTTTTGCTGCCAATCACTCACGTCATCACTTAAAGCGTTTTCATCTATTGCAGCCGCTTCTTCTGGCAAGTTAACCGCATTAAAAGCTAAGTTATCAACACTAGTTAACACACTATTTAACTGTAAATAAATAGCCTCTGTTGCTATAGGTTTAAGGCTATCAAGTGTTTGTATGTCTTGCATAATAGCTTGGCGAACTTCAACTGTTCCTGGATGTTCGCTAAGTAATGCATCTAAGCGCTTTAAAACAGCACTAGTGCCTTGGTAATCTTTTTCAGCCCATAGTTTAAATTCAGCCATACGCTGCAAACTGGTCACTTCTTGTGGATTTAAAGACGAACCTTGTTGCTGCGCTTTTTGCAAAGCTGCTTTTAGTTCTTGCTGATTTTGAGTTGCACTTTCACTGAGTGCTGCGGCAACTTTTTTCTCACTATTAAATAGCGCTTGCTGCAAATTAGATTGTGCTGACTTAAGTGCTTGCAGCTCTTGGGCGAGTGACTTATTTTGCTCACTCAACTCATTCGCGGCCAGGTTTTGAGCCTTACCAGCATTTAATTTTTGATAAAACTCGTAACCCACGCCTGAGGCCACAATTAGCGAAATAAGAAGTGCAAGCACTGCAACTTTGCTAACTTTTTGTTTATTTTTATTTGCAGTGTTTTTAGCGGCTGCTGGCTCTTGCTTAGCTGATTTAGCTGAGGCCGTGTTAGCTATTGTTGGTGTGGCTTTTTCTGCCGTAACTGGCTTTGACTGTTCGCTCATGTTGCTACCTTGCTGATTTATGCAGGTAAACATAGCATTATCGCTTGCCCCTGCTGCAATGTGTATATTAGCCGAACTTACCTGTTGCAACTTTAAATAAGCGGCTATCCGCTCGCTTGCAACATAAAATCGGCACTGTTGTAACCATTGTAGTTGGTGTGCAGTAAGGCTTTTAAATATAGCATCAACTGCTGCATTACTTGTTATGACTATACCGTGTACATTCTGGCTTTTCCAGTGGTCTGGCCAGTTAGGAGTAATACTCTCTGTGGGTTCACGTTTATACACAATACAATTATTTAAAAAAGCACCGCGCTCTTTCAGCGTTTTAGCTAACTCAGGGCGGCCACCTTGCCCCTTAACTAACACTATATTACTGCCATCAACCTCGGCGAGTGATTTAAGCGCAAGTAACCCTTCTGAATCATACTGCTTCGGTACTGCTGCGCGCACACCAAATTGCTCATATATAATGTCGGCTGTTTGTTGTCCAACTGCATAAAACTGCGCTTTGGTATTTATATCGGGTTTTAATTGCGAAAGTGCACTGACTGCATCTTGCGATATAAATATTATTTTATCTGCATTTAACAGCGGACTAAGTTCAGTGCTGGAGGGTGTTAAATGCGTTATTTTTAATACCGGAAATAAAGACGCCTGATAACCCGCTTGCTCTAATTGCTGTGCAAGGGCTGCGCCTTTTCCTTCGGGCCGAGTTATCAGAATATGTGTCATTTATGCGTCTCTATAAACTTCAGCTAATATTTTGTCTGCGCCTTGAGCTAATAATTTTTTAGCAAGCTCAATACCTAGTTCTTCTGCATCATTTACATGACCTGTTACTTCGTCACGTAAAATTTCGCTGCCATCAACAGCACCAACTAAACCACGCAAATGTACCTGCTCGCCATCAACTAATGCATAAGCACCAATAGGAACTTGGCAACCACCTTCTAAATAGCGGTTCATTGAACGTTCTGCGTTTACGCGAATACGTGTTTGGGTATGCTCAAGTGGTGCAAGTAATGCTTTTGTTACTTCATCATCAATACGGCATTCAATACCTACAGCACCTTGACCATTTGCCGGTAATGACACTTCTGGCTCAATGTAGTCAGCAATACGCGACTCCATTTTCAAACGAATAAGCCCTGCAGCCGCTAAAATAATAGCATCGTATTGGCCGTCATCTAATTTACCTAAACGCGTATTTACATTACCGCGCAAATCACGAATATCTAAATCAGGGCGAAGTGCTTTAATTTGGCACTGACGGCGTAAGCTAGAAGTACCCACAATGGCGCCCTGTGGTAGCTCGTTTAAATTAGCAAAATTGTTTGATACAAACGCATCACGCGGATCTTCACGCTCACAAATAGTATACAGCTCTAATCCTTCTGGGAACTCTACTGGCACGTCCTTCATAGAATGTACGGCAATATCAGCTCGGCCATCTAACATTGCTTGCTCTAGCTCTTTAACAAATAAGCCTTTACCGCCTATTTTAGCCAATGGCGTATCTAAAATGATATCCCCTTGCGTCGACATTGGGACTAATTCTACGCGCACATCTGCATGAAAACGCTCAAGCTCTGCTTTCACAAATTCGGCCTGCCAAAGTGCTAAGGCGCTTTTGCGCGTTGCAATGCGTACTAATTTTGTTTTTTCTATCATAGGGGTATCCAATTAATTACTGCGTTTAGCTAGCTTTATTCAGCTAAAATTCTAAATTCTTTTTGGGCAATTAAATTGCCTTGCTCATCAACTACATCAACACGCCAATGGCCTGTTTGTGAGTCCATGATATTTTTTGTTGAGTACGTTCTGTAGCGAGGCGAAGTAACATCAAGTGTAATTTCAGCCATAATTTCACCTTCAAACGACCAAATATGCTTAACTTGCTGGCCTTGAAGATTTTTAATCTCGCTAAAAAACGATAGTCCTTCATCAAACTGACTTAATCTAATATCAGCAGCAAACACATTAGTAGGTTCACGCTTACTTACTTTGCGAGTAAGTACTGCACGGCTAATTTTACCTGTGTCTATTTGCGCGCCCAATGCCACACTTGCCACTTGTGCTGTTGGTGAAAAACCTTCAGTGCCACTCAATGCACCATCATCACTTTCTAAATCTAAAAGTAACTCTGTTTGATTAGCAGGTTCAGCTACGTTTTGAGCTTCTTCGGTTTCTTCTTGTAGATCATTATCAAGGTCTGAGTTTAACTCAGTATTAATACTCTCACTTTGATCAATCACAATATCGTTGTTAGCTAGTAAAACTGTATCAGTATTTACAGGATCCGCTTTAGCCGGTGCATTAATTGATATGTTTTGCTCAACCTCATTTTGCTCAGCTGACAACGGTTCAATCCGAGCTTGCATTACCTCTGCAGGCTCATTAGGGCTATTGTTTACTGATGATTCAAGCTCAACATCCGTTACTTCAACGCTTGCTTGGTTTTGAGCGTTATTGCTAAAGTTTAAAAATTGTTCCTGCTCATTTGGATGCTCACCTTGCTCTGCACTGGCTGACGTTGTTAAGCCATACACAACTGCTGCAGAGGTCATTAATACCAACATAGCAATACTCACAATACGACGCCAATTCCACTCGTAGCTTACCGTTGGTACACTCTCTTGTAGTTCGCGTTTAACATTTGCTTTAATAACTATTTTTTGACTCATATTGACCTCAGCGATTCCAAAATTAGCTTAAACGAGCAATTAACCATTGGCGAATAGCTTGCAATTCTTCTGCGCAAACTTGGTGAGCCATTGGGTATTCTTGCCAGCTTACATCCATGTTATGTGCTGTTAATACTTCAAACGCACTTCTTCCCGCACTATGCGGTACAACGTTATCTTGGCTACCATGAGCCATAAATACGTTTAAATCAGTATGCTTTGCTTCATCAGCAAATTTTTGCGGCACACACATATAAGTAGAAAGCGCCATAACACCCCCAAGCTTTTGCTCAAAGCGCGGCGCTAAATGTAACGACACAACACCACCTTGAGAAAAACCAGCTAAAATAATTTTATTAGCAGGTATGCCATTAGCAATTTCTTTATTAATTAACTCTTCTACCTTTGCAGCCGAATCCCTTACGCCTTGTTCATCGGCACGCTTATCTAATTCTATAGATTTAATATCGTACCAAGAGCGCATTTCCATGCCACCATTTATGGTGACCGGTTGTACTGGCGCATGCGGAAAAACAAACCGTATACCAAGCTCACTTGGTAAATTAAGCTGCGGAGCTACTGGTGCAAAACCATCCCCAGAGTCACCTAAACCATGTAACCAAATAACCGTTGCTTTGTGCTCACTTTGGGCTGCATATTCTACAAATTCTAAACTCATAGTGATGATTGCCACTTAACTTCTTGGCCTGCTTGACGAGTTGAGGCTTCATTTATAAATGCCCAAAATTCAGCGCCAGAGCGGTTATCAATCCATAACCCATCACGCATTTCAAAATGATGTCCGTTAAACTTAGTCGCAACCCATACTTGATGAAGAGGTGCTTGCTTGTTAATCACTATTTTACTTTTATCAGGAAAAATAATTTCTAAAATACCTTGTGCCGATTCGTAATCTAAATCAGCTTCGCAATCATCAACTTGCTCTTCAATAGTGAACATAAGAGCTTCGGCTAATTGGTGATATTCGTGTTCAGTCATTGTTATTTCCTTTGCAGGCGAGCCGCCTAATATTGGGTACGTTTTAGCTTTGAATTAGCTTTAAAAATGTGCAGCTAGTGTAACAGGAATAAAATCATCCGCGAATAGCTGCATTTTTTAGATATTCTGTTACTCTGCGATTATAAAGCCAGCAACCGTATTAATCTAATGAAAGCGACACATACCTTACAATTAAAAAAACTATTAATAAGCACTGTACTGTTAAGCGCCTTAGCTGGCTGCGGACAAAGCGGTCCGTTATATTTACCAGAGCAACAAACAGAGCAAAACCAACCTCAAAATACAGCTCAGCCAGTCACTACTGCTGAACAAGCCAAAACATTGCAAAGTCAGGAGCAATAAATGGATTATTTTAACTACAAAAACAACCAATTATTTGCCGAAGACGTAAGTGTGGCAAGCATAGCGCAGCAATACGGTACGCCGTGTTATGTGTACTCGCGTGCTACATTTGAGCGCCATTACTTAGCGTTTGCTAACGCCACTAAAAATCATAAAAGCTTGGTATGCTACGCAGTAAAAGCAAACTCAAATATTGCCGTGCTTAATATATTAGCGCGCCTAGGATCGGGTTTCGATATTGTATCCAAAGGCGAACTTGCACGTGTAATTAAAGCGGGAGGCGATGCTTCTAAAGTGGTTTTTTCGGGCGTGGCTAAAACAGCCGACGAAATAGCTTACGCATTAAAATTGGGGATTAAATGTTTTAATGTAGAGTCGGCCTCTGAGCTTGAGCGTATTTCTGAAGTGGCTTGCGAGCTTAACCTAGAAGCACCTATTTCTATTCGCGTAAACCCAGACATAGATGCAAAAACACATCCGTATATTTCTACTGGTTTAAAAGAAAATAAATTTGGTATTGATATTCAAACGGCAGTAAGTGTTTATCAACAAGCCGCTGCTTTACCGGGCTTAAAAATTATTGGTGTTGATTGCCATATTGGCTCTCAATTAACTGAAGTAAGACCATTTTTAGAAGCCCTTGATAAATTAATGGCGCTTATTGATGAGCTAAAAACTAATGGTATTGAGCTAACTCACTTAGATATTGGTGGTGGTTTAGGCGTACCATATAACAACGAGCAACCACCGCACCCAAGTGAATATGCAGCGCAAGTTACCGAGCGCTTAGCTAACTATAAACACCTTGAACTAATTTTTGAACCAGGGCGCGCTATTGCAGCTAACGCAGGTATTTTAGTTACTCAAGTTGAATTTATTAAACAAAACCAAGACAAATTTTTTGCCATTGTAGATGCAGGTATGAACGATATGCTTCGCCCTGCGCTTTATCAAGCGTGGCAAAAAATCATTCCGGTATCAGTTCGCGACGACGAAACACCTACTCACAACTTTGATATTGTGGGCCCTGTGTGCGAAACCGGCGACTTTTTAGGAAAAGATCGTGAGCTAGCGCTTAAACAAGGCGACTTACTCGCACAGCGAAGTGCGGGTGCATATGGCTTTACCATGAGTTCAAACTACAACTCGCGCCCGCGTGTTGCAGAAATAATGGTAGATGGTCAGCAGCATCATCTTATTCGTGAACGCGAAACTATTGAAAGCCTTTATCAAGGTGAGAAAGTTTTACCATAAACGTTTTTGTCTACTAGCTGCTCTGTGGCATGATTAGCACAGAGCAAAACCGAATTAGAGCGCTATGTTAGTTAATTTTTCCAAAATGCACGGCTTAGGCAACGACTTTGTTGTGATTGATAACATTACACAAAATGTTTTTTTGTCGCGAGATCAAATCAAAAAATTGGCAGATCGCCATTTTGGCATTGGCTTTGACCAGTTGCTGATGGTTGAAGCGCCGTACTCTCCCGATCTCGACTTTCATTATCGAATATTTAATGCCGACGGTACCGAAGTAGAACAATGTGGTAACGGCGCACGCTGCTTTGCACGCTTTGTACGCATGAAAGGCCTTACTAACAAGCATAAAATTACTGTGTCGACCAAGTCGGGCAACTTAACTCTCTACATTGAAAAAGACGGCCAAGTAACCGTTAACATGGGTCATCCTAATTTTGAGCCAAGTAAAATTCCGTTAAAAGCCAGCAAACGCGAGCTTACTTATATTATTAGAACCGAAGAACACACTGTATTTAGTGGCGCGGTATCTATGGGTAACCCGCATTGTGTGCTAGAGGTTGATGACGTAACCACCGCACAAGTTGATATATTGGGTCCATTACTTGAAAACCATGAACGTTTTCCACAAAAAGCGAACATTGGCTTTATGCAGGTTGTATCGCAAGAACATATTAAATTAAGAGTGTGGGAGCGCGGCGTTAACGAAACCCTAGCTTGTGGCACAGGTGCGTGTGCAGCAATGGTTATTGGTCATATGCAAAATAAGTTATCAACAACCGTTCAAGTAGATTTACCAGGCGGTAGCTTACAAGTACGTTGGAGTGGTGAAGGTCATCCTGTACGTATGACAGGCCCCGCAGAGCATGTGTTCGACGGACAAGTAGCGCTATGAGCGAGCTAAGTAAAGAACAGGTTATTGATTACTTACAGCAACATCCTGATTTTCTAGTTCATCATCCTGAGCTGCTTGCACAACTTGAGCTGCAACAGCAAGCTCAAGGTGCAACGTCACTAGTACATATTCAGCAACGTCAATTACGCGAGCACAACACGCTTTTAAAAAGCCAAATAGACGCCATGAGCAAGCATGCAACGCAAAACGAGCTTGTATATCGTTTGTTTAGCCAGTGCCATCGCCAGCTTTGGAATCATGACAATTTTGACACTCTTGCAAATAATCTACGTAATATAATCTGCTCAAGTGAAGATGTTAACGACTGCAAATTAGTAAAATATAACCCCGAGTACGGCGAGCTTATTGCGCATCGCCTGACCCATTCTGGACATTATTTAGGGCGTATTAATCAGCAAGAGCGCGAATTATTATTTAGTGAAGATACACAATCTGCCGCAATTTATTTAATTGGCGACACTAAGCACCCTATCGCTATTTTGGCGTTTGGTAGCAGTAACGTAAACCATTTTGAACCCGCTCAAGATAATCTTTTTGTACTCGACTTTATAAACGCATTACATCTGCGGTTGCAAAAACTAGCATGAGTGACGATGCGCCTAATACCACTGAGTTAAGCGACAACTGGCGCACACCCATAACGCTATTTAGCGATTATTTAAAGTTTGAAAAACAATATTCAGCGCACACTGTCAATCAATACGTAAGCCAACTTGGCTTTGCTGCCCTTTATTTTAGCAAATTGTGTGACGACTGGTTTGGCGTGCAAGGCGAGCATATTCGTCGCTACAGCATGGCGCTGCGCTCAAAACAATTAAGTGGCCGTACAATTAGCTTAAAGCTCAGTTGTATTCGCAGCTTGTATAAGTTTTTAAAAGCAAAAAATATTGCCGAGCAATCGCACTACCATAATCCGGCAATAGGTATAAAAGGCCCTAAGTTTGCAAAGCCTCTACCTAAAAATCTCGATGTAGATCAAATGGCACGCTTACTCGAAATACCCGACGACGAACCTCTCGCAATTAGAGATAAAGCGATGATGGAGTTGATGTATTCATCAGGGCTGCGTATAAGCGAGTTAGTTGGCGCTAACATGCAAGATATTAGCGCTGCCAATGGCGAAATTTTAGTGCGTGGTAAAGGCAATAAAGAGCGGTTAATTCCGGTGGGTAAAAAAGCGTTAGACGCACTAAAAAAATGGCTCACAATACGCCCTCAGTTTGCAAAGCCCGATGAAATAGCCGTATTTTTAAGTAGCCAAAAAAATCGTATTTCAATTCGCCAAGTGCGTCTGCGTATGCAAGAGTGGGGAATAAAACAAGGCATTAGCTCGCAGGTTCACCCGCATAAGTTACGCCACTCGTTTGCGTCACATATTTTAGAATCATCTGGTGATTTACGCGCCGTGCAAGAGTTACTAGGGCACAGTAGTTTGTCGGCTACACAAGTGTATACGCATTTAGATTTTCAACATTTAGCCAAGGTGTACGACAATACTCATCCTCGCGCAAAAAAACGAACTGATTAGGAAGTAATATGATCCGATTTAATCGTGCTATTAAGCCATTTTCTGTCATGAGCTTTGATTTAGACGACACGCTATACAGCAACCATCCTATTATAAAAGCAGCCGTTAAAGCCCAGCAAAATTATTTAAACGCAGTACCACGCTACCAAGAACAAGGTCCAAAGTACTGGCAACTATGCCGTAACGAAGCCGTATTACAATCACCAGAACTTGCCGATAACGTCACTAAATGGCGCCAACATACACTGCGTTTAGCGCTTTCCAAGTTAAATTTAAACGTCGATGATGTAGAGCTTCATGCAAATGCAGCGTATAACGCCTTTGCCGATGCACGTAGCAACATAGTGGTTAGCGATGACATACTTAACCTGCTGGATAACTTGGCAAAACATTTCACTCTTATTGCAATTACTAACGGTAACGTAGAAATTGAACGCTTTAATTTACACAATAAATTTGAGCTAGTACTGCAAGCGGGTATGCACGGTAAAGCAAAACCGCATACCACTTTATTTGATAAAGCAGCCGCACATTTAAACGTTGCTAAAAGCGATATTTTACATATTGGTGATAGCCTAGATACCGACGTGCAAGGCGCAAATAATGCTGGTTGCCAATCGGTATGGTTAAACGACCAAGGTGCTAATTATAGCTATAAAGGGCTGGCTGATATTGAAATAGCCAATATTCATGCATTAACGCACTTTATTAAATAATACCAATTGCATTAAATAAGAGGTAATAATGAGCCACTATGCCAAGCTAATCACCTTACTATTAATTGGCTCACTTAGCCTTAACGCTTATTTATTATGGCCGCAGCCCGCGTTAACTAAAGTACAAAAAACGCAAAGTACCCAGCAAAGTGTATTACCTAAACAACAAAATACGTTACTAAATACGGCAAAGCAGCAATTTAAACAACACCAATTTGAAGCCGCACTTAATAGCTATCAACAGTTAAAAAACAGCAATCCAGAAAGTGCAAAAAAACTTTATTCATCGTGGCTAGTACAGCTTAAAACATGGCTAAGTAGCAATTTATTACTCAGCGAGTCATTTCTCAATGCGCTATTAAATAACAGTCCTTATAACGTAGAATTACTTAACTTTCAGGTTGAGTATTTAATAAGTAGCGAGCAAACACAAAACGCCATTATTGCTTTATTTGAGTTGTTTCCGTTGCTATCTGCTGATCAGCAAAGCAATGCAAATACACGCTTAAATACGCTCACTCAAAACGAATTACACACATTAACTGAGCAACAAAATTGGCAAGCTATTATTGAGCAAACACAAATTTGGCTTGATTATAAAAGCGATAACGCACAGTTTTTATACCCGCTTGCGTACGCCTACTATCAGCAAGGCGATTTAATTAGCGCACAAGCAACGCTTGATCGAATGCCAAACCAGCACAATCTAAAAAGCCAAGTGCAAACACTGCAAGCGATGATCAATAAAGCACAATCGCAAGACGACTTCGTTGCTTTAACGCCTTACGGCGCACATTACTTAATAAACACCGAAATAAATAATAATCTATTGACCGAACTAATGATTGATACTGGCGCAAGCGTGACCTCGCTACCTACAAGTATAATTGAGCAAATTTCGCCACAACCTTTATATTTAGGCGATGTAACGGTAAATACAGCTAACGGTCAAATTATTGTAAAGCGTTATCAAATTGAATCGTTTAAAGTGGGCTCGCAAATTATTTATGGTTTTGAAGTGTTGAGTATTGAAAACACCCGCGGGCAAGGTTTGCTAGGAATGAACTTTCTATCGCGATTTAAATTCAATATAAATCAGCAAACAGATGAGCTAGAGTTGAGCGCTAAATAATTAAAAACCCAAAGGTAACACATGACACTAAATGACTATTTAAAAACCCTTGCAGAAAACCCAAAAAGCATTCAATTTACCGATACAATGGCGGTGATTGAAGCAAATTACGACTTTACTGCATGTGGCTTTAATAACCATGGATTACTTAGCGCTGCGAGTGAGAACAACGGATCGTGTAAAATTTTTGCGTTTGCTAAATTAAACGACTTAAGTAAACAAAATACGTTGGATTGTTTTGGTAAGTTTTACCGAGAAGACGTGCTGCAAAACCCTAAAGGGGATGATCACATGAACATTCGCACGTTTATGTTAGCACCAGAGGCAACACCTTTTTTAGGTGTTACCTTTGAAGGCGAGCCATTAAAAGAAAAATAGCCAGCAAAATTAAAGTGGCTTTTCCATAAAGTAACGCGTACCTGAGCGTGGGTAATTATTAAGTTGATACTTAACACTATAACCGCGCTTTTCATAAAAGGGTTTTGCTTGAAAATCAAGTGTATCAAGCTGAGCAGTTGTTGCACCTAATTCAATAGCAGCTTGCTCAAGTGCCGTTAGCAACTTACCTGCAAGCCCCTTACCTTGCGCACTATCGCTACACCAAAGCCAACTAACCATCAGCCAATTTCCAAACACACACCCACTAATACCGGCAACAAGCTCACCTTGCTCATCAGTAAATTTATAGCCTAATGGCACTCTTTGCGCATCAAAATGCTGGGCGTTAAATTCAACTATTTTACCACGTAGTATAGAGCTTAATACGTCGGAGTGATCTGCTTGTAATTGGTACATATTGCGCTTCTTAAAAAGCGAATGTTAGCAAACTCATACCATCAATACAGATTATTTTTACCATAAGGTACTTCAAGCATATTGCTGCCGGTTTTTTCTGGCTGACCGCACATTTCGTCATAAGCACTAGTTTGCCTTAATATCATCTGTGCATATGCTATTTTGTCAAAACGCTTTTGAACATGCAGTGGGCTTAGCGCTCTTAAAAATTCACCGCTGTCTTCTGTTACATAATATTCAACGTTATTAATCATTACCGATACTTGATAAAGCGCCATATCTAACGAGTGAACAATGACTTTTTGTAGCGGCTCATGCTTCTTTAACTGTGAAAATTTAATACCCATAATTTTTGCCTTAATTAAATTTAACAGTATCGATACGCAGCTTTGCTATAATCGCGATCAAATTTTTATTAGCCGCTGGCATCACACGTTATGAGCACAAAAATCCGACTCGCTAAATATATTGCCCATGCAGGTATTTGTTCTCGTAAACAAGCATCGCGTTTAATTGATGAAGGTGTTGTAACTGTAAATAATCGCCTAGCGAATCATATTGATCACGTTGATGAGCAAGACACTGTAATAGTTAACGGGCAAGAAATTGAAGGTGTAGCAGATTTAGTTTATTTTGCGTATCACAAGCCGGTAGGCATTGACTGCAAATTAAATATTGATGACCCTGCCAGCCTTATTCACTACTTGCCTATACTTACCCGTGTTTACCCTATTGGTCGATTAGATAAAGACTCTCGTGGTTTGCTTATTTTGACCAACGATGGGGGGTTTTGTAACCAACTAATACATCCTGACTTCCACCAGCCTAAACATTATTTAGTCACCGTAAATAAGTCTTTAGACGATGCTTTTTGTAAAAAAATGGCAGCAGGTGTACCCGTTGATAAACACATAACCCTGCCTTGTGAAGTAAATAAAATAGCCAGTAATCAGTTTAGTATTGTTTTAAAACAAGGGCTAAACAGGCAAATACGTAAAATGGCGCATTACTGCGGATACAAAGTAATTGATTTATTTAGAGCGCAATTTAGTGACCTTGTACTAGAAAGTTTAAACCTCCCTGAAGGGCAATATATCCGCATTAATAAAGCTGATATTTTAAAAGCCCACAGCGAACCTCCTGCCTATTAGGTAAAATAACACGCTAAAAAGTTAAAAAATAAACTTGCATTTATAGATTACAGGTGTAGTCTTTAATTAAAGATTACATTTGTAGGCAATAGCATGATTGAGTTATCAAAAGCAGAATTTGACGTGCTCGACGCACTTTGGATTAACTACCCCGCCACCGCGAGCCAAATAATTGAACGCTTAAGCGACGATAAGCAATGGCACGAAAAAACAATTAAAACCCTACTAGGTCGACTAGTAAAAAAAGGCGCACTTACATTTGAAAAAGAAGGTCGCCAATATATTTATATGCCGTGTATGGAGCGCGCCGACTACACCTTAAAAGAAAGCCAAAACTTTATTGAGCGTTTTTTTAGTGGACGTATTGCGCCACTTGTAAGTGGCTTTGCTAAATCGGAGCAGCTTTCTCAGCAAGATATAAACGAGCTTAAAAAAGTCATAGATGACTGGGAAAAAAACCAAAAGTAAGGGATTAACATGGTTATTCAAACTGGTTTTAATTGGTTAATTGAGCAGCAATTACTATTAAGTATTTTGTTTTGTGGATTTATTTTACTCGAGCGATTTGGTTTAAAAGCCCTTGGCTCACGGTTTGTATATAAATTAGCATGGCTATTACCTGCAGCATTGGTTATTGCTAATTTACCAAATGCGGTTAAACCACTGCAAAGTAGCAACATTAGCCATTATTTAATCACCCCTAACCAGCCCTTTATACATGGAATGGGTATTAGCTGGGCGCTCATGTATGTACTTATTACTGCAGGGTTATTAATAGCTAGCTTTATTACACATACCCGTTTTGTTAAAAATCTGCAGTTAACTGAGTTAACTCAATTTGAAGGTACTCTTACCACTGGTGTTAAAACCTACACCAGTCAACATGTAGCCACGCCAATGGTGGTCGGTATTTTAAACAGCAAGCTGGTGTTACCGAGTAACTATAATACTCAGTTTGATCAAGCCACATTAGCACTTATTTTAGAGCACGAAAAAGTACACATTAAACGCAAAGACAACTTAACAAACGCACTTATATTACTGCCTACTATTTTACTTTGGTTTAACCCACTAGCTTGGTTTTGTTACGCAAGTATGCGCCGACTACAAGAGCTGACTTGTGATGAACGGGTACTTAGCAATAAAACCACACAACAACATATTTTATATAGCAAAGCCTTAATAAACTGCGCGGCGAATGCGCCCACAGGGCTTATGGCTTATTCACACTACGGAGATAAAAAAACCATGTTACAACGACTAACTAATATAAAACACAGCGGGGAGCGTTCAAAGTTTGCTAAAGGTGGCTTATTACTTGTAGCCGCAAGCATGCTAAGCGGCTTAGCAATTGCAAAGCAACCAGAAGTAAATAAAACGCAAGAGGAACATATTTCACCAACAATACGCATTGAACCTGCTTACCCAATACAAGCAGCTCAACAAGGGATCAGCGGCTCTGTTGTATTAAAATACGATATTGCAGCAAACGGTAAAACAAAAAACATTAGTGTTATTCAATCTAAACCTAAAGATGTTTTTGATAAATCAGCGAAAGAGGCACTAGCAAAATGGAAATATAAAGCATCTGATTCAGGTTTTGAAGATGTACTTGTACAACTAGATTTTGCGATTAATAGTGAAGTGGCACCTACCGATTTAATTGAGCGAATTAAAGTATCGCATTAACGCCACCGGGTTGTTCAAGACTACAAAGCAAGCGCCCTTTTAGGCTGCTTGCTTTGTGGTTTTACGCTATAAAGTTATAAACTCACCACAATCATGGCAATCGCCGTACCCAAACCAATAAACCACACTAATGAGCGAATTATATCTAGGTTCATATAGTAAAATACGCAATACAAAATACGCGACACAATATGCGTAACCGCTAACATTTCGGTCACTGCACCTACAGAGTTAGTGCCGAGTACAACTGCAATAGCGACAGCAAAAACAGCAAGCGATTCAAAACAATTTTGATGAGCAGCGAGCGCCCGTGCACCAAAGCCGGTTAATTTTATTTGTTGCGCCCTTGGGTGTTTATTGTCGTATCGACCTAATTTTGCCATTGCTATAGCAACCGGCACTTTTGCAAAGTAAGGCATTAATACCGCAAGTAATGCACATACAACTAATGTTGTCATAATTTATCCTTTTAATGTTTCGGATAATTTAGCATAAGCGCAATAAAAAAGCCGCCAGATACGTTTATGACAAACTCTGGCGGCTAACAATAACATCAGACCTACTATAGCTAAATTTATCCTCAAGCCCGTGCGACATAATGTCGCAGATGATGAATATTCAACATCACGGTTAATGCATCGCTTTACTTCACAAAGCTTGTTAACTTTACTGCCTTACATTTTAACGATGACAATCATGACCTGGATATTTTTCACTTTTTTAGCCGCTTTCATGCAAGCATGGCGTAATGCCCTGCAAAGTAAATTAAGTAACGATGTGAGTGTTGCTGGCGTAACCCTCTCCCGCTTTATTATTGCAGGCCCTATTGCTGCCGTGTATTTATATGGTTTGTATCAATATCAAGATACCACCATGCCTACATTTAATAATGCCTTTTGGGGATTTATTGTAGGCGCAAGTGTTATGCAAATACTTGCTACCGGTTTAATGGTTAAGTTGTTTAAAATGAATAATTACGCTGTAGGTGCTGGTCTTGCCAAAAGCGAGGCGTTAGTGGCCGCTATTTTAGGTGTGTTATTTTTTGGCTCGGCACTTTCTCTGCTCGGTTGGCTTGGTGTATTTTTTGGCGCTATTGCCGTATTGCTGCTCAGTGGCATAACAAGCGTTAAACACTTTAATGCTAAAACAGCATTACTAGGCCTTGCTTGTGGTACTTGCTTTGCACTTACCTCACTGTGGGTACGAGAAGCGAGTTTAAATTCAGGGTTACTATTCCCACATTCTGCCGCTTGGGTTTTACTGTTTGTAATCAGCCTACAAACGCTAATACTACTTGGCTATTTATTATTAAAAGAGCCGCAAACACTCAGTAAACTGTGGCAATACAAAGGCACTACAGCCGCAATTAGTGTTTTTAGTTGTGTCGGCTCTATTGGTTGGTTTAGTGCAATGAGCTTACAACATGTTGCTTACGTTAAAACACTTGGACAGGTTGAAGTATTTTTTACCATGCTAATTGCCGTACTTTGGTTAAAACAGCCACTTAAAAAACAAGATACTGCAGGCTTAATACTCATTGCTATTGCCGCTATTTTGGTAATGTTACCGTATTAATGGCAGCATATAACAGCGCAGGCTTTTACACCTGCGCTGTTATAATTTTTTATAGTTTTAATAACTGATTCTAAGAGCTGATTTTTAGCATTATCACACCGCTAATAATCATTAATACTCCCGCGATACGGCCAAACGTAGCGGCATCGTTATAAAACAATATACCCACTAAGAACGTACCTGCAGCGCCAATACCTGTCCATACGGCGTATGAGGTGCCCATTGATATTTGCTTTTGGGCGAGCCACAACATAAAACCACTAGCAACTAAAAATGCCACCGCTATTGCGATACCCTGCCAGCGAGTATCTGGATTTTGTGAAACTTTTAAACCTATCGGCCAGCCAATTTCAAGTAAACCGGCAATAACCAAATAAATCCACGCCATTAAACATCTCTCTTTTTCAATATAACTTCATATAAATCTTCGCGGCGGTCTTTTAAGTTACGCACTGTGCCTTCGCTGTGAAGAATTTTTAACTTATCCATATCAAGGTCACTAAATAACAGCATTTCTGTATTAGGTGTGGCTTCGTTAAGTGTTGCATCGTGCGGGAACGAAAAATCAGAAGGCGTTAACACTGCCGATTGTGAGTACTGGACATCAAGGCTTTCTACTTGTGGTAAATTACCTACCGAGCCTGCAATAACTACATAACATTCGTTTTCTATTGCACGTGCTTGTGCACAATGGCGAACACGTAAGTAGCTATTTTTAGTGTCTGTCCAAAATGGGACGAACAAAATATCTAACCCTTGTTTGGCCAATATGCGTGATAATTCAGGGAACTCAACGTCATAACAAATTTGAATACCTACACGCCCTGCATCGGTTTCAAATACAGCAATTTTATCGCCGCCCTGAATAACCCAATCGTTTTGCTCATGCGGGGTAATATGTATTTTACGTTGCTCGTCTATTTTACCACTGCGGTGGCATAAATAACTCACGTTATAAATTTTATCATCTTCGGCAAGTGGCATAGAGCCAGTAATTATATTGGCGTTGTATTCTATTGCCATACGCGACATCGCGTTTTTAAACGTTTCGGTATATTCGGCTAAATAACGAATCGCTTCAGTTTGGTTGCTTTGATTTCCTAAACCCATTAATGGCGCGTTAAAAAATTCAGGAAATAGTATAAAGTCACTTTTGTAGTCAGATACGGTATCTACAAAGTATTCAACCTGCTTTAGCATTTCTTCAACCGATTCAACACAACGCATTTGCCATTGCACAGCACCTACACGCACGATTGATTTAGTTGACTCAAGCACTGTGTCGGTTGGTTCATACATAATGTTATTCCACTCAAGTAAAGTGGCGTAACCAACTGACTCTTGATCCTCTGGTAAGTACTTTTTAAGTAAACGCTTTACCTGAAAATCGTTAGATAACTGAAAACTTAAAATAGGATCGTACAACTCTCTCTGATCTACTTTTGCAATATATTCCATTGGCGTCATTTCACTACTGTGATTAAAATAACGTGGAATACGCCCACCCGCTAAAATAGCGCGTAGGTTATATTGGCGGCACAGTTCTTTACGGGCATCATAAAGGCGACGACCTAAGCGCATGCCTCTGTGAGTTTCGCTAATAGCAACATCTAAGCCGTATAGCGCATCGCCGTCGGTATCGCTAAATACACGGTCGTGGCCATCTGCAATATCTTCGTATGTATGCGGGTTTGAAAAGCGTGTGTAATCAACTTGCACGCTCAGCGCTAAGCCCACCAGCACGCCGTCATCTACAATCCCTATTTGCCCTTCAGGAAATTGGTCTATTAATCTAAAAATGGTATGACTTGGCCACGCACCACCTAAGTCGGGATACGCTTGATCCATCAAGGTTTTAATTTGCGGATATTGCTCTCTGGTTAAGTTACAAATTTCAAGATGGGTTTTTTCTGCCGACATACACAACTCCTTTAGGCATAAGAAAATAAAAGCCGAATGCACTTTAAAATACATTCAGCTTTGTATCATGTTTTTTACTTTAGATGTACTACTTTAAGCTGCGGTAAAAGAGTGTGGTTACTTTCTCTTTTGGTAACCAGCCAGCGTATTCAAGACCAAGTTCTGCCAATGGATCGGCTTTAAGTACTTGCTCTAAGCTTGCATTATTTTGCATTGCTTTTAGCATCACATCTTTCGCGCTTTGAACTAACTTACCATACGCTATTAGTCCTGAACGGTCACTTACCTTACCGTGTCCTGGTATTACTTTAGTGTTGTCGTCAATTTGTTTAACTACATCGTCTACTGCCGCTAAAATACCATTAACGCTACCGCCGCTATCTACATCAACAAACGGTAAGCTACCAAAATTAAAGTAAATGTCGCCCATGTGTACTATGTTGTCGTTACTGAAAAAGATAACTGAATCGCCATCGGTATGTGCATGCTCATAATGCACCACATGGGCGTGTTCGTTATTAAAATGCAGTTTTAAATCGTGACCAAAACTAATGCGCGGTAAAAAGTCTGACCCTTCCCCATGCTGCTCTTCTAAACGTTTATGTACATTGTCGTGTGCTATAACGTGCGCACCCGCTTTAGCAAAATTTTCGTTGCCGCCGGTGTGATCGCCATGATGATGCGTATTAATAACAAACTCTGCACTGCCTGGTTTTAAATCGCTAATCGTTTTTTTAATATCATCTGATAACTTGGCAAACTGATCATCAATAATATAAATGCCATCATCGCCTACACTTGCTGCAATATTACCGCCTTGCCCAAATAGTACGTATACATGGTCACTTAATTTTTGTGCTGTTACTGGGCCTTCATCGGCTTGCGCTGTAGTGCTTAGTAATAAACCTGTTATTAATGCGGGTAGTATTTTTTTCATTTTAGTTCTCTGTTGTTTTATTAGTGATTATATAGAACGTGTTTAGCTATACTTTAGTTCATCGCGTAGGCTCTATTACTATTTGATGTATTAATTCTTGAGGTAATAAAGGCGTATGTTTGCCCTCTACATAGTCACTAAAACCCGCTCTATAAAATTCAGATAACGGATGCCCCGATTGCCCTCCCGGAATAGCTAAAATTGCACGCTCTAAATGACCTGGTTGAGCAATAAAGCGCTGCGATGCGCCAAAACTACGCCCTTGTACGGCGGGCATGTAACTATCGCCAAAACCTTGTGCTGTAGGCATATTTAAAAACTTAGCAAGTAAGGGAATTTGCTTTGCAAACGGATGCTCTATTACTAGCTCGTTTACCTTGCCCCACTGCCAACTTTGTACGTTATTACCAAATTGCTCGGTAAGCTTAGTAACAGTTTGGCTAAATGCACCGAGTAATTGCGCATCCCAACTTTTAAATTGTGGGTTTAACCATGTGTCGGGTTTGTTGTTAATAAGCTGCCAAACTGCGGGCTCTAAACCTCGTTTTACGTATTTTAGTGTTCCTTGCTGTTTATTTAATTGGCTTTCAATATTACTAAATAAAATATTAATCACTTCATCGCGGTAGCGCTTAACTAAGGTATACCCTATGGAGGTTGAACATGCACATTGCTGCCAATTTTCGAGCGCGGTTATATATTGCTGATTTTTAGTTTGCTCGGTGTTTAATTGCTTTAATAACAGAGCATGCCAAGGCATTAAAAAGCGAGCTTGGTTATCGAGCTGTAGTGCGTAAAAGTCGCTCTCTGCAAATGTTTGTTTTTCAAATAATCTATCGCGAATTTGACTCGAACGTGCACCGAGTGCATAGCCACCATTACCAAAACGGGTATTATCTTCAGCCGACACCACGCGAGAATTACCAGTCCATAATCGACCGCTTTGTGGGTTTTTAACAAACGGGCGTTGTAACTCGCTTTGCTGCCAAAGCGCTGAGTAGTCATCGGCATTTACGCCAAGCTCACTTGGCGTTTTACGCGCTGGTATACCGCCCATATGCTTCCACGCTGCGCTACCTTGGCTGTCGACCACCATTAGATTTTGCACCGGTATTCCCACATCGCTTGCGACAGCAAGTGCATCATCTACTGTTTTGGCTTGCTCTAATTTTAATAACTGCATATTAACGGCATAAGGCTGGTGTGCCGCCCAGCTAAGTGCATAAGGTTTTTCGTTAATGTATTTTACAGGTCCGTATTCGCTGAGTATTAATGAGTAGTTTTCGACCTCCCCATCGGGTAATGCAATTGGCTCATCAACTTGCCATGTTTTACTGTTATCGTTTAATGCAATCCAATCGGCTGTATCTAAATAGCCGTTAGTAAACCCCCATGCAATATTATTGTTAGTGCCCACTACAATAGCAGGCGCTCCGGGCAGCGATACACCGGTTACCTGAGTTTGCTCACCACTGTGCATGTAATTTAATTGTGCCCTGTACCAAATTACAGGTACTGCCATCGATAAATGCATATCATCCGACACCATACCAGCACCTGTTTTAGTAAGCGTTCCCGTAACAGCCCAGTTATTACTGCCGCGCTCTTGGTTGGCTTCAATACTTTTAACTGTATGCTGTGTTTGAGTTGGCAAAGTAGGTATGCCGCCACTATAAGGCGCTAATTTACTGCCATCAAGTGCGGCTTGGTACTTACTCGGTTGCGTTAAAAAATCAACCATTTGCTTACCATACGCTTGCTCAATTTGAATAAGTGCTTGGTCGCGCTCAAATGTGGCGCTTTGTAAATCAAGGTACATGCTAAATATCACAAGTAGGCTATCTTCGCTTTGCCATGGCTTTTGTGCTGCACCGGTTAGTAAATATTCAAAGCTTGAATACCCTACTTGCGCTAAGCCTTCGTTTACACCTTGAGCGTAACTTTTAAGTAATTGCTTATCGGCATCAGGCAGCGTTTGTAAAATAATTTGGCTGCGTTTACGTAATTGATGAAAACTCATTTCCTTATCGAGCCCCAACGCGGCTTCGCCAAATAATTCACTTAGCTCGCCTGCGGCATTACGTCTTAGTAAATCCATTTGAAAAAATCGGTCTTGCCCATGCGCATAACCTAAACCATAGGCTGCATCGTTTCGGCTATTTGCATTTATCACTGCTTGCCCTAGTGCATCGCGCGAAATTTTTACAGGATCTACTACCGCGTTACTACGTCCGTTTCCATCAAGGGCAGGTAAACTTAAACTAAGTACACCATAAACAACGGCGGTACTTGCCAGCCCTAAAATCACAATTAATAATAACAAGCGTTTGATTACTTTAAACATCAACCTTTCCTTTGCACGTTTTGACCAAGCGTTAAGGGCATATAATAACCATAGTTTTATTAAATAATAATGTTCTTGCTCGCAAAGGGTGAAATAAACATCAAAATCCACGATAATGTCAGCTCCACACATCGTGCAGAACTAGTTGAGATCAATATGACTGAAAAAACATTTATCAAAGGTAAAGACCGCGACCTAGAATCGTCAATCTCTACCATGCAAAACAAGCTTGAAGCCCTACACATTAATGTTGAAGAAGCGCTTTGGCTTAACCCTGTAGCTAACTGTTATTCGGTTCATATAAAAGACAGTGACTGCGGTGTTATGTTTACCAATGGTAAAGGCGCAACCGACAAAGCATCTATTGCCTCAGCACTCGGTGAATACTTTGAGCGTTTAAGCTGTAACTACTTTTTTGCAGACTTTTATCTAGGTGAAGAATTTGCCAATGGCGAGTTTACTCATTACCCAACCGAAAAATGGTTTAAAGTTGAAGGCGACGAAGTACCACAAGGAATTATGGATGAAAGCTTATGGGATTACTTTGACCCAGAGCGCGAACTTAACGCATCACATCTCTTTGATTTTAACTCAGGCAATATTGATCGTGGCATTTGTACCCTGCCCTACACTCGCCAACGCGATAACCAAGACGTATACATTCCGGTAAACGTTATCGGTAATATTTTTGTATCTAACGGTATGAGCGCAGGTAACACGAAGTTTGAAGCTCGCGTACAAGGTTTATCAGAAGTATTTGAACGCGCTATTAAAAACCGCATCATCGCCGAAGGCATTTGTTTACCAATCGTGCCTGAAGACGTTGTTAAACAATATCCTAAAATTCACGAAGCGTGTGAAGAGCTTCGCAGCCATGGCTTTCATTTACGTATTGCCGATGCATCACTTGGGGGGATTTACCCAGTAATGAGCGTAACGCTTATTAACCCAACTGATGGCTCTGTATTTGCTTCTTTTGGTGCTCACCCATCATTTGAAGTTGCACTTGAGCGTACAGTTACAGAGTTACTACAAGGTCGTCGTTTAGATCAACTAGATGTATTCCAACCTGCAACATTTGATAACGATGAAGTAGCAACACCAGAGAACATTGAACTGCACTTTATTGATTCAAGCGGTTTGATTTCGCATGATTTCTTCCGTGCAAAACCTGACTTTGAATTTGTACACTGGGACTTTAGCGGCACAACAGAGCAAGAGTATAACTTCTGTACTGACCTGATTCACAGCATGGATCACGATATATACATCATGGATTACACGCACCTAAACGTATACGCATGTCGTATTTTAGTACCAGGCATGTCAGATATTTATCCAGTTGATGAGCTTATTTGGCGCAACAACAACGAAGGCGCAAAATTTCGCGAAGCATTCCTATCGCTTGATCAGTACGATGCAGAGCAATGGATGGAAATTTACGACAGCCTAGAAGAAGCAGGTCATAGCGATATTATCCGCGCCGCAGAATTTATTGGTTTAGCAACCGATGCCGACACACCATGGCACACACTGCGTATAGGTGAACTTAAAGCGCACCTATGTTTAGCCGCAGGCAGCGAAGAAGCCATTGATTGGGTTGACTGGATACTTCATACGGGCCAAGTAAACGAAGATGCAATGCGTCATTTTCGCTGTTTAAAAGCTATTTTAGAAATAAAATATGATGACGAGCGCCAATACGCTGATTACCAAGATGCGTTAGGCTTAATGTTTGGCGCTAATAACGTAACGCTCGCTATTGAAATTGCCGAAGGTGAAAAACAATTTAACGGTTTAACTTTCCCTGGTTTATCGCTTGAAGGCTTTAAAAAGCATGCGGCACTACTTGATGGTTACCGCAAGCTACATGTAGCAAAGCAAAATAATTGGGCGCGTGAAGTTAGCGATAGCTAAACTACTAATTATAAAAATAAAACGGCGCATTTGTTAATGCGCCGTTTTCATTTATGTCATAAATTAGCTATAGTTAATTTGCCTAAATTAACGCCACGATGTAGCTAATGCCACCGTCTACTAATAACAAAACAAATGTTCATAACTTTAAGCTGACCTTTTGGTTATCGCTTACGCTAACTGTACTAGTTGGTGTCGTTCTTGATCGTATTAACTATAATCGTGTAAAAGATGCACATAGGTTACAAATACTCTCTGAAGTAAGTACCTATCGTGCTCAATTAGAATCTATTTTAGTTTCTAATATCCAACTAGTTCGAGGCTTAGGGGTTGCCGTCGCAGCACAGCCTAATTTAAAGCAAAAACAATTTGAACAAATTGCTCAACCGCTATTTAAAACCTCAAATGAGCTTCGTAATATTGGTGGCGCTCCCGATATGGTAATTCGCATGACTTACCCCTTAAAAGGTAATGAAAAAGCACTCGGTTTAAACTTCTTAGAAGAAAAAAACCAACGCGCTGATGCAATTAGAGCCCGCGATACAAATACCATAGTTATGGCTGGTCCATTAAAATTAATTCAAGGTGACATTGCACTTATTGCCCGAGTTCCTGTTTACGTACCTCCAGAGAATCGCTTTTGGGGATTACTCTCAGTTGTTCTTAATATTGATAAAGTCTACAAAAATTCGGGTATTTATGAGCTCGAAAAAGAGTATAACGTCGCTTTACAAGGCAGACATGGGCTAGGCAAAAAAGGGGAGTTTTTTTATGGTGATCAAAATATAACAGATCAAGACCCCCTTGAGTTTACATTAAGCTTTCAAGGTGGGAATTGGCAACTTTATGTTGCACCTAAAATAGGTTGGAGCCCTCCAAACTCAGCTGTATGGCCACTTCGGTTATCGATTATTATTATTTGCGGGTTATTAATTTGGGCCTTTTTATTCTTTTTAAAAATGCTTAATCGTCAGCAACAAAATGAAAAAATGCTTGAAGCAATGAGTGATCTAGCCCAAATAGGCGCATGGTCATTTAACTTAGAAACTAAACAAGTGTATTGGTCTGATATGACCAAAAAACTATTTAAACACCCATTAAATAACCAACCAGAATGGCCTAAAGATTTAAATTACTTTAAAAAAGGCACCAGCAGAGAAACAATTCAGCCTTTAATTGAGCGAGCCATAAAGTATGGTGAAAGCTACGAAGTTGAATTAGAAGTAATGGATAAAGAAGGCGAATCTGTTTGGGTACTCGTACATGGTGAAGCAGAACGAAAAAATGGACGATGCACACGTATTTTTGGCTCACTACAGAATATTGATACCCGTAAAAAAATTGAATTAGAAAACAATAAAACCGCATTACATAACGAAATTTTAGCTTCTCTCACCGTTAATAAATTAATATTAAATGGCCAACTTAGCCAATCGAAAGATATTATCACTAAGGCAATCTGCCAAGCATTCGATATTAAACGTGCCAGTATTTGGTTTTTTAATGAAGACAAGTCTCAACTAAGTCCCTTTGCTATACATAGCAAACATTCGCCCAGTGACAAAATTGACTCTATTTGGCTAAGAAAAAACAATCCCGGCTTTTTTAATGCAATAGATCATCAAGCAGTGTTTAATGCACCCGATGCACTAGAGCACCCAATACTTGCACCAATTAAAGAGCAGTATTTAATGCCACTCGAGATTAAATCAATGCTGTGCGTAATCATTCCAGCAGGAAGTGGTGCCATAGGGGTCGTTTCTGCAGAGCAGTGCCAATCTATGCGCTACTGGTCTAAAAATGAAGAAAGCTTTTTAATTGCCGTTGCTGCGTTAATAGGCAGCTTGCACTCCAGCCAGCAACGAATTGAAACCGAACAAAAACTGGTTGCCGCCAAAGAAACTGCTGAACAAGCGGTTGAAGCTAAAAGTGAATTTTTAGCAAGTATGAGCCACGAAATTCGCACCCCCATGAATGGGGTTTTAGGTATGCTTAATATAATTAAGCAAACTCAATTAGATCTGCAGCAAAAGCATCATATCGAACTTGCTCAGTCATCAGCTCAATCTCTACTTAATATAATTAACGACATATTAGACTTTTCTAAAATTGAAGCCGGTAAACTCGATATTGAAAACGTGCAATTTAATCTGCCACGGTTATTAGGAGAAGTGGTTGAGTCATTTGCTTTAAAAGTAGAGCAAAACAATACAAAACTTATTTTAGATGCCACTCAAATTACAGTTAGCGAAATAATTAGTGACCCTAACCGTTTACGCCAAATTTTGAATAACTTAATTGGCAACGCCGTTAAATTTACTATTGATGGCGAAGTCGTTATTACTGCCAAAGTGGATGAAACAACTGATGGCTCATTCCTACAATGTTCGATTATTGATACTGGCATTGGTATTGACCCTAAAAAACAAGCGTCGCTATTTGATTCGTTTACACAAGCAGATACCTCAACTACACGCCAGTTTGGAGGTACAGGGCTTGGCCTTGCCATAGTAAAACAACTGTGTGAGCTAATGAACGGTGAAGTAAGCGTAAACAGTATGCAAGGTGAAGGAAGTACATTTTCTTTCACAATACAAATACAGCCTCGCTTAAGCAAAGAACAAGATTTACCGAGTCATTTAATTAAAAACAAACATATTTTAATTATTGATGAGTGCTCGTTAAATGCAAATACAGCCAGCAAACAACTCACGGTATGGGGTGCAAAGGTCAATTGCTTACGTGACTATCTCGTGGTTGATGATTATTTAAATAATGTAACCACCCACCCTGAAGCTATTTTAGTTGATTACTACTTTTTTGAAAAAGCGCCGCAAACGCATATAACTGCGCTTAAAAACTTTATAAATATGCATAGTTGCAAGTTAGTTCTTATGGCGCCAATGAGTTATTCACCTGAGGAGTCTAAAGTAGGTATGGAAGTCGACTGTATGATTTTCAAACCACTCACACCTTCTGATTTGTTTGACTCACTCACGAACGATAAATACATTGAACAACAGCAGCAACAAGCACAGCTGCAAAACAAGCTAACTAAAGCACCGGTACTCGATTCATCAGAGCCACAACTACTACTCGTTGAAGACAATAAAATAAACCAAGTAGTTGCCTCGGCTCTATTAAAGCAAGCAGGTGTGATTTTTGATATTGCTGAAAATGGGCTTGAGGCAATTGTAAAACTCAATGCAAAACAAGGTAAGCCATATAAGCTAGTTTTAATGGATTGCCAAATGCCCGAAATGGATGGCTACCAAGCCACTAAAGCCATTAGAGAAGGCGATGCGGGTAAGGGTAATGAAAATATTACTATTATTGCACTTACAGCCAATGCCATGCAGGGCGATAAAGAAAAATGCCTAGCCGCAGGCATGAACGACTATTTAAGTAAGCCGCTCGATTTAGCTGCCCTAAAACCTAAACTCCAGCAATGGCTTGGTATCCAATAAAGGTGTAAGCTAATAAAATACGCTTACTAATTTGAGATTATTTATGCAGTTATCAGCAAATCAACAACGTATTCTTGGTTGCTTACTAGAAAAACAAAGCACAACGCCCGAGCATTATCCGCTATCGTTAAACGCTCTAGTGAACGCATGTAACCAAAAGTCTAATCGCGACCCTGTGTTAAATCTTACAGATAGTGACGTGCAAAACGCACTTGATGAACTAATAGACATGCGTTTGGTAACTATAGATGAAGGGCTTTCTGGTCGCGTAAATAAATACGACCACCGCTTTTGCAACACTGAGTTTAGTAATCTGCAATTTTCTGCTCAGCAACGTGCCATTGTTTGTTTGTTACTTTTACGCGGCGCCCAAACCCCTGGTGAATTAAGAACCCGCAGCGCTAGGCTTGCTGATTTTAATAACGTAAATGAAGTAGAAACAGCACTCAATAAACTGATTGAAAGCGAGTATACGCGTAAATTAGAGCGAGAAGCTGGTAAACGCGACAGCCGATACATTCATTTATTTGGCGAACAACGAAATAATCCCGCAGATGCCTTTGTTGCTCTACCAAGCGAAGTAATTAAAGACAAAGAGTTGAGTGATTTACTTGCAGAAGTAGAAGAATTAAAAGTAGAGCTTCGCAGAATAAAAGCTCATTTAAAACTTTAATTAATTAAAACTAAATCACATAATAAGTTTATTGCGTATCACATATTAAATTTTATAAGGAGCTGGCAATGCGCGCCGAAATTATGGCTGAAATGAAGGTTCAGTCAACGATTGATGTAAATGCTGAGATAACTCGTCGAGTTGCTTTTATTAAAGCACGTTTAGTAGCTGCTCACTCACGATCGTTAATACTGGGTATTAGTGGTGGTGTTGACTCATCAACTTGCGGTCGCTTATGTCAACTTGCCGTAAACGAACTAAATAAAGAGCAAAACACAAACAAGTATCAGTTTATTGCTGTGCGCCTACCTTACGGCATACAAGCCGATGAAGACGAAGCGCAACTAGCTGTTGATTTCATTCAACCAAGTAAACGTATAACCGTAAACGTACAACCTGCTGCTGATGCACTGCATGAGCAAGCGATAGCTGCCGTAGTTGGCTGTGGTGAAGCACTGCCTGAGCAAGCGCAAGTAGACTTTATTAAAGGTAATGTTAAAGCGCGCCAACGTATGGTTGCTCAATACGAAATAGCCGGTTTTTGCCAAGGTTTAGTAGTAGGTACCGATCATAGTGCTGAAAACATTACTGGTTTTTATACTAAATTTGGTGACGGCGCGTGCGATTTAGCTCCGCTATTTGGTTTATCAAAACGCCAAGTGCGTGCACTTGCTACTGCGCTCGGTGCTCCAGCTTTATTAGTAGATAAAGCACCTACAGCTGATTTAGAAAGTGACCGCCCAGGCTTAACAGATGAAGAAGCACTTGGTTTGAGCTATGAGCAAATTGATGACTTTTTAGAAGGTAAATCTGTTTCTAAAGATGTTGAACAAAAGCTTGTAAGTATTTACACGCGTACACAACATAAGCGCCAACCTATTCCAACAATTTACGATTAATGTTTAGTAAAAGAGAAAAGCAATTAACCCTTTGAGGATTAATTGCTTTTTTGATCGACAGACTAATAAACTGCGTATATTTTAATAAATTAACGCTTTGAATTTTATAATACCTATTGCGTTAAATTAGTGATCTATTATGGCCCTAAGAAAATAGCGATAGATCGATCTTGTTTTAATAATATTGGTATAAGTTACCCGCCAAAGAGAACACTGCCTTATATGACATCGCCCATCTTAATTACCGGCGCAGGACAACGTATTGGTTTAGCACTTGCTCAGCATTATATAGCTCAAGGGCAAGCTGTTGTTATTACGTATCGTACTCGCCACGACGCTGTTGATGCATTAGAGCAACAAGGTGCTGTGTGTATTTATGCCGACTTTAGTACCGACGACGGTATAAACACATTTATACATACGCTTAAAAAGCACACAACATCACTGCGCGCTATTGTTCACAATGCATCAAGCTGGGACTGCGAAGCTAACAATCCTGACTTTGCAGCACTGTTTGATAACATGATGCGTATACATGCTAAAACACCGTATTTAATTAATTTAATGTGCGCTGAGCTGCTTTTAAACTATCAACAAAGTGCTAAAGCACCTGCTGATATAATTCACCTTACTGATTATGTAGTCGAAACAGGTAGCCCTAAGCACTTAGCTTATGCAGCAAGTAAAGCGGCACTCGATAACTTAACTAAATCGTTCAGCGCTAAATATGCACCAAATATAAAGGTAAACTCGGTTGCTCCATCACTCATTATTTTTAATGAACATGATGACGAGCAATATAGAGCTAAAACCCTCAAAAAATCATTAATGGGCATTGAACCCGGATGCCAAGAAATTATCAATAGTATTGATTTACTATTACAAAGCCACTACATCACAGGGCGCTCCTTGCCTGTTGATGGCGGACGCCATTTAAAGTAGAACACACTAGACTGAGAAACTTATGCATGACGAGTTAAAAGAAAGTTACCAAAAAATAATTACTGCTGTAGGTGAAGATGCTAACCGCGAAGGTTTACTTGATACGCCAAAACGTGCCGCAAAAGCAATGGAATATTTAACACAAGGGTATCGCCAAACGCTTGATGAGATAACCAATAAAGCAGTATTTACGTCTGATGCTGACGATATGGTTTTAGTGCAAGACATAGAGCTTTACTCTATGTGTGAACATCATTTACTACCTTTTATTGGTCGTTGCCATATTGCTTATATTCCAAACGGTAAAGTATTAGGCTTGTCTAAATTTGCACGTATTGTTGATATGTTTTCACGTCGCTTTCAAATTCAAGAGCAGTTAACTCATCAAATCGCTAAAGCAGTCGAAGAAGTTACTGGCGCTAAAGGCGTTGGCGTTATTGTTGAGGCAAAACACATGTGTATGATGATGCGTGGTGTAGAAAAGCAAAATTCAAGCATGCGTACATCAGTAATGTTAGGTAACTTTAGAAGCGATCCTAAAACACGTAACGAATTTTTGCAGCTTATAAAAGGTTAACCCTATGGCTAATGCAATTATTAACGTTACTAATTTGCGCCTGCGTACATTTATTGGCTTTAACCCCGATGAGCGTGAGAAAAAGCAAGATGTAGTGATCAATCTAGAAATTCATTACCCTGCTGATGACGCGTGTAAAACAGATGAAGTAGACCAAGCACTTAATTATAAAGTGATCACGAAAGAAGTAATTAGCTTAGTAGAACAAGGCCACTTTTTACTGCTCGAAAAATTAGTGGCTGAAATTCTTGCAGTTTGTCACTCACACCCAAGTGTTCATTACGCTAAAGCACGTGTTGATAAACCACATGCCCTGCGTTTTGCCGACTCAGTGTCGTTAACGCTCGATTGGGCTAAATAAGGCCTTAAAAAATTTATTTAAAAAAGCTTTTCGAATCCTACGGCAAGGGCGATAACCGCTAAATAGCGCGCGCCTTTGCCTAGTGTTACTAGTAATAAAAACATACTAAAGCGTACTTTAAATATTCCCCCAATCACCGTTAATGGGTCTCCCACAACGGGTAACCAAGCAAACAACAAACTATACACACCGTATTTATTAAATTGCTTTTGTGCGCTATCAAGCCCTTTTTGCGATACCGGAAACCATTTTTTATCTTTAAAACGTAATACCTGCGTGCCTAACCAGTAATTAACGCAGCTTCCCAATACATTTCCAAGCGTTGCGACGCACCACATAAGCCATAAGTTAACTTTACCTTGGGCAATCATTCCCACCATTATCACCTCAGAAGAGCTGGGCAATAATGTGGCAGATATAAATGCGCTAATAAATAACGTGAGATAAAGCATAATGCCCTTATGGCTAAACGTAAAAACCCAGCCTATAGCTGGGTTTATAATACCAATTTTATTAAAAACATAATCATTCTAGCGTATTAAATAACTCACTAATTTATTCAATTGGTATAAAAATAAACTGTATGTTTATTTTATCAAATTTAAGCTCAGCGGGTAATTAAACTCTTTACCTTCGTTAGCTTTAATACTTGCTAGCACTACCATCACAAACGAAAATATTGCCACTATAGGTAGTAATATTAAGCCTATCGCTACAAACATCAGTAAAAAACAAACTACATATGCAATTGCCATCGTTATTTGAAAGTTAAGCGCCTTTTTACCGTGCACGTCAACAACTGGCATTTCATCTCTTTTAATTAACCACACAATTAATGGCCCAATAATTGAGCCGAACGGCATAACAAAACCTGCCAGTGCACTTAAATGACATAACATAGCCCACATGCGCTCATCTTTATTAACTGGTTCAACCTGTTGATTTTCTTCCATAACACGCTCCTTTTTGTTTTATGTATGTTGCCTCTTAACTAAACAAATGTCTACTAATCAACCAACGTATTTACCTTTAAAAATCACAGCGTGAAATCTTGTGATAAAAAAGTGATAAGTTTGTGAGAGTTTCTGGAGACGATTATTCAATACTTAGCTCGAATCATCACTTACAGGAAATAATAATGAAAGCTTCTACATTAACAATCGCAATTCTTTTAGCGGCAGCTAGCCAATCGACTGTGGCCGCAGAACTAGACTTAAAAGTTACTAACCTAACCAAGGGTATTCACTTTACCCCGTTATTAATTACAGCACACAACAACGAAGACACACTATTTGAAGTAGCAACAGAAGCTTCTACAGCATTACAAACAATGGCTGAAGGCGGCAATATTGCAGAGCTAGTTTCACAAGCTACTGCTGCAGGTAGTGACATGGCTGCAAATCCAGCTGAAGGTTTACTTGCACCAGCCGCATCTACAACGGCAACACTGACAACAACCGACGGTAACGAGTACTTATCTTTAACTGCAATGATGCTGCCAACTAATGATGGCTTTGTAGGTTTAAACAGCTGGAAAATTCCAACAGAAGCAGGCACTTACACAATTAATTTAAATGCTTACGATGCAGGCACAGAACAAAACAATGAGCTTGTAGTTGAGGGCTCTGGGGCTCCAGGTACTCCGGGTATTCCTGCGGCTCCAGGTGGCGACGCTGGCACTGGCGGTACAGGTATATTAAGTGGTGATACAAATACAAGTATCCATATTCACCCTGGTAGCTTAGGTGATGACGATTTAGAAGCGGGCAATAGCGATTTAAGTAATACAGTACACAGATGGTTAAACCCAGTGGCACAATTAACCGTTACAGTTAAGTAGGAGCATGACTATGTTATCTGCTAACAACCTTAAAAAAAGTCTACTAGTGCTTGCACTTGCAACCACACTTGCAGCGTGTAGCGATAATGATAACGACCCAGTGGTTGAAGAGCCGGTCGTTGTTGAACCTATTGTTGTAGAACCTGTAATCAATGAGTTTACTATTACTTTTAGTAACTTAACTGCAGGACAGCCTTTGTCACCACTCTCTGTCATTGCTTTTGAAGATGAAGCACCTTGGACATTCGGTACAACAGCCTCTGTTGGTTTAGAAATGCTTGCAGAAAGCGGCGCAAATGAAGAATACCTAAGTTACGAAAGTGCACTTGCTGCTGTTTCAGCTGAAGGAGGCATTGGTCCTGGTGAGACAACCACAGTAATCATCTCTGTTGAAGACCAAGAAACGCTTAATTTGTCATTTGCTGCAATGCTTGGGAATACAAATGACACATTTACCGGTCTTAGTCTTGTAGATGTATCTTCATTAGAAGTAGGTGACTCGCTAATGAGTACAACCGTTGCTTATGATGCTGGTACGGAAGCAAACACAGAAACAGCTGAAACTGTGCCAGGTCCTGCCGCTAGCGGCGAAGGATTTAACGAAATTCGTGACGATACTGCCGATATAATAACAATGCACCCAGGCATTGTTTCAAATCAAGATGGATTATCAACATCAGCACTCGGTGTTGAACATAAGTTTGATAACCCGGTATCGAAAATAGTAATTACGCGCACGCAGTAACGTTCCAGCTTGTAATGGGGAAGTAAGGGAGCACGGATGCCCCCCTTTTTACGAGGTAATACATGCGTCACGAAAAAATATTAGTAGTAGAAGATGACAGAGAAATAGGTAAGTTAATTACCACACAGCTAACGTCGCTTAACTTACATGTTGATCATGTTGTAAGCGCAGAGCTTGCCTTAAAAAAAATAGCCAAGCATCCCTACGGACTTATTTTACTCGATATAAACTTACCGCAAATGGATGGTTTGAGTTTGTGCCGAAAAATAAAAGAGCATTACCCTACTACCTCCGTTATTTTACTCACCGCGCTTAGTAGCGATATGGACAGAGTTATTGGCCTTGAAATGGGCGCTGATGATTATATTTGTAAGCCATTTTTTGCACGCGAATTACAAGCCAGAGTAAAAACCCAATTACGCCACAGAGCACAGCTACTCGCTAGCCAAAATAACGACAACTCTCCCGTTGATAGCGAACAAATACTAAATGTAGGCTCACTCAATATAGAATTTAGTTCGCACCAAGTGTATTTAGGCAAACAAGCCCTTAACCTTACAGCCACCGAATTTGATTTACTCGTTTACTTTGCACGCCATCCTAATCATGTTTTTAGTCGCCAACAATTACTCGATAAAGTATGGGGATATCAACACAGTGGTTACGAGCACACGGTTAATTCACATATAAACCGCTTACGTGCCAAGCTAGAAGAACACCAACAAGCGCCTATCATCGAAACAGTTTGGGGTGTTGGTTACAAACTAAACCCTAGCCAACTCAATTAAGACACCTATTATGAAATTATCTTTGTATCAAAAATTAGCTATATCGCTCGTCGTAATTTTTTGTTTTATTTGTGCCCTAGTTTACGGTTGGAGCAAGCAATTAGAACTGACTTCAAAGCACCATGCAGAACAAAACCTGCACTTAGCGTTAGCTGAGCATTTAGTACAAGATAATCCATTAATAAAAGAAGGTGTTTACGACTATAAAGCGCTTGAAAACCTATTTCATACCTTAATGTTATTAGGCCCGGCGTTTGAATTTTATTTTGTAGACGAAACCGGAAAAATTCTTACTTACTCAGCAAAGCCGGGTAAAGTTAAACGCACACATATTAGTTTAACGCCTTTAAAAAGACTGATTAACGACCCAAGCGCTGCACCTATTTATGGTGATAATCCTCGTAATAAAGAGCAACAAAAAATATTTTCAGCCGCGCCAGTATTTAATCACGATAAGTTACAAGGTTATTTATATGTAATTATTGGTGGTGAGGCTTACGACACCTCACTAAGCACTGTAAAAAATAATGATAAGTTATGGCTAGCCGCTTTATGGCTTGGCTCTACACTCGCATTTTTATTTATTGCGATGCTAATTTTGCTACGCTTTTTTACCAACCCAATTCAGCGCTTAGCACGCGATGTTAGTAATATTGAAGCCGCAAACTACAGCCTTACCGACACCAAGCTAAGTAACTACTCAACGCATAAAAGTAACGAAGTGCATAGTTTAGGGCGAAGTATTCAAGCCATGTTAACGCGTATTAACGAGCAGTTTAAAGCGCTTGAACAAGGCGATAAACAACGCAAAGAGTTGCTAACTCATCTCTCGCACGACCTACGTACACCACTTGCCTCCTTGCAGGGGTTTTTAGAAGTATTAAATCAGTCGGGTGAACAACTAAGTAAACAAGAGCAGCAAGAATACTTGCAGGTATCGCTTAATAATTGCGGGCAATTAAAGCTACTCATAGAGCAAATATTTGAGCTTGCTCACTTAGAAAATGGCGAAATAAGCATAAACAAAGAAACCTTTAATTTAGGTGAGCTAATTTACGATTGCATCGCAAAATTCAGTTTAGCCGTTGATAAAAAAGGTATTAGTTTATCGGTAGAGCCCGCAATTTGTGATTTCCCTGTGGTTGCCGATATAGCTAAATTAGAGCGCGTGTTAAGCAACTTAATTGATAACGCAATTAGGCATACTCCTCGCGGCGGCAGCATTGCCGTACATGTAAAACGCAGTGACGATAATCAACTATTTGTGCATGTATCCGATACTGGTGTAGGCATAAAAGAAGATGAGCTGAATGCTATTTTTGACCCGCACTACCAAGCAAGCAACTCAAATAAAGAAGGGCGCCAGCAAGGTGGTTTAGGATTGGCTATTTGCAGAGGGTTATTAAAACTGATGGATAGCGAAATTTACGTACAAAGTGAAATTGGTAAAGGCACTATGTTTAGCTTTAACTTGCCACAAAAAAAGGTGCTTTCTTAAAAAGCACCTTACATTTTTTATTTATTTTAAATATATAAATTAATTACTTTTTAATACCCGCTAAATCAAGCATAAATGCATAGTTTAGCGCGGTATCTTCTAAGCGTTTAAAGCGTCCCGATGCGCCGCCATGCCCTGCTTCCATATCTATTTTAAACAATAACTTATTGTCATCAGTTTTATAGTCACGCAGCTTAGCAACCCATTTTGCAGGTTCAAAGTATTGAACTTGTGAATCGTGCAAGCCAGTCGTTACTAGCATATTAGGATACGCTTGCTTAGATACTTGGTCGTATGGCGAATAAGACAGCATGTAATCGTAATACGCCTTTTCGTTTGGGTTACCCCATTCACCGTATTCATTTGTTGTAAGCGGAATACTTGCATCAAGCATCGTTGTAACTACATCTACAAACGGTACCGCAGCAACCATGCCTTTATAAAGCTCAGGCGCTTGGTTTGCCACTGCGCCCATTAGTAAGCCACCAGCACTGCCGCCTAACGCAAATATTTCATCTTTTGCGCCATACTTTTGAGAAACCAATGCTTTAGTTACGTCAACAAAGTCGTTAAACGTATTCTTTTTAGTGAGTAGCTTACCATCTTCGTACCAAGGACGACCTAACATTTGCGAGCCACGAACATGAGCAATTGCAAATACAAAGCCACGGTCTAATAAGCTCAAACGTGAGCTTGAGAACGTTGGATCCATGGTTGCACCGTACGACCCATAACCATATTGCAGTAGCGGGTTAGCGCCATCTTTTTTAAACGTATCTTTACGGTAAACTAAGCTTACTGGTACTTTAATGCCATCGCGTGCTGTTACAAAAATACGCTCTGAAGCGTAATTGTCAGCATCAAAATCACCTAATACAACCTGTTGCTTAAGAAGCGTTTTATCGCCAGTCGTTAAATCTACATCGTACGATGAGCTTGGAGTGGTCATGCTTGTGTAGTAAACACGTAGCGTGCTGCTATCTATATCGTTATTGCCATAAGTACCAATTGTATAAGCGCTGTCGTTAAAGCTCAGCGGTAACTCTTTACCCGTTTTTAAATTACGCGCAATCAACTTTGATTGGCCCATTTCACGTTCTTGGTAAACTAAGTAGTCATTAAATAAATCAATGCCTTCGAGCTTAATATTATCGCGCGCTGGGATCACACTTTGCCAATTTGCTTTGTCGCTTGCTTTATCAATATCAACTTTCATCAGCTGAAAATTTACAGCATCTAAGTTAGTTACAATGTAGTAAGTATTCCCTAGTTTAGAAATCCCATATTCAAGCCCTGCTTCGCGTTCAATTAAGCGTTTAGGCATTGCTTTGGTATCATCAGCACTTAATACCGATACGCCTGATGCGGCCGTGCTGCTGTGCCAAATATAAATTTCTGACTCATCTTTGCTTTTACTCATACCCATGTAGTAACTGGTATCAGTCTCTTCGTATATTAGCTCGTCATCAGCTTGCAGTGTACCTAATGTATGACGATAAACTTGGTAACCTAGTAGAGTTTGTAAATCTTTTTTAATGTAGTAAACCGTTTTATTATCGTTTGCCCACACAATGCCACCGTTAGTGCCTTCAAGTGTGTCTTCGAGTAATTTACCGGTAGTTAAGTCTTTTATTTTTATGCTATAAATACGACGGCTAACAGTATCTTCGCCATAAGCCATTAAATTGCCATTCGGGCTTACATCTAAGCCACTTACCGCATAATAATCATGGTTTTTAGCAAGCTCATTTACATCTAAAATAACTTGCTGATCGGTACCTGCAAAATCGCTGCTGCGTAAGTAAGTAGTGTATTCGTTATCGCCACGTGTTTGCGTTGAGTAAAAATAATCACCGTTTTTAACTGGGACTGAATCATCGTCTTTTTGAATACGCCCTTTTAGCTCTTCAAACAATTCGCTTTGTAGCGTTTTAGTATGTGCAAGCATTGCATCAGTGTATGTATTTTCAGCTTCTAAATAGTTAATTACCTCTGACGCTTTACGTTCATCATCACGCAGCCAATAGTAATCATCTATACGTGTATCACCATGAATAGTCATTTCATGTGGCACTTTTTTAGCAACCGGGGCAACAGCTTGGACTACTTGAACTGTTTTAACTTGTGTATTATTTTTTTGAGTTTCTTCTGGGGCTTGGTTACAGCCACTTAAAATAGCGAGTGATAGTGCAGCGAGTGCGAATGGGGTACGTTTCATCAGTCAAAGTCCTTGTTATATTTTTATTTTTTATTAAGTAATTAAATATACCTAAAAATAACCTGTGTTGTGATTTAGTTTGTGAAGCTATGTAAAATAAATCAACGTGATTCCTCTTTTCTTAATAAGCCTACATCAGGTACTCTGTAGATATATAAATCACTTTTAAGCTCAACTGATTAAGGGTAGTAATGAATAGCGAAGTAATTAACATTTTAACTATGGCAAAAGTAATTCAAACGGCCGTTGCTCCCGTATTTTTAATCACAGGTATAGCAGCAACTTTAGGTGTTTTATCTAATCGCTTAGCACGAATTACCGACAGAGCGCGCTTACTTGAGCGAAGATTAAAAGTAAATACAGATGACGATTTTAATAAGTCGCTAGCAACAGAGCTGCGCGCCTTATTAAAAAGATCTCGATGTATACATATTGCTTTCAGCTTAAGCGTATTAAGTGCCTTACTTGTATGTGCTGTGGTTATGTTTTTATTCTTGTCGCACATTCAATCAATTAACTTAAGCGTGACCATTGCTTGTTGTTTTGTAGCAGCGATGGCATTGCTTATATGTGCATTTATGTCGTTACTTGGTGAGGTATTCTTAGCAACCCGCAGCATGCGTCGCGGGATGATATTTGCAGATATTGATATAAATGATTAATTTTTTATAAAAAACCCCGAGCAACTAATGTTACTCGGGGTTTTTATTAAATAAGCTTATTTAATAAAATAACTTATTGTGCAGTATAAATAGTCTCTAGCACTTCAATTCTAGCTTCTTTAGCATAACCTGAAGCATTTAACTGCTCTGCTGCAATTAAAATATCTTGTCCATCATTCACTGCTAAAACGGCAATCTTAGTACCAGGAAATACAGACACCACTTTTAATCCAGCCGCTGCAGCAATGTCGCTAGCAGTAATACCATCTTTTAAAAGTACCGTAATATTACCCGATAAAGAACTTAAGTTATTAGTAAGAATATTACGAACTAATGACCCTTTAGTTACTACATCAGATGTACTTGCAACATTAACAACCGCCATGTCGCCTTTTTGCATAACTACATGCTCATCGGCAGCAACACTTGATGGTACTAGGCTCAAATTTCTCTCTACTTTATAAGAACCAAAATCAGCTTTAGTATACTTTAAGCTAGATGCTTGCTTCTTTGGTAGTTGAAGCTCTTTATCAAAGCTTGTGTTTGCCGTAGCGCTTAAAGAAATACACGCAGCAGCACTTAATACGATTAATTTATTAACTTTCATTTTCATAATCCTTACTCTTGACCTGCGTGACCGAATGCGCGTAAAGACACACCCTCTAAAACACTTGCTGAACTATTATTGCTAATACCTACTACACCTAAACCATTGTCATCACCTTTACTAAGTGCATAGCTATCTGCGCTCGTATCTAGTAAACGAACTGTCCAAGTGCCTTTAGTCGACTCACCATAAAACGCATTTGAAAGCATTACTGCATCTTTTAGTATATAGCCAACACTCCAACTGCTAGTGAAACTATATGCTGGGTAGAATAAAGCTTGCTTAGATGACAGTAATACACTTCTTGTACCCGCTGGCGATGTAACTTCTATAGCTAAATCTGTTCCGGCTGAAGTTTGTGTGCCATCGCTTAAGCCAAAGCCCATTTCAGCATTACTTACATCAAACTTAAATTGCATTGCTTCAATGCTTAGCTCTTCAGTCACTTCAATTTCTTGTGTAAGACCCGTTGCACTGTTATCTGGAATTTCTAGTGCAAGTGCGTCTTCAGCAATTACTGAACCAACACCGCTCCACTGAGTAATAACTTGTTCACCTAAAGAAACATCGTAAGCCTTCGCCATAGAAACCGCAGCTCCAGCATCAGCACGACCAAAACCATATAAGTTATTGAAGTTATAACCGGCAGAGTTTTCAATCCAACCGTCGTGAGCAACAAATTCGCCTTCACCAACTGTTAATTTAACAGCAGCATTATCTGCATCTATTAAAGTGCTAGTTGATGCAAGGATATGGCGAACGTCACGCCATGTTAAATCTGGATTAGCCGAAAGAATTAACGATACCACGCCCGATGCATTTGGCGCAGCAGATGATGTACCATTAAACGTTGAAGTATAGTTACAGCTTGCATTGTCTGCATGGCCTGGGTAGTTAAATGGATATTGACTTGCAGCAAACTCTTCACCGTAAGCAGCAGCCCATGCTGCAATAGAACCACCATTAAAACCTGAATAACCATTAATACAAGTCATTTGATCGGTTGTTACCATTGCAGGAGCAAAACGACCATACTCACCCGCTGGAGCCGACACCATTACGTTAGCGCCCGCTGTAGAATAGCTAGTATGTTTACCATTAGCATTTACTGCAGCAACACTTAAATAATAAGGGTGGCCTTGGCTTGGCTCAAAAGCGCCATTATAACAAGTTAAACCTAAGTCATTTGCACCATTGTCAGCACATAAAGAACCTTCATCGCCACCATCTTCAAATGAGTTACCGCTAGATTTCATATTTAGCGCACCTTTACCGTCACGAAGGTTAAGGTTAGGGTAAGACTCAATTGCTTCATCTAGCTCTGAATAACCGATAAACGTAGGGAACGTAATACCGTAACTACGGTTAAAGGCTGAAATATTTTCAGACGTACTAATACCACTACCAGGGAAGCCATGAGCAAGTAAATCAGTTTGTGCTACTTTATCTCCACCAAGGTAGTTCATACCGATTAAGCCTGCATCAGGTGCAACACCACGGCCGCCTTTGCCATTCCAACCTTTTGCTGCAATTAAGCCGGCAACACTTGTTCCGTGGTCACCACTGTTTGATGTACTTGTAGGGTCTGTACGATCTAGCGCTTCAGCGTTAAGGTTTAAAGAACGATTTGGTAATACGTTATCTACTAAATCTTCGTGGCGAATTTCCATACCCGAATCAACAACAACAGCAGTTACACCAGCTCCTGTAACGCCTTGAGCATAAGCGGCTGTTACATTCATATCTTCACCAGCAACCAAACCTGTAGCTTCTGCATTAGCAAAACTAGCATCAACATCTGCTTGCGCTTCTTCTTCTGTATCGCCAAATAGATTTACATATAAATTAACTAAGCCCTGCTTCATTTCATCGCTTAATGAGTATGCTTTTTGGCCTGTATTATTTAGGTGCCATTGTTGATTTGCTAATGGGTCACCAACAACTCCTGAAATGCTTATTTGCGCAGAAGCCGTTTTACCATTTGCGTTTAC
This sequence comes from Pseudoalteromonas sp. NSLLW218, assembly GCF_015864775.1. Lineage (NCBI taxonomy): Bacteria > Pseudomonadati > Pseudomonadota > Gammaproteobacteria > Alteromonadales > Pseudoalteromonadaceae > Pseudoalteromonas > Pseudoalteromonas sp. NSLLW218. Next base: position 70,968 of record NZ_JADYWO010000012.1, on the reverse strand, counting down.
AGTGTAATCAATAACTGCATCATCATCCGTCATTGGAACATAAGTAAATGATGTTCCCTCTACAGTTAGAGTACCGTGACTAAATGTGAATACGCCATCTTCTGCAACCACTTCTTCACCGTTTTCAGTGAAGCTAAATGTAAGAGCATCGCCATCGTTATCGCTGGCTTTAAATTCTGCAGTAACAGGGAGCCATTGTTTTAAATCTACAACAACTACATCGCTCGCTTTAGGCGCTACGTCAGTAACTAATGGTACGCTGTTTTTATTATCGTCATCACTACTTCCACAACCAGAAAGTGAAACCACTATTGCAGCAGACAATGCTGACATTTTAAAAATATTATTTTTCATAAACTCTCTTTGTTAGTTATTTTTATGATGGTGTGACGTTACACAACAGGAATAAAAATAACAACGAGGTGTTTACAGTCATTAACAATAAAGACAATAGATGTAACGATAGAGTAATCGTTGTATGCTTAGTTAAAGAAACAATTATTAAGCACATATATTAACTTGAACATTCAAAGAAGCTAATATAGAACAGGATTAACAATTACTTTAAAAGGGGCAAACATGAAATTGAAAAAAGTATTAGCAGGTATAGCATTAGCTACATGTGCACTTAGTGTATCGGCAAATTCTGCATTTAAAGAACCAAGTGACGCGATTGAATACCGCCAAGCAGCGTTTTCAATGATCTCAGTACAAATTGGTGACATGGGCGCAATGCTAAAAGGTAAAGTACCTTTTGACGCAGAGCAATTTAAAATGCGTGCTAACAACGCTGCTGCACTTTCAAAAATGCCATGGGAAGCGTTTTACGAAGGGACAGATAAAGGCGACACAGCTGCACTTGCTGCTGTTTGGGCTGAAAATGCAACATTTGTTGAAAAAGCGAATGCTTTTGCAGCAAATGCAGATAAGCTAGCGTTAGCTGCTCAATCGGGCGATAAAGCCGTAATTGGTAAAGCTTTTGGCGCATGGGCTAAAGGCTGTAAAGATTGCCATAAGCAATTTAAAGATTAATTATTGTTGTAGCCAGTTTAACAACAATAAATAGATACTAAAAAAGCACTGAGCGTTAATAACGGTCAGTGCTTTTTTTATGCTTTATATTTATACCAATTCGCTTAATTAAGTGATCTATTTTAAGGCTGGGAAAACGTGTTGATAGCTAGGCAAAAAACTCGCTATTTAGTTGTTCTAAATAAGAATTTTTTAACGTAGGTAGCGACACGTTTAGCCCCGTAAAATAATTAAGTATTATTGCGAATTGGTATTATTACGAGACTTTAGCAGCTCGGCCTTTAAATGGGCGCTTAAACATCGCACCAATATCACCCAAAATAATATATAAACACGGTACTAATATAAGCGTTATTAACGTTGCAAACATAACAGCAAAGCCAAGTGCTACCGCCATAGGTATTACAAACTTAGCCTGCAGGCTTGTTTCAAACATAATAGGTAATACACCAGCAAAGGTTGTTATAGACGTTAATAGTATTGCTCTAAAGCGAGCACAACCAGCTTCTATTACCGCATTTTTAACGCTAACACCTTCGCGGCGAACTTGGTTTACATAATCGGTCATTACAAGTGAATCATTTATAACAACACCTGCTGCGGCAATTAAGCCAAATCCCGACATTAAGCTCATATCTAAATCAAACCAGTAATGACCCCAGATAGCCCCGGTTAAACTAAACGGAATAACCGACATTACGATAAGCGGTTGTGAATAGCTTTTAAGCGGCACAGCTAGCAGTATGTATACTAAAATCATTCCGCCAATAAAAAACATTATTTGCTCATTAGCTTGAGCTTGCTGCTCTTCTATTGCGCCACCAAGCTCTGATTTAACACTTGGGAATTCTTCTATTAGCTGTGGCAGTAAGTTTTCTTTTACTTGCTTAACCACTTCACCCGGCTCAATTTGCTCTTCATCAATATTGCCATAAACATACACGGTACGGTAGCCACCTTCGCGGCGTATATAGCTAATACCTGGCGTTTCTGTTAATTCTACTACATCACCAAGAAGTACTTCTCGCCCTTGTGGGGTGGTAACCACGGTGTGTTTAAGTGATGAAAATGCCTCACGAGTCAGTTTAGGGTAGCGTACCATTACGCGTACTTCTTCGCCGTTTCGGATTACGCGCTGCGCTTCGCCACCATAAAAACTGGCTCCCACTTGATTTGCAATACCTGCTAAATCTAAGCCTAAATCATAAGCAACAGGTTTAAGGCTCATTTGCACTTCTTTGCTCGCAGGATCTATGGTTGAGCTAATATCAAACAACCCTTTTTGCTGTTGAAGTAATTGAATAAAACGACGACCCGCTTGATTTAAAGTATCTATATCTGAGCCATACAGTAAATAGCCAAACTCGCCGCCACCATTACCACCGCCGCCACCAACATCGTCTTGAATAGTTAACGACTTAATACCAGCAATAGTCGGCATAGCCTCACGCCATCGGCGAGAAAGCTCAAATGCATTGTATGGACGTGAATCTTCGTCAACTAATGGAGCTAGTAACTGCGACTCAGTTCTGCCTTGGTTAAATACCAATACATCACGAATAATTTTTTGGCCAAATTCACGTTCTGTTTCTTCATCGACTCTAAGTACCATAGCTTCTATTTCGCGAATAGCGGCAATGGTTTGTAAATCAGAAACGTTGTCGTTCATTTCAACTTGTATTTGTGGAAAGTCATGCGGCACTTTAGGAGTTGGAACTGTACGTACTTTATTAGACGTAATAAGTGCAATACTGATTATAAACATTGCAATAAAAGCAAACAAAACAGTCCAACGCCAATCAACACACTTAGCAATAAAACGTTTATATGGACCATTTACGAAACCAAAAAAGCGTGTATTGAAGCGATCGCGCCAACCACCTTTTTTGATCGGCGAAAAGTGCGTATGAGCAATGTGAGCTGGCAGTATCAGCTTTGATTCAATCAAACTAAATACTAAACACAGCATTACTACAACGGCTATACCATAAAAGAAGGCACTTTCTGGCCCGCTCGACATTGTGAATGGTGCAAATACAGCAATCGTTGTTAACACACCAAAGGTTGCAGGGGTCGCGACTCGGTTAGCGCCACGCACAACATTTTCTACACCACCGCCGCTTTTTTCAACTTCGGTGTAGGCAGCTTCCCCTATCACGATGGCATCATCCACCACTATGCCGAGCACCATTATAAAAGCGAATAACGAAATAATATTAATGCTAATGCCAAATAGTGGCATCATCATCATAGCCCCTAAAAAACAAACAGGTAAGCCAATCATTACCCAAAGCGCTAGTTTAAAACGCAAGAATAACGACAACATAATTGCCACCAAAATGGCACCTTGAAACAGGTTAGCTTTCATCATATCAAGGCGAGCATTTAGGTAGTATGTCATGTCCATTAATGGCTCTAACCGAATACCCGGCGGCAACTGCTTATTTTTTTGATCAATAAACGCTTTAACCGAATCCGCAACGGGAATCATGTTTTGTTCTTGCGTTGCTTTAACCGATAAATACACCGCGTTTTCGCCATTAAACTTAAAGTAGCGCTCACCTTCAGTAAACTGATCTTTAATTACGGCAATATCTTGCAGTAAAACTTTAGCACCATACTCACCAATTTTTACCGGAATTTGCCTGAACTCTTCACCTGAGTAAAACTGATTTTCGACGCGAACAGAAATAACGCCTGCGTCTGTTTTTAGCTGCCCAGCAGAGAAGTTAGCTGAGTAACGGCGTACCGCATTCATCACATCACTAAGGGTTAAATTATATTGGCGAAGCGTATCGGGCTCTATTTCAATAGCAATTTCATCAAGCGGTACATCGTTTACAACCAAAGATACGTTAGATAACTGTAGTAACTCATCCTCTATTTGGTTTGCTATCGGCTTAAGCTCCGTAAGCGGTAAGTCAGCAACCAGTGTCATGCCTATTACATCTTGCCTAAACTCAACCTGACTTATGGTGACCGGTTCCATACCAGCCGGAAAAGTCGCAATGCCATCAACGCGTAGCTTTACCTTATCAAGTACATCGGTAAGTTCTGCATCGGTGTTTATTTCTAGGCTGGCTGTACCGCCATTTCTAAATGCGCGATACACGCCTTTTTTAATTTCGGTTATATCTTTAAGTGACTCTTCAACTTTTATGAGAATGCTTTCTTCTATTTCCTGAGGAGAGGCACCGGGGTAATTAGCCTCAATATTAATGTAGTTAATCTCTACATTAGGAAACATTTGACGCTGAATCGTAAAGTAACTTATAGCTCCCATAATAATGATAAAAAACATCATTAAATTAGCGGCTACTGAATTATTAGCAAAGTAGGCAATTAACCCTGTTTGTTTTTGTTGTATTGACTCGCTCATAACTATTACACCCTACAGCTGTTGCGTGTTTGAAGTGCTCGTTTCTGAGCTTTCTGGTTTTGCAGCTACACCTGCAATTTTAACCTGCATTCCTTTTTGCGGGTATTCAGGTAAAGTAATAACGAGTTTGTCATCGGCATTTAAACCACTGCTAATATAAAAATACTCACCCTCTTCACGAATAACCGTTACTTTGCGAGGCTCTAGTTCTTGATTTTCGTTTACTACCCACACAGTTTGATTGTTAACCAAAGCTTGCGGTAAACGGTAAATATTATTAAGCATTGCACCTGCAAAATTTACCTGTACGTAGCTGCCAAACTTAATGGCTGGTTGTATGTTTTTAAGACCGTATGGGTCTTCTATACGTACTACTAAACTGCTCATACGTGTAGCGTTATCAACAATCCCTAAGTCACGGTCAATTACACCTTCACGGGTGAAGCTGTTTAGGCCCTTTTGAATAATCGTTGCGGTAATACCTTTAATACGCTCTGTCAAAAAAACGCTATCGAACCCTGCTATAGGAATAATCACTTCAGCAGTTTCAATATTATTGAGTTCAGCAACTTGCGAACCCATAGTGACAAATTGACCCACACCTACATTTCGGCTAATAACCAATGCATCGTAAGGGGCTGTTACTTCACAATTATCTAAGTCACGTTGTGCACGTTTTAATGCAGCTTGCGCCGACTTTACAGACGCCTGCGCACTTAGCACTTGAGGCTTACGTAAAAATAAGTCGGTACGCGCTTTACTTGGAAAACGCTTTGCTTCATCTGCGGCTACTTGAGCTTGCGCCTGCTCTTCAATTAAGCCTGCCTGTGCGCGAGCAATCTCTGCCTCTGCAACAAGTACTGCTGCCTCGTAGTTGTCTTTTTCGATAGTGAATAACGTTTCACCGCGAGCAACGATGCCACCGGCTACAAAATTAGGATGCCAACTTAACACTTCACCCGACACCTGCGCCGAAAGCTGTGTACTTTCAAGAGGCTTTACTTCACCGTAGCTATTAATAATAACTTGATGATCGTTAGCAGCCACTGGCTCAACTTGCACTGTTGGACGAGTATCAATTACTTCTTTTTTTTCTGGCTCTTGTGCAATGGCATTTATTCCCATAAAGCCAACAACACCAACAACTAGTGCTACAAATGGAAAAACCCATCTAAGTGAATTTGTTTGCATATCCTATTATCCCCAAAATTCTATTAACGTCATAATACCAGAGCCATATGAAACATTAAGGTGACATTTGTAAGCAACTGTTGCAAATGCATATGAAACACCGATTTTCCGGGTTATAAAAAATAACTTTGCATGCAGTTCATCTCATTCGTTATATTTTGTTACAAACTTTTATTTATTAATATCAGGTAATTAGCGTTGTACACTTAAATTTCGTCGCGAAGATGTGCGAAATCAAATTAATTTACGTACAGTCCAATTAAATTAACAAATATTAAAAGTCTCAAAATGAAATTAACGACCATCACCCTTGCGCTTAGCTTAGCGTTTGGCAGCCATGCATTTGCAGCCGATAAAAAAGACGAAAAAGAGCCAAAAACACTTAGCGAAATGATCAAAGGACAAACCGAATTTGCCGGTATATTTAACCTTTATCAAGACGAAAAAACCGGTAAGCACCTTATGGTGATTAACGAGTCCCAACTTAATACGCCGTTTGTATATTTTGCGCATACCGTTGATGGCGTTACAGATGCAGGCCATTATCGTGGTTCGTACCGCGAAACTAAGTTAATTGAATTTAGAAAATACTTTGATCGTATCGATATCATTAGCAAAACTCCTCGCTACAAATTTGACGAAAACAGTGCAATTTCAAAAGCGAGTGATGCCAATATTAGTGAAGCGGTACTTGCGAGCATTAAAATAGAAAAAGAAGAAGACGGTAAAATAGCATTCAACGTAAATAAGTTATTTTTAAGCGAAGCACTTCATAAAGTATCACCTACGCCAAATCCAGCTGATAAAAACGCTAAAAAGCGCTTTAAAGTAGGCAAGCTAGACGATAAAAAATCACGCATTATTAAACAGCGTCCATATCCTAATAACTTAGACGTGGTTGTTGATTACGTATTTACTAACCCAAGCCCAACGGTACGTGGCTCAAATGCAGTAAGCGACCCACGTAGTGTATCGGTAAAAGTACAGCACTCGTTTGTTGCTCTACCTAAAAACGATTACCAGCCGCGCATGGACGACGCCCGTATTGGTTATTTTACTAATCAATTTGATCAAATGACATCTACCGATTGGGCACCTTATGAAGATGTTATAAAACGCTGGGATCTACAAAAGAAAGACCCTAGTGCAGCACTTTCAGAGCCAGTAAAACCAATTACTTGGTGGATAGAAAACACCACACCAATTGAGTGGCGCGATACTATTCGTGATGCTGTTTTAACATGGAATACTTCTTTTGAAAAAGCCGGTTTTAAAAATGCCTTAGAGGTAAAAGTACAACCAGATGATGCAGATTGGGATGCGGGCGATATTAATTACAACGTACTGCGTTGGACTTCGTCACCTAAACCTCCATTTGGCGGATACGGACCTGCACTTGCTAACCCATTAACTGGCGAAATACTGGGCTCAGATATTATGCTTGAGTTTGTATTTATGAAAAACCGTTGGATTTACGACACACTTTTCACTCAAGGAACAATGAGCCACGGTGGAACAACACATACCGGCGAGTTAAATTGTTCACTAGGGCATGAAATTCAACAAAATCTAATGCTTGCCAAAGGCCTTGCTAGCGGCGGAAAAATTGAAGATAAAGAAATGCTTCGCCAAGGTCTAACACAATTGGTACTTCACGAAGTAGGCCATACTTTAGGTCTTAACCACAATATGAAATCATCTATTTTGTGGGATGAAAAAGAAGTACACGACAAAAACAAAACCCAAGGCATAGTAACCGGCTCTGTTATGGATTATGCACCGGCTAACATTGCCCCAATTGGTGTGCAGCAAGGTGATATTTTTCAAACAAAACCAGGCCCTTACGATGATTGGGCAATTAACTATGGCTACAGCGTAGCGCTTGAAGATGAAGCTGCTGAACAAGCTAGACTTGAAAAAATACTTGCTCGTTCAAGTGAACATGCCCTTGCCTTTGGTAACGACGCAGACGATATGCGCGCACCAGGTCGCCATATCGATCCACGTGTAATGATTGGTGATTTGTCATCAAACCCTGCGGCCTATGGCGCAGATCGTATGGCGCTAATTAATAAATTATTTACTGAGCTAAAAGATAAAGCAACAGTTAAAGGTGAGTCTTACCAACAGCTTGTTACCTCTGCTAACAGCTTATTTGGTCAGTACCGAGCTCAAGCGGGTGTTGTTTCTCGCCAGATTGGTGGTGTGTACGTTGAGCGTGCTGTAGTGGGTGATGCAAACGCAGATAAACCATTTACACCTGTATCGCTTGAGCGCCAAACACAAGCGATGGATATACTCGCAAAGTTTGTATTTGCACCAGACGTACTACAAAACATGCAACCTCTTTATAGCTACTTACAGCTGCAACGTCGTGGCTTTAATCACTATGGCAAAAATGAAGACCCTAAAGCACACCAAATGATTTTAGGGATGCAAAAATCTGTACTTGCACAGCTATTACACCCAGCCGTATTACTGCGTATTTCTGATACTGCGTTGTACGGTAATAAATATAGCCTAACTCAGTTTATGCAAGATTTAACCGCTAATATTTTTGTGAAAAGCAAAGACGCAAATTCTATTAGTCACAACTTACAAATTGAGTATGTTAATCAGCTAATCGCAATTGCAGGTCTTGGCAAAGCAAGTAAATACGATAACTTAGCTAAAACAGCTGCGTTATATCAGCTAACTCAAATAGCCGATACCAGTGTTGCTTGGGGTGCAGATACAGCAACTAAAGCGCATAAAAAATATATTGACCGCTTAATAGCAAAAGCGCTAGAAGCGTAAAATAACTCTACTAATTGAGTAAACCAAGGCCACGTTTAACGTGGCCTTTTTTATAACCTAATTCACAGATCAAATATAAATAGTGCCTTTTAAATACCTTACAGCATGCCCTGTTAAGGTAACGGTTGTATCACCCACTTCACATAGTAAATGCCCGCCTCTGCTTGAAGCTTGATAAGCACTTAACGTAGCTTTATCCAACTGCTGCGCCCAGTAAGGTGCCAAGCCAGTATGAATAGAACCTGTTACGTAATCCTCATCGCCACCGCTTGCAGGCCAAAAATAACGAGATATAAAATCATATTCAGTACTTGGAGCAGTGGCCACTACATCAAGTGGATAAAGCGTTTTTAAAAGCTCTGAGCTAGTTTTTAATTCAAGTATTTGGTCACCGCTTTCATAAATAACAAAGTAGGCTTGGCGATTTTTAAGCACTTTACTCGGTTGTATAGACAGGCCGTCAAGCAGTTGCTGCGGCACATTTTGCACTTCAACCGGTGCTTGTTTTGGAAAGGTCATTGCAAAGCTGCCATCAGCGTTTTTATTAACGATTAGCTCGCCCACCGCATCAGCAATAAAGCGAATTTGCGATATATTATGCTCTTCACATAAAACATAGGCAGCCGCAAGTGTGGCGTGACCACAAAAATCGATTTCCATTAACGGCGAAAACCAGCGAATAACAAAACTTCCATCGTTTTGCAGGCAGGTAAAAGCAGTTTCAGATACGTTATTTTCAGCGCCAATCTTTAGCATTAAATCGTCGCTTAACCACGATTCTAGTGGGATCACTGCCGCATAGTTACCTTTAAATAACTCATTCGTAAACGCATCTATTTGATGAATGGCTAATTGCACTTTAATCCCCTAAATTATTTTATATACATGCTGAAGGTAAAATTTCTTTTGGTACTGTTGTCTTATTTTCACCAATAGCTTGCATGCCAGTTACCGGTTCATCAAACCCACATAACCATGCAATTGGGCTTGTAGGGCTTCCTGTTACAACGGCGGGTCTGAATGTTAAAACTGTATTTTGCAAAAGCTGTGAGGCTTTATTACCCAAGCTAATATGAATAGCACCATTATCGACTGTGATGCCCGTCACTCGATTACCAATCAAAAATTTACTTGCAGGTACACCCGCTTGCTCATTACTTGCTGGAAAGCGCCTGTTTTCAAGATAATAAACCGTAACGTCTTCGCGAATAACAGCAGCCATTGCAAGTGGGTCAACAAGTTCTGCTCGTTGCATATACTTACTATATTGAGGTAGCGCAACAGCAGCTAAAATACCAATAATAGACACCACTACCATCAACTCTATTAACGTAAATCCTTTCGTTTTCATAGTACTTCTCCTAGCATAAATATTGGTTGGTAAGCCGCTTTAACAAACAGGTAAATAGAAACAACAATGACCAAACCATAAACAATAACGAGCTTATTTATATAGCTTTTAATATGCGCATTAAGTAATTTTAGCTGCTGCTTTAATAACGCTTTAAATTCTTCTTGGGTTTCTAAACCTAGCAGCTCGCATTTAGCTAAATGCTCGGTTTGGGGTGTAGAAGCTTTAATACCCTTTTTATGATTACTTGGAAATAATAGCGTGGTAATTAAAGAGTTATACTCATTAATTAATTGACGAGGAATAAGAAATTTAAATAAACCTGAAAAAGGCTTTAGCTCTATGAGAGTACTTGCATTTTTGAGCTTTAAAATAACGGTAAAAATAATACTCAGTAATAAAACGAGTAAGATGATTGGCACATACCAGTAAGTAAAATAATCATCAAATACATGATTTAAAGAAACAGTGTGCTTGCTATATATCTCTACAAAAGAAGGCACAACAAAAGACTGATACAACGAAGAGGATAAAACATAAATAACAAATACAATGGTTAAGTAACTAAGCCAGCCCTTGTGCTCAAACTTAAATTCGTTAACTAACTCTGGCAAGCATTGATAATACGCAGCTTGCTTTTGCGATGTTGCTTCATCTTGAGATGCAATTTGCATCACCATATTATGCGCTAATTTACTATGCGACCCGCTATTGGCATACATATTTAAATGGGACTGTGTACTTAGCTCATCTTTTTGCTCTGTACTTAGTGTTTTAGAGCTATTAACACGGCAAATATAGCCAAACTGATTCCAATTCATACTTTATCCCTTTATTTGATAAAGTAATTTGCCATAAATTAGGCTAAATAGGAACTTAAGTAGCTTGTTTTTAAGCCATTACAGGTCGCATTCTATAATATTGCATACAACCAAATTGCACAGCATTGGTAAGCAATAGCATAATAAACATAAGTAAGTGCGCCGTGCTTGGAGCAACTGTTGTAAGCTCAACAACTAAGCCGCAAATACCAGCAATAAACTGCAAGCTAAAGTAGCGCGCGCTTAAATTACTTACATTACCCGTACGCAATGTTTTATAGGTTTGTGGCATAACACGTACTGAACTCATCACCAGGCCAACATACGTTAAGGCGCTTAATACCATTGCAGTATCGAGGGTTGAATTCAAAAGCAGTGAAAAAGGCAGTAACGAAAAGCCTAGCATAGTAACCAACTGCACCCGTTCTCGTTTGGCTGCGTTATAACGTGCAAAAAAATACAAAATAAGTCCGCTTAGCGCGCCTGTTACTATAAATGGTAACGCAATATAAAAGCGTTCAAAATAAATATTGTAGGTTATAAAGTAAAGACTTTGTGCTAACCCAAACGTCATCATCAATAGTGATAAACCTGAGACACTACGGTTTTTTCGAATTTTGCTTAGTAATGGTAAAAAACTAAAAACCAAAATAAATGAAGACAATATAGGCAAATAATGCGCCAAAACAACCTCGCTCGTTACATAAATGTTAATTAAATATGGAAATAAAAACATTTAATAAACATCTGTTTTAAAAGGCTTTTACTATGAGCGCGGCATTGTAGAGCCGCGTAGATTTAACTCAACTAAATAAGACATTCTTGTTTTAGGTACTGGCAAGCTAGGTATACAAAAACTGTAGAATTAAGTTCACAGTTTACCTATTTAATAGAAAGTCCACTCACAAACTATTAAATAAAAATGATAGTTGTTATCATGCGCAAGTCATTAGCTGCTATATAAAATTATTTATGAGAAAAACTCTCTTTAAAATTCACAGTTGGATCGCCCTCATAGCCATCATTCCGTTGATTGTTATTAGTATTACAGGGAGCGTATTAGTTTTTAAAAGTGAGATAGATGGCCTACTTATGCCAAGCAGCCACTTTGTTGTAAAAGCACTGCCAGAGCGCATACCAATCGACAAGTTAATTGCAAAAACAGAGCATGCTTACCCTGAATATGTAGTAGGTAGTTGGGAAATATTTAACGATGATACTGCTGATCGGGTTTACTTAGTAAAACGCGGCACAGAGCAATGGTATAAGTTTCATTTAAACCAATATACAGGTGACATTTTATCTGAACCTGTTGGCACCAGCCATTATTTTACCGATTGGTTTTTAGAACTGCATTACACCTTTTTACTTAACGACTTTAAAAATCTACCAGGGCAAACAGGTACTGTACTAGGCTTCTTTTTTGCATTGTTTTTATTGGTGTTAGGTGTAACTGGGCTTATTATTTATCGTAAATTTTGGCAGCGTCTATTTAGTGTGCGCTGGCGTGCAACACTGCAAATAGTACTTAGCGACATTCATAAAATGACGGGGGTTATAGGATCTCCCATCATTATTATTTTAGCTATCACAGGTGGCTACTTTAACTGGGCGGTGTGGTATCACGAAGTTATTGAACACGCTGAAGAAGAGCACTTTGTACTAACCAAAAACTTACACAGCAGCGATATTTCTTTTCAACACATACTTGATGACAGTAAAAAACAAATACCCACTTTTAACGGTACGTTTTTAGTTATGCCACTCGAGCCTGACGAAAATATCACCTTATTCGGCGAAGTAGACACAAGCAACCCGCTTGCAAGCGAATACGCTAATACAGTTAGTTACGACAAGCAAACAGGCGAACATTTAACTAACTGGGATATTCGCGAAGTAGGCATTGGCTGGCAAGTAATTGATAGTTTTAGAAAACTTCATTTTGGCTACTTTGCAGGGCTAATAAGTAAAATACTGTGGTGCGTAATTGGTTTGAGCCCAGTGTGGCTAGCAGGTACTGGTTTTTACTTATGGTTTACTCGCCGTAGACGTAAAAAACATTCACAAAAAAACCGTTTTAATAAACGCAGCACAGCAAGGGCTTGATTAAAAACCCACCACATTGTAATGTAAAAATTAACAAAGGAGTGGGTTATGATATTTATCAAAATAGTTATTAGTATTACCTTTTTATTTTTAGTTGGATGTAACACAACCAAAGTTCAGCAAGTAGAACAACAAGTAGGACTTGAACAACTATTAAATCATTCTTTGTTTAATGAACTCGACACACCTTCTGAGCACAGTATTTTTGAGTTACCGGATGCTGAAAAAGAAATGTTTTTAGCTTACGCCGAAAACCAAAAGCTATCCCAAATCCGTGATGACCGCATAATTTACAACTACCTCGAAAGCCAGATAGCTAACTTTAAATACCATGGCGATACACTTACTTCAGCTCAAACCTTAAAGCGTTCGCAAGGTAATTGCATTAGTTTAGCCATTTTAACGCAAAGCTACGCACAAGCTCTTGGGTTAGAAACAAGCTTTCAAGAAGTTACAAGTAAGCCCATATACGCAAAAGAAAATAATGTTGTTTATGTCGCTAATCACTTTAGAACAAAAGTATATGCTCCAAAAGTAGAGAAAAAAGATGATAATATTATTGAGTTTTTCAGAGCGGGCACCTTAATTGATTACTTCCCTACCCGTCGCAGTTTTTATTCAAGCAGCGCAGACTATAACGATTTAGTTTCTAAGTTTTATAGTAATTTAGCTGCCATAGCACTAGCAGACAAACAGCTTGATATTGCCTACTCTCTTATTTTACAAGCGAATAAATTTACACCAAATGATGCAGAACTATTTAACATAGCTGGCATTTTACATCGCCGAGCTGGTGATTTACAAAGCGCTAAAAACATCTATCAAACAGCACTTAGTAATAACGAAATAAGCATTAATTTAATCAGCAACTATCAGCTTTTAGCTAAAAAGTTAGGCGACAAAGAGCTTGTTAAAGAGCTCACCTCACAATTAGTTAATAAAGAAAAAGACCCATACGAATTACTAGTGATCGCTAAAAACAACTTACAAGCTGGCCACGCTCATCAGGCTAAAGCACACCTTGAGCAAGCGATTACTAAAGCGCCTTACATTGCTGAGCTATACTTGGAACTCGCAAAAGTTCGCTATCAACAAGGTAATATTAAACAAACACAAACCTTACTTGAGAAAGCAATTGAACTAGAACGTGATAATCAAAAACTCGATGTATATCAAGCTAAGTTACTATCCTTGCAAATGGATAAGTAACTTAGCCAATTAATATTTATAACGAATAATAAAAGCTCAGCCAAGCACGCATTTCATCTTCAAAACTGTCGCCTTCTACTCGCGACAGTCCCATATTAAATGTTAAATCATTTACGCCTGCAGGCCCCATTCCAAAACTAAAATCACCTTGGTATTTTAAGCCGTAGCTTTGTGCGTATACGGTGTCGTCGAGTTGATGTTGCTTATAATAAAGCCACGGCATGCCTTCTTTAAAGCTAAAGCCGCCACCGTAGCCTTGATAGCGCTTTGCAGTTGCACTGTAAAAAGGCAGCTCAGATGAAAGTACATATTCACTATTTTGCTGCTGATTAATAAGATTTGAGCTAAAGCCACCTAATGCAAGGCTCCTGTCATCACGTTGTTTTTGATCAAAGTTTGCATAAAGAGGAATACCAAACGCTTTACCAAAAAGTTTGGCGGCTAAATCGTAACCTTGCCAACTATTGCTCTTACTACTGCCATCGTACCAACTGGCATAAAGACTTTGCCCTATTGCAAAATCTTGACGATCATATTGCCAATTTTGAGCAATGCCTAAACGCGTCCAATTTTTATGGCTTTGCCTATAATCAGTGTAATTGTAGGCAAGCTCTGGCGTTAAACTTAACTGCCCAAATTTAACGGGGTAACTTATTGCGGCAAAACCACCACGGGCATCCATGTCTGCACTTAGACTTTGCTCATACTGGCGCGATGTATCTAAATCATAGTCAAACAGTGCAAGTTTCAGTTTTACATCAAGCGCATTATATTTTGCCTGCACATAACCACCGTGCAATGCCCCATCGTGTAAATCAGTGCTATACCCCGCCTGTAAGTCGAGCTGCTTTAATAAGTCGCTACTTTTAATGCTTAAATCTAACAAACTGGTAGAAGCCGAATAATACTGAGAGCCAATCGCGAAAGTAGCGTGCTGGTCGAGCACGTTGTAATTTGTTTGCTCTGTAGTTTCGTGCTTATATATTTTAGCTTTTGGAAGTGTATGGTCGTTTACTATTAGCAGCGGTGCTTTTTTGTTAGCTGCAAACTCAGTAACTACAGTGCTTTTTATAGCTTTTGGCAGTGTTTTTACATTTGGCCCATCTGCGGTTATCGAAAAATAGAGTAACGAGCCATCAGCCATTTCAATTGGGTGGGCAACGGCCTCTTGCCCTTGGGTTAACTTGGTGAGTGTTTTACTCTCTATGTTGTAGTTATAAATATCGGTGGCGCTATTTAAACCTGCAACAAAGTAAAGTGACTCGCCATTATGGCTAAAGCTTGGCTGACTTAAATATTGATACACGTTTGGCATAGGTACTGATAGCTGTTGCTCGCCGTTTATGCCTTGTATATACAATTGCCAATTTTCATTTAATGACGTTGATAAATAAGCCAATTTAGTTTCATCAGGACTGAGAATTGGGTAATCGTAAGTTGTCTCAAGGCTTTTTGTAAATAATGGTGTGATGGTTTGCGTATTAAGATCAACCCTCACTAATTCAGAGTAACCATCTCTTATTTGCTCGCCATACAAGGTTTCACCGTTACTGGTTACGCTAAATCGTCGTATACCAGCAAGTTCTGTAAGCTGTGTAATATTCCCAGTGTCAGTGTTATAGCTAAATATGTCAGACACTTTGTTATAAATACCCGACTCTTCATTGCTGTACGCATTGAAATACAACGTTGTGCTATTTACCCATTGAGGATTTGCAATACCGGCTCGGTTAATTTGATTAAGCACTTGTTTTTGTTCGCGCTTAAACACACTGGGCGCTGTATCTGGAATATCTTGTGCATCGTTTTCGAGTAGCTCTTTTTGCGCTTTAGTAAACTCTTCTTGCGCTTTAATGTTGTCATCCGTGCTATAAATTATAAGCTTGGTATTACTCTCTATATCTCGCTCAACAATCGCAATCTTACTACCATCTTTTGAAAGTGCTGGGTTACTTGCATATAAGTTAAGCTCAAGCCAAAGTTCACTATTAAGTAACGGCTCCCCTTGCTCTATTTGCATTGCTTTATAGGTATATTCAGCTATAAATCGGCGATATAGCTTGGCTGCACTTTGCCCAAACACACCGCTAAATGCCTCATCAAAATCACGCGTTTTTACGCCTTGTATTCGCGTCCAAACACTATCGAGTGTTTGCTCTGAATAGTTTTGCTCTAGCCAATTTAAAAAGCGGCTACCCATTAAGTAAGCCATTGAGCCGCCCATAAAGCCCTGCTCGCCATTTAATTGCCCATAGGTTGGCAAAGCACCTTGCTGAGCAAATTCTCGCAGTATTGACTCTGAGTAGTTATCAAATAAACGCCCACGGCCCGTCATTTTAGACTCAATCAATGTGGCATAACCTTCGGCTACCCAGCGCGGTGTATCACTGTAAGTTAAGTCGTATAGATCCCATATGCCACGTACTTTTTGCTGCCAGTCATTGCGTGTAGGCTGTGCTAAATGCACTAAGTGAATATATTCATGCAGTACAAGTAACTGCTGCCAGCCAGAGCTGTTTGATATAACTGTGTCAGATTGTGGTGGCGTAGTAAAAAGTGCCATCACAGGGTTACTTGAGGTAGGTAGCGCAAAGCCATTTGCTGCATTTAGGGGATCAAACACCACTACATCAACTGTTTTATCAAGTGCTCGGTTTTGCTGCTCAAACACTTTGGTGCGAACTATTTCAAGCTCTGCTGCAGTTGATTTAGCAAAATCAGCATGCTCAACACTGTAGTGAATGTTGAAATGTTCAGTATGAATAGTTTGCCAATCGGCTGCAAAGCTTGGTGCTGCTAGTAATAAAGCTGATGCGATGAGTGTTTTTTTCATGAGCGTCCCTAAAAGAATTCCTTAATACCATCTAGGGTATTATTAAATGTCTTTCATGGGCAGTAAGAAAGTGTAATAAAGCATGTGCAAATGTGTATTTACACATGTTTTATTAGGGGAGTTTACATCCAGCTGCGGGTATTTGACTCAATCTGTTTGATTGTAAAATCAATAATAAAGTCAGCATCTTGCTGCTTTATGTAGGGCATAAATGCAAAGCCTGAAGCAAGTTGTATATACAGGCTTTTTAAGCCTGATTTTCTCATTAAGTAGGTACTTATACTGCGTGCACTTTGCGCTTTATAAAGCTCAAAAACACGGTAATGAACCCCAATCATACCTTTGCGTACAACCATGTAAAATCGGCCATTATCCTCATGCATGTAATAACCATAACGCTGATACGATAAAGTTACCAAGCCAGAAAATACGACCAAAACACCAAGGCTTATCAAAGTATTAATATCAGCAATAAAACAAAAGCCAAACACTAATGCACTGGGTAACAGTGAATAAAAGCCTAAATTTTTATACAAAAGCGCTCGCTCTGCGCGCTTAAAAGCGAGTTTTTTACTATTAAACCAAGGGTAAATCCATTGGCATACACTATCAACTTGTTCGCTATTTAATACAGGTAATACTAAGGTTTGTTTATTTTTTTTAGCCGCAGCACCGGCTGCTATTCCGCCGCTACTTGCTTGTAAACACTCAACGGTAAATCGCTTTAATAATCGCCCCATTAGATTTTGCTTAATAACAATAGATTGCACTTTATCCATGCTCATCGAAAGCTGATGGCGCTCTAACAAGCCAGCAATACGTTTAAACTTTTGACCTTTAAAATAAAGCTCAAAGTTGTAAAAACGAATAAGCGACATAGTCACCGATAGCATCACAGCAGCCAAAACTAACAAAATAATTAAGGTGATCATTGCAAAGGTAGCAGCACTGGCCAGCATACCCAGCTCTTGCTGATAAAAGCCTTCTACTTTGGTAATAATTTGCTTCTCTAAAAAATCAACAATCAGGTTTATAAAAGGGGCAAGAGCAGCGATTGCTAAAATAGCCATATTCGACATTAAACCAAATTTAGCTATTTCTTTATTGCTAATGCTTAGCTTGTTTTCGATAGTGTCTGTTTCGCTTTGTTCAGTATTTTGTATTTCTTCTTGTTGCTGCGCTTTAAAATCAAATATTTGTTTACGCATTTGCTGTGCGTAATCTTTGGTGACGCCTGGTAAAACAACTTCTTGTGACACACTGCCAGCAGCATCAAAAATACAATTAACTAAGTTTACAGGGGTAAAATAAAATGGCTCGGCAATATTAACGTTTTGCACACGGCCAAATTTCAGCGTAAGTCGCTCTTTTTTAAATACACCTTTGTTAAGCAATATTTCGTTGTCGCTACTAATACAAAACTTAAAATTTAAATAATATAAAAATGAGTAAACAAATAATAAAACTAGTGCAATACCGCCTGCCACCTGCGCCCAAAACAACTTATTTTCCACTTGAGTAACAAACACTACAAACATAGGTAGTAAGTTTAAAAGGCCATCTTTTACAAAGCGCACACTAAAGTGCACAACAAAATATAAAAGCGCCCAAGGCGATACTTTTTGCCAGTAAATAGGACTGACTTGATCTTCGGTAGTTGTATTACTCATCGACTAAAGTTGCCTGAGGTGTTGTGTCGTCTTGGCGGTAGTTTTGTACAAATTGGCGCATATTTTTACAATCATCATGGGTTAATCCACTAATTTGTAAATCGGCACTTACACCGCCAGCGCTAAATAATTTAATGCTCGCAAGGCTGAGTTTTCGCTCTATTGGTCCTTGGTGTATTTCCATATGCTGTACACGTGCTAAAGGTAATACTGTCACTTGTTGCCAAATAACACCTTTTTTAAAAGCAATGTCATGATTTCGCACTGCGAAACCTCGCAACCTCACACTTATCATGTTGTACAGCATAGATACGGCCACTAAAATAGGCATACCAATTAGCAAATACGTTTGTGCATTATTAGCAAAGGCTTCATTAAAATAACAAACCGCAATCAGCGCACCAATTAGCGGTATATAAAACAGAAGCGAGCTAAGCTGTGCATGTAGTAAGGCTTTATCAGCCAATGGCTTAAAGCTAATATCACTATGCTTTGGTAAATCCATTATTTGTTGATTGTTAAACACTATTTATCCCTATTACTGCTTTTAATTAATTACCAACTAATGGTGGTTATTAAGGTGTGGCTTTGTTTTGGCTCAAGCGTTACTTTATCTGTCAATACGTTAGCAGCCTCTAAGCAGAGCATCGTTTTATACTCATCGTCAGCAAAGTTAGATAAGCGTTTTGATTTTTCTATCCATGGGTTCCACAGTACACACGAACTTGAATTTTCGCGGCTCACATTAATAACACCCTCTGGCGTATTAATAGTTTGAATTGTATTTGCTTGTGTATAAACCATGTCGGTTTCGCGCTCAAAACTTACAACATCATTTTGTACAAATGGCCCTTCACTAAACTCAATATATTGCGCGCCTTGCAAACCATCAACATGTGTATTTGTAATGTCTGATGTAGGAAAATAGGTATGCAGCGCTTGAGTAAAGCTAAACGGCGTACTCCCTAAGTTAGTCGTAGTTAAGCGAATCTGTAATTTATCGCTTAATACAAACTCAACTTTTAATGCTGACTGATGTGGCCAATACGTCGTATTAACAAGCTTCATGGGTAGCTTTAAACTAACTGTAATTTGCTCATCAGATTCGTGTACTTCATCAGCTTGCCACACGCTTGTGCGCGCAAAACCATGGGCAGGCCACCCATCATTAGCGTGTGTGCCAAACCACGGCCAACAAATAGGAATACCACCTCGAATACTTGCCCCTTCCTGATAGGTTTCGTCTTGTGATACCCATATAAGTGGCTTGTTATTTTTAGGGATATACTCGGTAATTTGCCCACCTTGCAAAAATATTTTTGCGTCGCACTTTGCACTAGCTATTTTAATAAACTCAAGACCGGTTTCGCTTTGCTCAATGCTAACTGATGGCGATAATTTCATACCTTCCCCTATAATACTGATACTAAAGATTTTTAATATTTGTACAGAAACAATAATGCATGCTTAAAGTATACGCTATTGATATTAAATATTGATTGCTGAATTTGTTCATTGCCGATTAATACATATACAGTAAACTCACAAACAATTACTTTGTACTAACAGCTGTAAATGAATAATACTAAAGTCTATACAATAAGACTTGCCAATTATTCACAACATACGTACTGTGCGCAACTTAATGCACACAAGATGCTAAGAAAATTTACTATAATTTAAACAATATAGTTTTACATTAGTTACTGCTCTAACTATTAAAAACCAATAAAAGCGGCCTAATGTGCAATATATTGTTTGAATTCAATTTATTTGATGTGTAACATTTCGCGATTACGGCAAACTACCGCCCCATCGACGAGATAAGCAAATGCAAAAATATGACGAGTTATTGGTTTCTTTACGTAAAGTGATCCGCGCGATTGACTTACATTCTAAGCAGCTAAATAAAACTTCGGGTTTAACAGGCCCACAATTGCTTATAATGCAAGAAGTTAGAAAAACCGATGGAATAACGGCGAGCCGTATTGCTCAAAACGTAAATTTAAGCCCAGCAACGGTCACCAATATTCTCGACAGAATAGAAAGCAGAAACTTAGTAACACGCGTACGCAGTCAAATGGATAAACGCAGAGTGAGCTTATACCTCACCGAGAAAGGAAAAGAGTTACTTGATAAAGCACCTCAGCCATTGCAAGAACACTTTATTGAAAAGTTTTCTGCGCTTGCTGAGTGGGAACAGAGCCTTTTACTCTCATCAATGCAGCGTGTAGCCGCGATGATGGATGCAGATAAATTAGATGCATC
Source organism: Pseudoalteromonas sp. NSLLW218 (assembly GCF_015864775.1). Classification (NCBI taxonomy): domain Bacteria; kingdom Pseudomonadati; phylum Pseudomonadota; class Gammaproteobacteria; order Alteromonadales; family Pseudoalteromonadaceae; genus Pseudoalteromonas; species Pseudoalteromonas sp. NSLLW218. Next base: position 50,312 of record NZ_JADYWO010000012.1, on the reverse strand, counting down.
GCCCCTTCTAGAAGTTGGTGCACTTACTCAAGCTCCTAAAGAATAAACAATAAAAAAAATACATAGTTTTGTACTTACTCTAAACGTAAGGCGTCTTTTGACGTCTTGAATTTTTTATTTTTTAATCACAAGCAGAGCGGCTATTATGACTAAACTCTCAAAATTAACACTAGCACTAGTTTTAGGTGGTGTTACAAGCACTTCTTATGCGTCTGATGATCTAGACACACTACAAAGCCAACTTAAACAGCTTAAGCAACAAATGCAGTTGCTTGAGAATAAGCTAGCTGATGAAAAAACAAAACAGCAACAAATTAACAAGCAACACGAACAACAAGTTGCAAACATCAGTAAAAAATCTGATCAAAAAGTGGTTGAAGTTGCCGCAGCAGAGCCTGAGAAAAAAGATGAAGGCATTAAAGTAGGTGGAGCAGTGCGTTTTAACTACAGCACTAATTCATACGATGAAGACACTCAAGATCGTAGCGGCGATTTAGACTTTGAAGTATTTCGTATTAACTTATCTGGCGAAATAAACGATATTTCTGTAAATGGTGATTTTCGCTTTTACGACTACATGACCGTGGTTAAGTACGCCTACTTAGGCTACGAATTCACTGATGGCTGGGAAGCACAAGCAGGTATTGCTCCAGTACCGTTTGGTAATGGTCCTTACAACTCACACAGCTACTTTTTTAGTACTAACTACTATGTTGGCCTAGAAGACGACTTTGATTTGGGTGTAACAGTAAACCGTAAACTAAAAGACAACTGGAAGCTAGACCTAGGCTTTTTCAAAAATGATGAAGTAGGCGGCGTTGATGGCAGCTCTGAAGTTAACGAACGTTACTCTTTCGATATTGTTGGTAGCCGTGCAACCACCGAAGGCACATATGATGCCCCAGGTTCTCGCCTTGGTGAATACAACACGTTTGCAGCCCGCACAGTGTATCAAATTGAGCATAGCGAAAACGCTAAAACAGATGTGGGTGTATCACTATTAAGTGGTGGCCTACATGATGGTAACGATAGTGCAGGTAACTATGGCGCATGGGCGTTCCACGTAAACAGCCAAATTAATAACTGGAATATTCAATTTCAGCACGGTGAGTACGACTACGACCTAGACGACAACAGCAACCGCTTTGTTGTAGGTGCATTTGACTACTACGATACCGTATCAAGCGAAGCGACTATGACTAACTTTAACGTAGCTTATGACCTATCGGTTGATTTAGGCCCAATAACAGGCGTGCAGTTTTACAACGATTACGGCATCATTTACGATAAATCTGACGACAGTGCAGACACATGGATGAACGTAACCGGTATGAGCGTATCAGCAGGCCCATTATTTACGTACTTTGACTTTATTCAAGCACGTAACCAGCCATTTATTGGCGGTTCAATTATTGGTGAAGGCGATACAGAGCGTCGCTTTAACATTAACGTAGGTTACTACTTCTAAACTGTTAACCGCATTTATTTTTTAAAAGGGCAAACTTAGTTTGCCCTTTTTTATTGATTTTAAGCTTCGAATTAATAGCTATTTAGCCTACAATTAGAGATACCATAACACGCCTAAAAAGAGCCTAAGTGAATATAAAAGCGGTGTTTATTTGTTATAAAAACTTATGGTTTAAAGCGCTTGGCTTAATACTTGTAGCCTTGGGTATTATTGGCATTGTGTTACCGGTCATGCCTACCACTATATTTTTTATTTTAGCGCTCACCTGCTTTACTCGCTCATCACCCGCGCTTGAACAATGGCTGTTAAACCACCCTCGTTACGGTGTAACTCTAAAGCAATGGCAAGCTTATAAAGTAGTGCCTGTTAAAGCCAAATGCTACGCCGCCATTGGCATGTTAATTGGCTTTATATTTTTACTGTACTCAGCCGCTCCTATCTGGGTTATTTGCCTCGTTGCAGTAGTAGAAGTATCGGTAATGATTTATCTTATTTTAAGACCTTCCTGCCCTCCTAAGCATTAAATGTTCATTTTTACCTGCATACACCTTTGTTTTAAAGTTTTTATGTAAAGATAAGTAAGTAAATTTGTAATAGCTAATGCAAATCATTATCATGTTGTAAATTTAATTTATTAACTGTTTTTATGTCGTTTATTAATAAGCGGGCTTTGTATAGTACAAGCCGTGCTCTACATATTTATATTTCTACAGCTTTGTTTTTTTTGCTTATTTTATTTTGCGTTAGCGGCATTGTGCTTAACCATGTTGACTGGCTTAAAAACGATAAAAATAACGGCCAAGTAACTGCAACAATTCCAGCAGAGCTAGTTACTAAAGCAAATGAACAGCTAAATACGCTACCAACGCTTTATCCAGAAATAGAAGCTTACTTAGCCGAGCAATATGCACTTACAAAAGTAAAAAGCATTGAGTGGGAAAAAGAAGACGCGCTCGTCATGCTCGACTACCCATTGCCTGCAGGGTTTGCCTACGCAGAGCTCGACTTTACAACCGGCGAGTTAAACCTAGATTACCAAACAGGCGGCTTTTTAAGCCTTATTGGCGACTTACATAAAGGTCGCTACACCGGTGAAGTATGGAGCTGGGTAATCGATATATCTGCCGTACTAATGATTTTATTTGCCATCACCGGCATGATTATTTTGTTTCAAAATAGAAAAAAACGCTTAGCAGGAATATGGATAACCGTACTGGGAGTCGCAACTCCACTGGTTATTTATTTATGTTGGGTTCCACAAATAAAAGGAGTGTCTTAATGGTTAAATTTAAATTATTTATAAGCGCCGCATTACTGCTCATCGCTGCGTTTTTTCAAACATCAGCGCATGCGCAAACACCACAGCTAGAGGTTGAATTAACGCTTCCCGACTTAGAAATACAACCGTACCACCGTCCGTACGTTGCAGTTTGGCTTGAAACACCAGAGCGCAAACACGTAACTACGCTTGCACTTTGGGTGCAAAAAGCAGAATGGTTTAAAGACTTACGCCAATGGTGGCGTAAAGCCGGTAAAAGCGATGCCAACTTTGACGGCATTAGCGGCGCAACAAAGCGCGCGGGTACTTACACCATAAATTGGCAAGGTAATGATTTAGACGGTAACCCAGTAAAACCAGGTAAATACTTATTAAATATTGAAGTTGTACGCGAAGAAGGCGGCAGAGATTACACACGCCTAGAGCTCGATTTAACAAAGCCAGGTAAAATTATCATCGATGGTAAAAAAGAATTTTCTACAAGTTTCGTCACTGTAAGCACTAAGTAGCTGCTACTTAATCATTTGAATTTAAGGAAATACAATGAAAATTAATTTATTAAAAACGGCATTAATCGGCGCATTGAGCTTATCTGCTTTAGTGTCAACTTCAGCAAGTGCACACGGACGTTGGTTACTACCTTCGCATACATCTTTATCAGGCGATAAAGCGCATTACGTAATGATTGACGCCAGTATTTCAAACGAAATTTTTGCACCAGACAAAGCCTTTAAACCTAAAGAAAAAGGCGCAGAGTACGACGATACGTTATTAATGGCACTTGCGCCTAATGGTGAGCCAGTATCTGAAACGATCCGTGCTTATTACTTAAAACGTAAAAGCTCAGCTGCGGTAAGCTTAACAGAGCAAGGCACTTACCACATTGCAATGACCCAAAAGCCAATGTACATGACCTTCTACAAAAATGAAGAAGGTAAGCGTAAGCGTGTATTTGGTAAAAAAACAGACGCTAAGTTACCTAGTAACGCTAAAGATGTAACTACAACAAAGGTTGTTTCAACAGTAGATACATTTGTAAGCCGAAATGGCACCACAAAGCCAGCACAGTTAGGTTTAGGCTTAGAGCTTAGTGGCCCAACGCATCCAAACGATTTATTTGTAGGTGAACAAGCACGTTTTCAATTACTACAAGATGGTAAATCTGCTGGTGAAGGCATTGAAGTAAGCATTTTAAAAGGCGACACACGCTACCGTAACAACCGTGGCGAAGTAAAAGTAACGACCGATAAAGAAGGTATGTTTACAATTACATGGAAAGAACCAGGCCTATACCTAATAGAAACCTCTAACAAGGTTACCGTAAATGAAGAAGGCGTAGATGCAGGACGTTATGCATTATTTACAACGCTTGAAGTTGCCCCTGAATAATTTAAATTACTAAATTTAAAAAATTGAAAGGCCAAGCATTTGCTTGGCCTTTTTACGTCTTACTAACTTTTATCTAAAATTCCCTTGAATTCGCAACCATTCGACACAAGATTGCAACTACAACGATCCAAACGCTTATATCGCGCGTAAACAGTGACCTTATATGTTAACAACTTAGAATATCTTAGATAGTTTTTATCTTTGCACTAGGGTAGTCGCTTCTATATGATGCGCTCCTTTTCGACTAGCAGCTCTTGGGGAACAATTAATGACTTTTAAGCGTTTATCTGCAAATAAACTAGCACTTAGCTTGGCCGTTACCACTGCACTTAGCACACCTTACTCTATGGCCGTTGCCGCAGAGCAAGATAATCAAGCAGAAAAGAATATCGAAGTAATTTCGGTTACCGGTACTCGCAGAAGCTTACGAAGTATTGCCGAAAGTACGGTACCCGTAGACATTATTACCAGCGGTGATATGCAAAGTACGGGTCAGCTAGAAATAAGCCAAATACTAGCAAACCAAGTACCTAGCTTTAACTACCCAAGCGCCACTATGGGCGATGGTACTGACCATGCAAAACCAGCAGTTTTACGTGGTTTAGCACCCGATCACACATTAGTACTTATAAACGGTAAGCGCCGCCATGCAGGTGCACTATTAAACTTAGCGGGTGTTGTTGGTCGAGGCTCTACAGCTGTTGATTTGAACATGATTCCAACCTCTGCAATTAAACGTGTTGAAGTGCTACGTGACGGCGCAGCCGCACAGTACGGTTCTGATGCAATTGCTGGGGTAATTAACATTGTACTTAAAGATGCCTCAGAAGGCGGTAGCGTAAGCGTAACGTACGGTAAATACGATACTCAAATGGCTGGTGTATCTCAGTTAGAAAGCACCTATGCAGATGCAAACGGCGACTTAGCCTTTAATACCGGTAGCGACAGAGAAGTAAACGACGGTGCAACACGCACTGTTAGCGCAAACTCTGGTTTTGCGTTATCTGATAACGGCTTTGTAAACGTATCAATTGAATACCGTGATAACGACTCAACGCAGCGCTCTGGCTTTGACCCTCGCGAACAATACAGCCGCCTTGATGATGGCAGCCTAGACCCACGCGAATTTACTATCGATCGTTACAACCACCGTTTTGGTAAAGCCGACCTTGAAGATTACGCGTTGTTTTACAACATGGGTTACGATTTAGATAACGGCTTAAACCTTTATTCATTTGGTAGCTACTCAAAGCGTGAAGGTAATTCAGGTGGTTTTTACCGCCGAGCAAAAGACAGCCGTAACGTTTTAGAAGTGTACCCAGATGGCTTTTTGCCGCAAATTGAAACAGACGTACAAGACTACTCATTTGCACTGGGCTTACAAGGCGAAACTAACGACTGGACATGGGATGTAAGTACCAACTACGGCCGCAACGACTTTGGTTTCGGTGTTGTAAATAGTATTAACACATCACTAGGTGCCGACAGCCCAACCGAATTTGACAACGGTGCATTGGTTTACGATCAGTTTTTAGTAAACGCAACAGCCAATACCACACTTGATTTAGGTTTACCTGATGACGTATTTTTTACCGTAGGTACTGAATACCGCCACGAAAGCTACAAAATTGAAGAAGGCGAAGAAGCGTCTTACATCACAGCCCTTGATAGCGACGGTAACCCAATTGCAGCCGGTGGCGCCCAAGTACTTGCTGGCTTTGGACCAGAAAGTGCGACTGACGAAAGCCGTCATAACATCGCTTTATTTGTTGAGTTTGATACCTACTTAACAGAAAAATGGAACGTAGTTTTAGCGGGTCGTTATGAAGATTACAGCGACTTTGGTGACACGTTTACCTCTAAACTTGCCTCGCGTTACAGCATTACTGAAAACCTATCACTGCGCGGAGCAATTAGCACAGGTTTCCGTGCACCATCTTTAGCGCAAAGCTCGTACCGCCAAATATCAACAGTACTTGAAAACAACCAACCATTTGAAGTGGGTTTATTCCCGACCGATTCAGCCGCAGCGCAAGCACTTGGTGCTCAGCCGTTAGATGCTGAGGAGTCAGTAAACGTTACAGCGGGCTTTATGTACACGCAAGGCAGCTTTAGCTTAACGGTTGATGCATACCGTATTGATATTGATGACCGTATTGTATTGTCTGAAAACTTAGAGGGCGATGCCGTAGTAGAAATACTACAAAATGCAGGTGAGCTAAATACCGAAAGCGTACGTTACTTTACCAACGCTATCGACTCACGCACGCAAGGTGTAGATATAGTTGCCACTTATAACCTAGATTTAGACAACTTAGGTGATTTACGTTTAAACGTAGCAGCTAACTTTAACGACACCGAAGTAACGCACGTAAACGACAACCCAAGCGAGCTAAACTCACTAGGTGACGACTACGTAGTGTTTGCACGTCGTGAAGTAGGTCGCTTTGAAGAAGGCACGCCAGATAGCAAATGGAACCTATCAGCAGTGTGGAACTTTAACGAATGGCAAACTACCCTGCGTGCCACACGTTATGGTGAAGTCGCTGATATTTCAACTACAGCTGACCGCGATGAATACCTAGACCCTAAGTGGATCACCGACCTAGAAGTGGCATACCGTCCAGACGAATATTGGAAGTTTGCCGTTGGTGCAAACAACTTATTCGATCAGTACCCACAAGCAACCGTGGATAACATTGGTTACTCTGACTTTGGCCAAATATTCCCGTACACGCCATATGCACCGTACGGATTAGACGGGCGTTTCCTATACGGTAACATTACTTACAGCTTTTAATAAATAACCTAAAAGCAAACACTTAAAAAGGATGCCATGTGCATCCTTTTTGCTAACTTTTAGTGTTTTTAACCAATCATTAGTAAACCGGCTTTTTAAACACACCCATCAAATCAATAAAATCAACAACTTACAGTTGGTCTCGTTTTTGCTCTACTATGCTTATACAAAACAAGCATAAATAACAAACACAAAGGACTAAACATGAGCTCATCAACTGTATCTAGCATTACAAAACCACTTTCGCTTATTGGCGGCATTTTATTATTAAGTGGCTGTGTATTTCATATATCGCCAAGCGTTGCCTCAGTAAAGCAAACTCAACAGCTATCACTGCCAAGCAATAATCTTGAATATTTAAACGTATTAAGCGGTGCGGGTAGCCTTGAAATAAAAGGCTCAAAAACAGCCACCAGCATTAGTGTTGATGCCACCATTTACACAGCCGATATTGAAGACGAATACGAGCTAACGCTAGAGCAAGACGGTAAACAGGCAAAGCTTGTTGCCCAAAATAAAAGCCGTAATGGTATTAGCTTTTACAATGGTCAATCTCCACATATTGATTTAGTTGTTACTGTGCCAAGTAATCTAAATTTAGATATTGATGATGGCTCAGGCGACATTTTAATAAATGCTATGCAAAGCAATATTGATGTAAAAGACGGCTCAGGAGATTTAACGATAAGCGGTGCTAAAAACCTAACTGTTGACGATGGATCAGGTGAAGTAAACTTTGAAAATATCGCGGGTAATTTAGAATTAACCGACGGCTCTGGCAACATTCATGTAAATAACGTAAGCGGCAATGCAACTATTGACGATGGTTCGGGCGAAATGCACGTAAGCAACATAAGCGGTTCACTAAACGTTGAAGATGGATCGGGTGATATAGTAATAAGCCATATAAGCGGTGCAGTTAATGTTGATGATAACTCTGGCGACCTGCTTATTGAGCATATTGGCTCAAACGTAACAATTGAAGACGGTTCGGGTAATATTCGCGTTAACCATGCAAAGGGGCTGACTATTACTGAGTCGGGCTCGGGCGATGTAAGTATCGATAATATTAGCGGTTCAGTAAAAGTAGCTGACTAACTCTATTTAACCGTTATTCAACTGCCCTTTAATGTACTTTATGCCCTATCAATCAGGGCATAAAACACTCCTCTCAAAGTATAAATGATTCAAAAGTAGCACTGTTTCGCGTTAACTATTTCCCAAAACAATACAAAAGTACTTATTTGATTTATTTTTTTGCTTAATAGCTAATTTGGGTACATATTAATATTCAACTTTTTAAAAGGATATTGATATTATGAAATGGAAGTTATTAATTTTAATTACTGCTTTATTCACCCTCGTAGCATGTGGCTCTGGAGGATCAGACTCTAAAACAGTAGCTAAACCGGTCAGCACTAACACAAAACCTATTGCGGTTATTACTACCGAGCAATCGGGGTTTAAAGTAAATACCACCCTCGTTTTTAGCGCAGCACAAAGTAGCGACCTCGATGGCGATGCACTCACCTATCAATGGCAATTAACCAGCAAAAACGAACAAGTAGAAATACCGATTACGGTTAATAATGAAAGTACCGTTGAGTTTTCAGTATCTGAAGCACAGGAATACCAATTAGTATTAACCGTGAGTGACGGTAAGCTTTCCAGCACACCGGCACAAAAACAATTCACCGTTACTGCAAATACCCAACTAATAGCTAACGCAGGTAGCACACAAACCGTTAAGCAAGGTGATGTTGTGCTTTTAAATGCCGCGCAAAGTAGCACAACCAGCGGCGCCATTAATCAATACAAATGGCAATTTATTACCAAGCCCGTAGCAAGTAATACAACGCTTGAAAATGCGACTCAAGTTAAAAGCCAGTTTGTTGCCGACGAAATAGGCGAGTTTAAAGTTGAGCTTACCATTACTGATTCACAAGGTGATACAGCAAGCACTGTCGTGCTCATCAAAAGTGAATCGCTTAATTCTAACTCATCGCCACAAGCGATTATAAACGTAGAAAATAAAACAGTTGCTCCAAATGAAGTTGTTACGCTTTATGGTAACCAAAGTACTGATCCCGATAAAAACGATACGCTTAGTTATGCTTGGGCAATTACATCAAAACCCGAGGGCAGCACGCCGGCTCTTTCAAACATGCAAAATCATACCGCTGGGTTTTCAGCGTCAACAGCTGGAGATTACTCGCTTTTACTCACTGTTACCGACCAACAAAACGAAAGCGATACCGCATCCGTTACTTTAACTGTTACTACAAGTAATAAAGCCCCAGTTGCAACACTTGAATCCGAACGTGATATTACGTTAAACGAATCTACCACTTTGCAGTGCCAACAATGTAGCGACCCCGACGGAGATACACTGAGCTATAACTGGCAGTTACAAGCTAAGCCTGTAAATAGTGCATCACAACTGACTAACAGCACATCAGCAACACCCTCTATTGTTGCCGATAAAGAAGGCGACTACGTTGTAGTACTTACTGTATCTGATGGGCAATTAAGCTCAAACCAAGCAACCTCAGCACTGCATGCCAGTAGCAATAAAAAGCCTATCACTTTGGTAACTTATGAAACCTCTATAACGGTTGATGAACAAGTTTTACTTGATGCTTCCAATAGTTACGATCCAGAAGGCCAACCACTAAGCTACCAATGGGAAATCATTTCGTCGCAAGGCCAAGCAACGCTTAGCAGTAATACAATATCAAAACCAACGTTTAGCGCATCAGTCGAGGGGCAAGTTGTTATTTCGTTACGCACTAACGATGGCGTGCAGTACTCCGACACAAAAACCCTAACAATTGATGTAATACAAAATGCACTGCCAGTAATTAGCTTCACGGGGGAGCAGTCACGCTACGAAGTAGTGGGCAATGCAGTTAAATTTGATGTAAGCCAAAGTTACGACCCTGAGGGAACCACTCTCGATTACGCCTGGACACTATCAGCGCCTTCTGGCTCGAGCACCAGTTTAAGCAATACAAACCAAAGTATTACCGAATTTATCGCCGATATGACAGGTAGTTACACGTTAACCGTTGTCGCAACTGATGCTGATGGATTTTCAAAAAGTGTGCAATTTTCAATTACAGTAACCAACTCTGCACAACTTACCGGTCGCATTAAAGGGCAACTCACTAATGTGCAAAAAGCGGCTATAAGTAATGCACAGCTAACTATTAATGGACTGCAGTACACTACCAACACAAACGGCTTTTTTGATGAAGAGGTTAATTTAGCACAAGGTGAAAAAATCACCATTACCACCGCAGACGAAAGACTCGCAACCGGGGTATATAACTCTGTAGCAATTACGCAAAGCAACTTTACTGTGGATATAGGCCAAAATAGCATGCCCGTTTTACAAGCTGTTGAGGTTTCGGTATTTGTGTGTGCTGAGTTTTCAGGCCCCGACACCGTTAATTTACGTTTTAACATGGTAGATACACTTTTAGTGTCAGATAGCTTTCAATTTAGCTTTGATCAAACCAAACCACTTACTTTGCAAAAAAGCGGAAGTACTTACCTCGATAGCGAATTAGATATCGACCTACCTGCATCTGCCGAATTTGAAGTAACAGTAATTGAAACAAACGTCGAAAATACAATAAGCTCAAACATTACTATTTACCATTCTGATTCAGGCCAACCAAGCTCAGCAATTATAAGTATTTGTAATATTTAGCCCCCCAAATAAGCCCTTCAACATAAAGTGCTATTCTTAGCCCAGTAGTTATAACCATTAGTGTTATAACTACTGATAAATAAGCAACTTTGAGCCATATAATCCATTGTATTTTATAAGCAGCTAAGCCATTCTAAAAGCCTTGATGTTATTAGGATAAACGCGTGTTAGAAATTGCTTTAATTTACTTAGCAGCAGCCATTGTAGCTGTCCCTATTGCAAAACGAGTCGGACTGGGCTCAGTGTTAGGTTATTTAATTGCCGGCATACTCATTGGCCCTTATGCGCTGGGTGTTGTGGGCGATCAAACCGATGTAATGCACTTCGCCGAATTTGGCGTAGTAATGATGCTGTTTTTAGTGGGCCTTGAGCTACAACCTTCGCGTTTATGGACATTGCGCCACTCTATTTTAGGGCTTGGCGGCTTACAGGTCGTGCTATCGGCAGCGGCTATTTTTGCGTTTTGTTATTGGTTTTTTGCCATGCATTGGCAAACCGCACTCGCCATTGGTTTAATGCTCGCGCTCTCCTCTACCGCTATTGTGCTGCAAAGCCTTGAAGAAAAAGGCTGGCTAAAGCAAGAAGCCGGACAAAACGCGTTTTCGGTATTGCTGTTTCAAGACATCGCAATTATTCCTATTTTAGCCCTATTGCCACTGCTTGCATTTGCCCCGCAAACTAGCACAAAAGAAATCAGCGACTCGATTATTGCAAGCTGGCCTGTATGGCAACAAGTATGTGTATCGGTTGCGGTTATTGCCGCTATTATTGCCGGCGGTAAATATGTATCGGCGCCGTTATTTAGATACATTGCCCAAACACACATGCGTGAAATATTTACTATTTTTGCACTGTTTTTAGTGGTCGCTATTGCGCTGGTTATGCAAAGCATTGGTTTATCACCTGCTTTGGGTACTTTTTTAGCGGGTGTGGTACTTGCCGAGAGTGAGTTTAGACACGAACTAGAAGCCGATATAGAACCCTTTAAAGGCTTACTTTTAGGATTGTTTTTTATAACTGTTGGCGCATCAATTAACTTTGAACTGCTATTTAACGAGTTTAGTACTGTTATAGGCTTAGTGGTTTTACTCATTGTGGTTAAAGCCTGCATTTTATTTGCCCTTGCCGTTACCTTTAAAATTAACAGTAAACAGCAATTATTATTTGCCTTAGCGCTTGCCCAAGGGGGTGAGTTTGCCTTTGTACTGTTAAGCGTAACCACCACCTTAAGTATTTTAACGCCCGAGCAAACCAGCCTTGTTACCTTAGTTGTGGCGGTATCAATGCTAATAGCGCCGTTATTACTTATGGTTTATGAGCAAATACAAAAACGCAGCAGCAGTGCTCTGCCTGAGTTTGATAAGCCAGAGCAAATTAGCACCGCTAAGCACGTAATTATTGCGGGCTACGGACGTTTTGGCCAAATTATGGGGCGTTTACTGCACGCGCAAGGCTACGAAATAACCGTACTTGATCACAGCCCTAGCCAAATAGAATTACTACGCCGTTTTGGCAATACCGTATTTTATGGCGATGCCGCACGCCAAGAACTCCTTGAAGCCGCAGGCGCGCACACCGCGCAAATGCTGGTAATTGCAATTGATAACCCCGATAAAACCATTGAGATAATTAAGCTCGCGCATAAAAACTACCCGCAGCTTAAAATAGTTGCTCGCGCAATCGACCGCCGCCATGCGTATCAGTTACTTAATTTAAAAGTAGATGCGTTTAACCGAGAAACAGTCGACTCGGCCATTAACCTTGCCGTAGAAGCACTCGAGTTACTAGGTAACACTAAGCAAGATGCAGAACGTGCTGGTAAACTATTTAGAGACCACGACCGCGCTGCAGTACTGCAACTTGCTGCGTTATGGGGAGACGACGCCAGCTACGGCGTAGCCGTGCGCCAACGCATGGAAGACTTAAAACAAGTGCTGCAACAAGATAAGCAAGCACAAAGCGATTTAAATACCTGCGACAGCGGCGATTGCGAAGACGGCTTAACGGAAGTAGCGAGTAAACCTAAAAAGCCTGATGATGCTCATTTAGAGTAGTGTCAGGCCTTTAGAGGGAGGTGCTGTGCTAAGAGTAATAATTTAGTCTTTCAGGTATTTACTGACCATAAAGAATAATTTTGAAAGCTTAGCAACATCCGATGACTGAAATGCCAGAACTATTTCCCTTCAGCTGCTTTTGATAGCTTTTCGATAATAGATGGCAGCTCTTTTAAGCTATCTAGGGCTCCTTTTATATCTACCGGTTTATCTGTTTCTTTTTTTCTTAGCACATCGTTATTTTGTTTTCTCTGAGGGTCAACAAGTAATTGTGAAAGTACAGATTTTATATAAAGGGTGTGTTCCTCACCCTTAGCTTCCTCTGATGACAGCTGCTCAGAAAATCCGACTAAAGATTTAGTTAGCACCGTTTTATAAGCATAATCTTCAGCGATATTTTTCTGTTTAATATATTGGCTTGCACAAAATATAGAACCACCGATTAAGATTGGAAGAAGTGAAATACGACCTATAATTAAACTCGTTGAAATATCATGATCAATGGTAAGCCAAACACCTAGAACAACAGAAAGAAGTAAGAATATCATAGCCCCAGCTACCCAAGCTCCCATAACCCAAGGGTTTCTTGCGGCGGTATGTTGAGCCATGAAAGCTGCACTTAGCCCTTCAGCAGTTTTATATTCTAAAGCTTGCTTGGCTGTTTTTATAAGATTTTTAGCTTCATTAAGGTGAGTTTTCTGCAGAGTAGTGAAGGTAGCTAAAGTATTTTCAAATTCTGTAGATTTTGAATTTTGATTTTCAATCTGATTCTCTCTAGCAGCGATTTTCTTAATAAAGTTATCAATTATTTCTGAATGGGTTCGTGCTTCAGTTAAAAGCTCTTCTAAATCTGAGCTATTGGTCTTATCTGTTTCAAAATTATTTATTATAGAATTTCGTGTTTCTTCTGACTCTTCAATAAGATTATCTAATACCGTTTGCCGCTCTAAGAACGCTTCGCTCTGATTCTCGATTTCTTTCTTTAATGTTTGAGCTGCGCTGTTTATGTCTAATATCTCTGCGTGAAATTCTTTAGACTCGCTCAATAGCTCAGACAACGCTTGGACTTTCTTCTGTAGCTCATTTGTACGTTCTATAAATTCATCAAGCCGTTCATCAGTATAGCGAATAGCGTAACTACGAAGAATTGGCTTCAGTTCCTCAACATAATTACATGCGGACTCTAAATCTTCGTCTTCAAGATAATCATTTAAATTTGTTAATTGTTTAGTGAATGCAACCCTCTCATTATAATTTGACGATTGAAGGAAACGCCTTGGAGCTCTTATCAACCCTCCAATATCAGTTATTATTGAATCTACTCCAGCCACAATGCTTCTTGCATCATATTCGGACTCGGACCCAAAAGTTCTTCCTTCGAATTCACGAATTTTTATCGCCTTAATGCTCCCTTTTAATAAATTTCTAGTAGCTTTAAGCTTTTCTATTGAGTCGACTTCCATAATCTTCCAGTATTGATGATATTAGTGTTGATTGAATATAATAACTTTATCAAAGGACATTTTTCCTATTTCCACGTCAAAACGTCCCTATTGTGCGAACCTCTATTAATATCAAATAGCATAAATTATTACCAACTATAAATAGTTTTCGACAGCTCGGTTATTTTCAGAAAATAGAGAATGTTACTCGATAGGATTGCTCAAAAAAGGTGTGACTTAAATAAGTCTGCTGTGAGAATACTTGTTGTAGCCCATAGACGCCAATCCATTGAAGTGTAAACGTCACTCAAAAAAGCAAACAAACTATGAACTACAATATTTAAAAACCTAGTGGTGATGTCCGCCTTGAATAGCCTCGCCCTGCTGGTTGTAAAAACCTGTTGCGCTGTGTTCTATAAAACCAAGGTTTATCATTTTAGCCAAAAATGGGTCGCCTTCGTTATCGCCAATGTCGGCGTAATCGGTGGTTTGAAAGCGATCCCACTGTGCAAATTGAGCAGTAATTAATGGCATCTCAGTGCTTACATTATTAAGGCTTAGCAATGTACTGGTTTGGTTTTTTTTATTACTAATAGTAAATGTTTTAACTAATTTTGAATGCGTAATAAAGGCGAGGTTAAAGTCGTTGCCATTTTCGCTCAGTGTATAATTTTTTACTTCATCACAGCCTGTGCCTTGTGTGCTTACTAGGGTCATTTTTTCGATTAGGTGGTTATCCACCAGCTGGTTTTTAGCACTCCAATTTTGTACGCCGCGTACCTCAGATGGTTGGTACTCAATACCGCGTTGCTGGGCATTAAAGTAACGTATTGGTCGTATTTGATTATTAGCTAAGTGCTGCCAAAGCTCGGTTATTACTTCACTTTGATGCGCGACTTGCTGGTTGTTTCGCCAAAGGGTAAGTGACTCGCTACTTTGCTGCGCTTTATGGCTGTTGGTAATTTTATAATCCGCTTTTAAATGCTTGGCATCAATATCACATTGCGAGGCAAAGCTACTTGTACTTACAAGCGTGGCAATTATTAATAACGCTTTTTTCATTTAGCTATCTCTTATTTATATTTCAAGTTTATGGCAATAACATAACGATTATAAATGTCAGTTTAATGACAAAAACCCCGCACAGTATGCGGGGTTTTTTATTTAGATATATTTAACTAAATTTATAACTAGCCGGTATTTATTGCGCTAGTTTTTCGTCTGCTGTTTTTACAAAGTCAGCTGCAAAGTCCATTACATGGAATAAAAAGCTTTGCTCGTTTGTGCCTGTTACCAAGTGTGCACCTGGTCCCATTGCATAAACGCCAACATCTTCACCGGCATGTGTTTCTGAGCCAAGTGGTACTAACGACTCTTGGTGAAACCCCGGTGTTGTTGTATCAACATCGCTTAAGTCAACACGCCCTGTTACCGGTGCGGCTAAGTAAGATGCATCGGCATTGGTTTCATCGCCTAAATCTCTGTAACCTAAACCATTAGTGTAGCCAACAGTTGTATAAGGCATATCGTCGGCGGCGAGGCTTGGCTCAGTTTCGCCCACGGCAACCACTTTACCTAAAATTGGGTTACCGCGTTTAGGGTAACCGGCAATGGTAAATACATGGCTGTGATCGGCAGTTACAACTATTAATGTTTCTTCTGGGTTGGTGTTTTCCATCGCCACTTTAACGGCTTTAGCAAGCTCAATAGTGTCGTTTAACGCGTTATAAGCGTTACCCGCATGATGCGCGTGGTCAATTCGACCCGACTCAACCGTTAAGAAAAAACCCTGCTCGTTGTTATCAAGTACGTTTATTGCTTTTTCGGTCATTTGTGAAAGCGAAGGTTCGCCTGCAACATCGTTTGCACGGTCAGCTTCGTATTGCATGTGGGACTCGTTAAATAAGCCAAACACTTTAGTGGCGTCGTCACTTATTGCATCAAAACCGGTTTGATCCATTACGTACGTGCCATTTGGATATTGCGTTTTCCACTCTGCAGTTAAGTCGCGGTTATCAGTTCTATCCCCTTCAACAGCACTTACTGCATCGGCTGAGTTAAACGTGGCATCTTTTGGTAAAAAGTGACGACGACCGCCGCCCATTACTACGTCAATACCGTCTACATCAACACCACTAAAGCGTGCTTCTAGGTTGGCTTCAAAGTTAACCAGTTGCGATGCAATATCTTCACACGTTGCGGCACTTTCTGGCATATCGGAGATATCTTCCCAGTTACGCTCTGCCGATTTAGCATACGTTGCAGCTGGGGTTGCGTGAGTAATACGCGCTGTAGAAATAATCCCTGTTGCTTTACCTGCAATTTCAGCAAGCTCTAATGAGGTAACTAGTTCGTGCCCTTTGCCTGATGCACAATTACCACGTTCAACCGCTTCATCTATACCTAAAACGCCCGCGTCGGTTTTAACACCCGATGCCATTGCGGTCATAGTGCCTGCCGAATCTGGCGTTTGCGCATCTACGTTGTATGTTTTTACAAAGCCCGAAAAAGGCATAGTTTCAAAGCTTAACTGGTGCTCTTCACCCATTTCGCCCTCTAACTGACCCGCTAAAATACGTGCTGCGGTTATGGTAGAAATACCCATACCATCGCCCACAAATAAAATAACGTTTTTAGCTTTGCCTGATTCAGTAACAATGTTGCTACTGGCTGTTTGTGCAGCACCTAATTTTGTTTGTGCTTCACTAAACCATGCATTACTAGTAAGCGAGGCTAATTGCTCGTTTGTGAGCGACGTTGCAGGTGCATTACACACTAAATTAGTTGAGTTAACTTCGTCGCTGTCTAGCACGTCGTTATTATTGGTATCTGCGCCTACTTGAGTCTCTACACCGCCATTAATGCACTGCTCAGAACCCACTGCAATAGCGTTATCTACTGCGATAATATTATTTTCATTTTTGTTATCGTCACTCGAGCAACCTGCTAGCGCGACCATTACTGCTAAAGAAAGTACTGTTAATTTGTTCATGTTAGCCGCCATTATTGCTGAGTTAGTTCAAGAGCTTGATTAATTAGATGAAACACTACGTTTTGTTCAATTACGCCTTGTGCTAACTGAGCACCTGGACCTTTTGCATGCAGTGAAATATCTTCACCCGCGTGTGTTTCTGAGCCCATTGGTATAGTTGCTTCTTGGTGAAAACCTGGGGTTGTTGTATCAACGCCATTTAGCTCAACACGCCCTGCAACAGCAGCACTTGTGTAACTTGCATCCGCATCAGTCTCACTGCCCAAGTTTCTAAAACCTAAACCATTTGCGTAACCTACTGTGGTGTACGGCATATCGTCGGCAGCTAGGCTTGGTGTAGTTTCGCCTACTGCAACTACTTGACCTAAAATTGGATTGCCACGCTTAGGGTAGCCTGCAATAGTAAATACATGGCTGTGATCGGCGGTTACTAAAATAAGGGTTTCTTCTGGATTGGTGTTATCTACCGCTGCTTGCACGGCTTTAGCAAACTCAATGGTGTCGTTAAGCGCGTTGTATGCATTACCCGCATGGTGCGCGTGGTCAATTCGACCCGACTCAACCGTTAAGAAAAATCCGTTATCGTTTTTACCAAGCACTTCAATTGCTTTAGTAGTCATATCGGTAAGCGAAGGCTCGCCCGCTACATCGTTTGCGCGGTCAGCTTCGTATTGCATGTGGGATTCGTTAAATAAACCAAATACTTTAGTTGCGTCATCTGCAATTGAATCAAAGCCTGTTTGATCCATCACGTACGTAGCATCTGGGTATTGTGCTTGCCACTCAGTTACTAAGTTGCGCTCGTCAGTACGGTCGCCTTCTATAGCGCTTACTGCATCTGTTGAGTTAGCTGTTTCGTCTTTTGGTAAAAAGTGACGACGACCGCCACCCATTACAAAATCCAGACCGTCTACGTCGGTACCTACAAATCGTGCTTCTAGGTTTTTTTCAAAGTTAACCAGTTGCGATGCAATGTCTTCACAGCCACCCGTTACGGCATCTTCTGGCATATCTGATACGTCTTCCCAGTTACGGTCAGCCGATTTAGCATACGTTGCAGCTGGGGTTGCGTGAGTAATACGTGCTGTAGAAATAATACCGGTAGATAGCCCTTTAATTTCAGCTAATTCGGTCGCGGTAATTAGCTCATTACCTGCTACTGTTGAACACACGCCGCGTTCAATATCTTCATCTACACCAATAACGCCCACATCGGTTTTTACACCCGAAATAATAGCCGTCATCGTGCCTGCTGAATCGGGCGTTTGAGCATCTACGTTATACGTTTTAACTTGTGCAGAGTATGGGAACTCTTCAAAGCTTAAATAACCTTCTTCGCCAGATTGGTTATTACGCTGCCCTTGCAAAATACGCGCGGCAGTAAGAGTAGATATACCCATGCCATCGCCCACAAATAAAATGACGTTTTTAGCTTTAGTGGCTTGTGTAGCCTGCGCTTGTGCTGTTTTTGTTGTTAGTTTAGTTTGCGCAGCGCTATACCAGCTGCTGTCTGTTTGGCTTTGCGGTAGTACATCAGCATGGCTCACTGCGCTAAACGTAAACGTTAGCGCGATTGCCGCAGCGACTTTTTTAATTTTCATCCGTAATTCCCATTGTTTAGTGGTTATTTTTTTGAAATGTGTAAACACAAAAAAGATCAACCGCTGCACTATAGAAAACAGATGTGACTGATAAAGGTAATTTTAATGAAAGTAAAATGACTAAACTATTACAAAGATAAGTCACAAAAAAAGCGCAACGTGTAAAACGTTGCGCTTGTAGGGAAATTATTAAGAGAATTATTTAAATATTAAAAACGTGCTTTAAACGATACTCCAAAGTAGCGCTCAGCATCACGTGGTATTTGGTAACGGAAGTTATCGCCACTGTAGGTAGTTGCGTAGCTTTCGTCGGTTAAGTTTTTAGCAATAAGCGACACTCTAAACGCGTCATCTTTAAACGATAAACCCACACTTGCATTTAAAATACCGTAATCTGGTAACAAAGCGGCTGGGTTAAATTCGCCTACGTTGTCTGGTAGGTCTGAGTATTGCTCGTCGGTGTAAATATAAGAGCCATTTATATGTACGTTAAAGCCATGGTCGGTTTCAATAAAGTAGTCAGCCGTTAGTGAGTATTTTAAATCTGGCGAAAATGGTACATCTAAACCTGAACGGTCAGTACATGAACCTGCGGCTACCTCTGCCGGACAATTAAACTCGTCAATTTCAGCTTTAATGTAAGCAACACCACCGGTAAGCGTTAGCGACTCTGTTGCAGCCCACATAAAGTCAACTTCAACACCTTGCGTACTTACATCACCCGCATTGGTTAAGCGCGTAATACAAGTGCCGTCTGAACAGTCAAAGTTGTTAGCTTGAAAGCCTTCAATTTCGGTTCTGAAAAGCGCCATGTTAAATACAAATTCGCGGCTTGCGTATTTGTAGCCTATTTCATAAGCGTCAGACTCTTCAGGTGCTATTTCGCGACTATCGGTGTCTGGGTTAAAGTTATAATAAATATTAAAACCAGGGCCTTTGTAACCTTGCGAGTAAGTACCGTATACCATTTGACCATCGCCTAAATCGTATTGCATACCTAAACGACCCGATACGTTGGTTTCTTCGGCTTTGCCTTCATCATCTGTATTTAGTGTTGCTGGGCGCACGCCTACACCGGTGCGGCCATACACATCATTACTTACACGGCGATGCGTGTACGACACTTCATCGTCGGTGTAACGAATACCAAATAATACGCGTAAATCTTCAGATAAATCGTAAGTACCGTCGGCAAAAGCGGCCCAGTTGTTAAATTCTGTGCTCATAAAAGCAGTGGCCGATACAATATCGTTTGCATTGCAGCTAACACCTAGACCTTGTGTATAACCATCTAGGTCATTAAGTGCTGCATCAAGTTCAGCGCCCGATAAGTTATTTTGCGCGTAAAAAGCCATTGCGCTATCAAGTTGACCACCATTATTTTGACAACTAGCATCACGAGTAAAGTTACGTTGTGAATCCATGTTCCAATAAAATAAGCCAGCAACATAGTTAAATGGCCCAGCTAGGTTTGATGTAACTCTAAATTCTTGCGAAAACTGATCCCATTGCTGTGCACCAATATCATGTAACTGAAACGGCGCGCCAAATACCGGCTCGCTGCTGTCGCCAGCAATAGAGGTAAAGTCGCCTTCACGGTACTCTGTGTTATCCCACGAACGCTGTGCAGTAATTGAAGTATATGTATAGTCACCAATTGTTTTATCAACTTGTACTGAAAACGCGCTATGTTCGTCAATTGTGCGCGACTCGTAATCGTGATCAACGCTGCGTTGGTCTAAATCAATATCGGCTACGCCATCAACAATACCGTTACTATTTGGTACTGATTTTGAATCTGGATTACGGCCACTTGGTAGTGCTTCTAAGTCGGCACAACAATCATCGTCAGCGTTATAAAATTCAGCAATAAATTTTACGCTTAAGTCATCCTCTGGCTCGTATTTAAATACAGCACGTGCACCTTCACGGTCGTAACCGTTTACTTTTTCGTTGTTGTAAACGTTATCAATGTAACCGTCAAATTTACCTTTAAATACCGTTAGGCTTGCCGCTAGGTCGTCGGTTAAACCGCCGCTTATAACGCCTTTAAAACGGTATTCGTTATCTTGATAAAACGAGGTTTCTACGCTGCCTGTTGTGTCGTACGAGGGATCTTTTGTTGTTATGTTTACCACACCTGCTGAGGCGTTTTTACCAAACAATGTACCTTGTGGCCCGCGTAATACTTCAATGCGGTCTACGTCGTATAAATCGGCAAATGCTTGACCCGAGCGGCCAAGCACCACGCCATCAACAACAGTTGCTACACTTGGCTCGGCAGCAATACTAAATGAAATAGTACCAATACCGCGCACTGTTAGCGCTGAGTTACGGGTTGTGGTGCCTTTTCTAAAGCTAACTGAAGGGACAAGTGACTGTAAGCCTTCCATGTTATTAGCAAAAGATGAATTAATTTGATCGCTATTAAGTACCGATACCGCAACAGGTACTTCGTTTAAACTTTGCGTTCTTTTTTGTGAAGTAACGACTATTTTTTCAAACGTATCGTTTTTAGCTGTTTCTGTTTTTTGTTGTTCTTGTTCGGTTTGCTCTTGCTGCGCATGTACCTGCGCGCTAAGCGCTAAACCGGTTGTCATTGCTAACGTGACTGCCAAGCTTAAGACGGACTTTTTAGCTCTCATGTCATTCTCCATATTGTGCGTGTGTGCTGTGTGGTACCGCGCTAGCAATTGTGTGTGTTGCTAATAAAGCGGTGTCAGTGTGTGGTACTTTCCTTAAAGCTCTTATATCTTATATAAGAGCTTTAAATTTAAACAAACTATCTTACTAATGCAAACATTATGTGAATTAAATGTGATTTAAGTTTGGAATACAGGATATAGCCGCAGGTTATGCGGCGTTTTTAGCACCAATACGCGCTAAGCTATTTTCGTAACGAACCTGCCAACGACGTACACTCCACCAGCTAAGCACTAAGGCTGTAGACCATACAGCAGCTAAACTTGGTACAAAGTACACACTGGTTCCACCAACCAATCCGAGTGGCGAAAATAATATATATAAGCTAACAATCAAGCTTACTAATACAATTGCGCAAGGTAATGCGTATTTCCAAGGATTAAGGTCTACCTCAGCTTTGCGTGTAAATTGCCATGGTGTTTTAAGTGGTTTGTAGTAACCAATACCCAGCATTATCGCCAATTCAATTAAGAACAAAATGGCGTAAATATGAATAAAGTTTATGTCTACATCCCACACAAATTTAAGCAAGGTGTAGGCAATAATATGGAATATAATCGCGACTTTAGCGCCCAGTGCAGGCACTTTTCGAGTAAACAAACCTACCAAAACAATTGTGATGACCGGAATGTTGTAAAAGCCTGTAAACACACGAATTATGTGCCATAAACCTTCAGGTGCGAACATCAATAATGGCGCAGTTATAAACGACAATATGGCAATAACAATACTAGTAATTTTGGCTACTTTTATAAGTTGGCTGTCTGTTACCTTATTTTTTTTCATTGGCTTATAAACGTCTAAGCAAAATAAGGTTGCCGCGCTATTGAGCAGTGAATTAAATGAGCTAAATACAGCACCTAGCAATACGGCCAAAAAGAACCCAGATAAATACTGTGGAAGCACTTCTTTCACTAAATGTGGGTAAGCTAAATCGATAGTGGGTAGGCTTTCGTGTTTATAAAGATGGTAAGCAATAACGCCTGGGATCATCATCATAAACGGTACTAACACTTTAAAGTACCCTGAAAACAATACGCCTTTTTGCCCTTCTACTAAGTTTTTAGCGCCCAGCGTACGCTGGATCACGTACTGATTAGTACCCCAATAAAACAAATTAGCGAGGATCATACCTGTAAAAATAGTGCCAAATGGCACGGGATCATCTTCGCTACCAATAGCGTTGAGTTTTTCTGTATCGGTGTTTACAAGGGTGCTTAACCCTTCTGAAAAACTACCGTCGCCTAGTGCTATCAAACCTAGTGTGGGCACTAGAATACCAATAATTAATAACCCAACACCGTTAATGGTATCTGATACCGCAACCGCCTTTAAACCGCCAAAAACAGCGTATATAGCGCCAACTGAGCCCACTGTAATAATGGTCACAATCAGGCTTGCTTCGTAACTCATATTTAATAAGGTAGGAACATCAAACAGCCTAAGTACAGCTATTGATCCTGAGTACAAAACCGAAGGGATCGTTATAAAACAATACCCTACCATAAATAAGATCACCGTCATGCGGCGTACGGTATCGTCAAAACGATCTCGTAAAAATTCAGGCAAAGTAGAAAACGCACCCGCTAAATAACGAGGCAAAAAGATCAACGCCATAATGATGGTTGATACTCCTGCGGTTACTTCCCAAGCCATTGAGCTTAGGTTGTAACCATAGGCTGAGCCATTAAGGCCAATTAGTTGCTCTGCTGATAAATTTGTGAGGATCATCGACCCTGCTATAAACGTACCCGTTAACCCACGACCCGCTAAAAAGTAGCCATCTTGGGTGTTAACTTCCCCTTTGGTTTTTTGGTACGAGATATATCCCACCAGCGCCATAAACGCCAAGCACGATAGCAGTGTCATGGTAATGTTCATACCTTCCATCTTGCGCCCCTTTTAGCTTACTTTACTCGGTAAAAAGTAAGCTAATATCTTTATTATTGTGTGTTGTATGTGTGTAGTGTGTGTTTTTTATTAAGCCGAGATTTATTTAGGCCATGCTGTTAATTGGCTCATGTCTTGTTCTGTGTGTTGAACCTCTGGGCCAAGCATTAGGCTGTCGCCTTCGCGTACAAATACTGCCATTTCTTCAAGTGCGAGTGTGTGTTCGTAGTACTTACCACCTTCGTAAGATTGTTTATCAGGAAAGCGAATCCAATTACCTTGTGGTAAATAAAACTTCACTTTACCGTTTGGTACGACACACGGCACTACTAACAACTTTTCACCGCACATAAATTGCTGATCAAAACTATGCGCTAGCACATCATCAGGAAATGCTAAAACCATTGCACGCTGAATTGGCAGCCCCGTTTGTTGCGCTTGCTCTGCACACACTTGTAAGTAAGGAATTAACTGATAGCGTAATTTAAGCGCTGCAAATACCGCATCACTTGCTTGCTCTGTGTAAGACCAAGGTTCGCGAGGACCAATACCATGTAAGCGCATATGTGCGCTAAATACCGAGGCTTGTGCCCAGCGCACGTAAAGTTCTGCGTCGCGGGTGTCTTTGTAAAAACCACCAATGTCGGTTGCAAAAAATGGCCCGCCCGACATGCCCCACGCTAAGCTGCCGCGAATACTCGCTGCTAAACCTTGCCAATCGGCCTGCGGGTCGCCGCCCCACTGTGCAGGAAAACGTTGGCTGCCAGTCCATGCTGAACGGCTAAACAAAAATGGCCCTGTTTTACAGTATTTTTCGGCTGCTTCGTAAACGCAGCGGTTATACAACATGCTGTAAACGTTGTGTAATCTTATGCCGCTGTCGCCACTGTGCGATACCATGTTTTCGTCTTCTAGCTGTTCGCCAAAGTCTGCTTTTATCATATCTACGCCCAGCTCAAACAATGGCTTGTGCGATTCGAGCCAATATTCGTAAGCGTCGGGGTGCGTAAAATCTAAAATACCCGACTCTGGTAGTGGTGTAAGTACTTCGCCAAATGGGCTTAAATCCCACTCGTATTGATACGCTTTACCGGTGCGTTTATCTTTTATAAGCCAGCCATTTTCGGCCGCTTTAGCAAATAATGGATTATTTACCGAGATCATCGGGTATTCCCATACGCAAATTTTAAAATCCATGGCTTTTAGTTCATCAAGCACTGGTTTTGGGTCGGCGTAACGTGTTGGGTCCCATTCAAATGCAAAGCGGGTGTCGGTGTCTTGCCATGCGCGGCCATCAAGAGTAATTACGTCGCACGGCATATTTTTAGCACGCACTTCGCGGGCAACACTGAGTAATTCGTCAGCATCTTTGTAATACGCTTTTGATAAAATAACACCAAAGCTCCACTGCGGTGGCACCGGTGCAAAACCTGTTAGCTCACAGTAACGGTTAATGCTTTGAGCAGGTGTTTGTTCTTGATATAAAAATACATCTAGCGCGTCATCTTCAACTAAACATACATATGCGCGTTGCGACCACAGTGCGTAACCTACGCCATGAGTTACCGGTGCAGGTGTATGTACAAATAAGTTCCAGCCTTCTGGGCTCCATGCATACGGTGTGTTTTTATAAGACTTTTCGGCGTTAACGCCTAGCGCATCGTGGTTGTATGAACGAATAAGTTGGCCGCGTTTATCAAGCTTTCCCCATTTTTCGCCAAGACCATACACGGCCTCATCGTAGTTAAGCTCTAAGCTTAATATCCAGCCGTTATCAGTTTTAGCCAGTGGCGGTAAACGATGCTGGCGTACAAAGTGGCCATCGGTTGCTGATTGCTGTACTAGCTCATCGTTTTTATAAAGTTTGAAATGAAAAGGGTCGCAGTAAAATTCTAGCCGGTATTCGCCACCACTTACACTGTAATCATTATTGTTTTTGCTAAGTGTGAGGGGGTATTCTGATGGGGTTGTGGTTAATATTTTAAACTGCTCGTCATGCGTGGTGCCTGCATTTAAACGTAAACCAAACTGGCTTATCGTTACGCTAATATCACCAAACTGAGTGGGCAAAACCAACACATTACCTTGTAACTTTGGCTGTGCGGTTAAGCGTGCTGGTTCTATTGCGTTCCAGTCTGGCTCACGTAATTCAAATGCATTCATGGGAGTTCCTTAACCAATTATTAGTCTTGTATAAGACACAAGTTAAATAATTGTAATCCCCATGTCAACGTAAATAAACTCAAGATGAATTATTTACATCGCAATTTTTAAAAAATGCCAGGTGCCGATGTAGCCACCAGCGATACGCCGCTCAGTCCTAGTAACGTAATAGCTATAATGCGTATCCATTTAGCGTCAACGTAAGGCGTTAATTTACGAGCAAAATGCGTAACTAACAACACTAAGGGAATAGCCGCTGCAATTAAAAACATAATGTCGAGCCCCGGCAAAGTACCAAATAAGGCGATACCTACACGTACTAGCCCGCCAATAGTAAATACCGCTAATAACGTACTGCGAATAGCTTCAATAGACCAATTTTGCTTATAACACTGAAACACAAGCGGCGGCCCTGAGGTTGAAAACAACCCACCAAGTAATCCACTCACCCCTCCAGCTATTAAAAACGAACGAGGGCGGCTTTGTTTATTAGCACGATCGCGGCCAATCAGCATTAAAGCGCAGCACAGCAGAATACTTACACCTAAAATAAAGTTTAAATAGTGCGTTAAATGCGACGACATAAACTCAAGCAGCACAAAACCTATCAGCATTAACGGTATACCGGTATACAACATAAGTTTTAGCTCGGGTACTTTTACCGAACTGCGGTTTTTAACGACCACGGTTGTTGAATTAACTAACCCTAGCAAACTCACTAAAAATGTAGTTGCCGTAAGTGGCAATACATCAAGCAACGTAAAGCTTGCAACCACCAGCAACCCAAAGCCAAACCCGCTAAGAGTTTGCATTACAGTGGCAAGGCTTAGGCACAACGCCATAAGCAAAATGAGTTCAAAAGAAATACTGAGCACTTTTAATTTCCTAAGGGTGAGCTATTGTAGTGTAACGATTTGTTTTTAGGCATAATGTATATTTTGCGCCTATAAAACATTACAGCAGTAGTTCACGTTTAATTGAGCTAGCGCAAATATGCGTAAAAGGTTTCACCTATGATATAACTACAGGTGGATTAAATTTAATGGTAAATAATAATGAGTAATTCTATGTTTGATCACAAATTAAGTGGCCCAAGCTTGGCTTTTCAACCGCTTTACTTACAAGTGGCTGATTATATTAAACAGCTCATTGTTGAAAGACGCTGGGTACCTGGCGAAGCACTACCAAGCGAATTTCGCCTTGCTGAAGAATTTAACGTAAGCCAAGGTACGGTTCGTAAAGCACTTAATTTATTAACCGACAATAAAATAGTGACTCGTCGCCAAGGCGTTGGTACGTTTGTATCAGAGCATACCGCGCAAGATGCCTTATTTAGGTTTTTTCCGTTACAAGCCGACGGTAAAGGCGCTGATTTGCCAAAGGCTGAACTGCTATCGGTTGAGCTTTGTGCAGCGCCAATTGAAGTAACAGAAGCGTTACAACTCAATAAAAAAGACAAAGTTACCAAGCTTGTTCGTAGACGTATTCTTGATAACGAATTTTGCATGAGCGAAACTATATACCTACCGCAAAGCTACTTTCCTGATATACATCAAAGTAGTGATATTCCGCATACATTGTACCATTACTATCAAACCAAATTTAACCAAACTGTACACAAAACCCAAGACAGTATTAAAGCTGTACTTGCTACAGCTGATGATGCCAAAATGCTTGCTATTAAAGCTGGCGACCCACTGCTGTTGGTATCACGAATTACCGAATCAATCGAAGGTAAGCTAATTGAATACCGCCAAAGCAAATGCCGTAGCGATCATTACCACTATCAAATTGAACTTGATTAATTAAAAGCGTGTTTAGTGCTAAAACTCACTTTAGCGCATAATAATTAAATATTTTTTAAAGGCAGCAAACGCTGCCTTTTTGCTGCCTGTAGGTTTTTTAACCCACCCATTTACTACTTTGCTGTTAACACAGTATTGACACTGTTTGATTCGTATAATAACTTATGTCTTATACAAGACCTAAGTCATTATGCATTTTTAACAGGAATTCCCAATGAGTTCATTAAATAATATCCCTCCAGTAGGGTTCGGTTTATGGAAAGTAGCACAAGAAGATTGTGCGCAAACGGTATACCAAGCCATTAAGGCAGGTTACCGCCATCTTGATTGCGCATCAGACTACGGTAACGAAGAACAAGTAGGCGATGGCATAGCCCAAGCAATAAACGATGGTTTATGTACTCGCGAAGAATTATGGGTAACATCAAAACTGTGGAATACCTTTCATGCACCAGAGCATGTTGGCCTCGCGATTGATAAAACACTGAGTGATTTAAAGCTAGATTACCTAGACTTATACCTAATTCATTTTCCGATTGCGCAAACATTTGTGCCAATAGAAACCCGCTATCCACCAGAGTGGTTTGTTGACCCAGACGCGCAAAATCCACAAATGGAGCTGGCAAAAGTGCCGCTATATTTAACGTGGCAAGCAATGGAAGAGCAAGTACATAACAACAAAGCTAAACGCATTGGAGTATGTAATTACTCAAGCGCGCTGCTTCACGATTTAATGACCTACGCAAATATCAAACCCGCTATGTTGCAAATTGAGTCGCACCCTTATTTAACGCAAGAGCGATTAGTAAGATTAGCTAAGCAGTACGATATTCCGGTTACTGCGTTTTCACCACTGGGTGCGCTTTCATACCTTGAGCTAGAAATGGCTGATAAAACTGAATCAGTTCTTGAGCAAAGCGTTGTTAAAGCGGCTGCACACAATCATGGCAAAACGCCAGCACAAGTAGTTCTTCGCTGGGGCGTGCAACGCGGCACAGCCATTATTCCAAAAACTTCAAAACTTGAACGCATGAAAGAAAACCTCGCACTGTTTGATTTTGAATTAACAGAGCAAGAAATGGCGCAAATTTCTGCGCTTAACAGTAATCGCCGATTTAACGACCCTGGGCACTTTTGTGAAGCTGCCTTTAACCGTTTTCACCCAATTTACGATTAGGAACATACAATGTCAGCTACCGAAATTAACTACGCCTCAGTGCCAACTCAATTAACATTCGATGATTCGGTTTTTCCGTGCATTGTGGTTAATAACAATAACGCCAGCACCGTTGAAGAAGCGGTAGCTTTCATTCGCGCGAATAAAAGTGAATTGGCTACAAAGCTTCGCAGCTCAGGTGCTGTACTGTTTCGTGGCTTCCCTGTAAATAGCGCCGAAACCTTTGATACTTTTTCAGCAGGGTTTGATTACGACAATTTTACTTATAAAGAGTCACTGTCTAACGCGGTACGTATTAATTTTACCGAGCGTGTATTTACAGCCAACGAAGCGCCAAAAGATGTAGAAATATACTTACATCACGAAATGGCGCAAACGCCTATTTCGCCAAGTAAGTTATTCTTCTTTTGTAAATCGGCCGCAGAAGAAGGTGGTGCAACACCTCTTTGCCGATCAGATAAGTTATTTAGCGCATTAAAAGAATACGACAGTAAACTTGCCCATGATTTTGAACACAAAGGCCTAAAATATACCACCTATATGCCAGCCGCTGACGATGCAACATCAGGCCAAGGTCGCAGCTGGAAAAGTACGCTAAGTGTAGAAACCAAAGACGAAGCACATAATAAATTAACCGAACTTGGTTACGAGTGGGAATGGCTTGAAGACGGCTCACTAAAAGCCGTTACACCGGTACTACCTGCTGTAGTAACTCTTGAAAACAATGTACAGGTTTTTTATAACCAACTGATTGCCGCTTACATGGGCTGGAAAGGTGTACGCGATAACCCATCAATTGCCATTACCTTTGGTGATGGTAGTGCCATTCCTAAAGCAGGGCTTGATAAAATTGTTGAGCTTTCTAAAGTATTTACCTTTGATCTTGCATGGCAAGACGGTGACGTTGCTTTAGTTGATAACGAAATGGCTATGCATGGTCGTAGACCTTTTACAGGTGAACGTAAACGCCAAGTGTTAGTAGCACTTACCGCAGCAAAAGCGTAATGCAGCGCTTAAGTGGTAAATTAAGCAGTAAAATATCACCTTTATGGCAAGGCGCCAGCATTGCTGCAATGACTGGCCTTGCCGCTTTATTTTTGAGTGAGCATTACGGCGCGCCAGCCATGCTGTTTGCTTTGTTACTGGGTATGGCAGTCTCATTTTTGTATCAAAGCGATAGCCCTTGCGCCAAAGGTATCGACTTTACTGGCACCACGGTTTTGCGCGTCGGTATAGTACTGCTAGGCACACGCATAGCACTGGGAGATTTAGTAACACTGGGTTGGCAAACCGCACTTATGCTAGCGGGCGCTATATTTACTACTATTATTTTAGGCGTAGTACTAGCACGCGCATTTGGCTTGCAAAAGCGCTTTGGTGCACTTACAGGTGGTTCGGTTGCTATTTGTGGAGCGTCTGCTGCGCTGGCTATCTCGTCTATTATGCCAAACAGCGAACATAAAGAACGCGACACCTTATTAACCGTTATTGGCGTAACAGCCATGTCGACTCTAGCTATGATCCTCTACCCTATTGTGGTTAATTACCTTGAATTTGACGCGCATAATGCAGGCGTATTTTTAGGCGGCACAATACACGATGTAGCGCAGGTAGTGGGTGCTGGTTATTCGGTATCGCCTGAGACAGGCGATATAGCAACCCTAACTAAGCTTGTGCGTGTTGCTATGCTACTACCCGTTGTGCTTATTATGATGGTTGTTATTAACCGCTCAAATAAAGAAAAACACGGAGAGTTACCTAAAGTACCTGGTTTTTTAATTGGCTTTGTCATACTCATGATAATAAATAGCTGCTTTTCTCTTCCTACAATAGTGCTTGAAACCGCTAACGAACTTTCACAGTTCTTTTTAATTTCGGCTATTTCAGCCATAGGTATGAAAACTAATTTAGGAAAACTTACCGAAGTAGGCATGAAACCTATTGTTTTAATTGTTGCTGAAACACTTTGGATTGCATTATTAATACTTGGATTTGTAATTTGGAGCTAATGAATCAGATTATTTCAGATATATATTAAAATATTTAGTAGGTAATTAGGTCATGTTTTAAGCAATTAAAACCTGTATTTTACTTACTCTAAAACCGCGTACAAAAACAAGCATAAAGCGTTGATTAAAATAGATTTACCTTTAATTAAGAAGTAAAAAAGATCATCTCAATCATAACTAATTAGTTAAAAAACAAACAAACAAATAAAGCACTTACTCTAAAATAAATTTACAATAGGGCTTGGTATATAACTTAATTTACTGTTATCCTGCTTGCCATCGGGTTGACAGAAAACCCTATTTATTTGTAAGTACCACGTTGTTTTAGTAATAATCCTTCGCGTTATCCTCAGTTAAATGTATGTTTTCTTCCTGTTAAATTGCCTAATTTAAGGCGCACTTTTATTAATCCTTAGGATACTATTATGTCTACAACTACAACTGGTACAGTTAAATTTTTCAACGAAGCAAAAGGTTTTGGTTTCATCGAGCAAGAATCTGGTCCTGATGTTTTCGCACATTTCAGCGCAATCTCTGGCGACGGTTTCAAAACTCTAGCTGAAGGCCAACGTGTACAGTTTACTGTTACACAAGGTCAAAAAGGTCCACAAGCTGAAAACATCGTTAGCATCTAATTGCTTTCGTTAAAATGGGTTAGCAATAACCCATTTTGAATACTAGTTTGAAAGAAGTTTTGTTTTATTTGTTAGTACCCCGTTGTTTTAGTAATAATCCCACGCGATATCCTCAAGTTAACTATTTTTTCCGGCTCAATCGCCTCTTTTCAGGCACACTTATATTAATTTTTTAG
Source organism: Pseudoalteromonas sp. NSLLW218 (assembly GCF_015864775.1). Lineage (NCBI taxonomy): Bacteria > Pseudomonadati > Pseudomonadota > Gammaproteobacteria > Alteromonadales > Pseudoalteromonadaceae > Pseudoalteromonas > Pseudoalteromonas sp. NSLLW218. The sequence continues at coordinate 19,014 of NZ_JADYWO010000012.1, read as the reverse complement.
GATACATATTATGTCTAATACAACTACTGGTTCAGTAAAATGGTTTAACGAAGCAAAAGGTTTTGGTTTTATCGAGCAAGAATCTGGCGCAGATGTTTTTGCACATTTCAGCGCAATCTCTGGCGACGGTTTTAAAACTCTAGCTGAAGGCCAACGTGTACAGTTTACTGTTACACAAGGTCAAAAAGGTCCACAAGCTGAAAACATCGTTAGCATCTAATTGCTTTCGTTAAAATGGGTTAGCAATAACCCATTTTGAATACTAGTTTGAAAGAAGTTTTGTTTTATTTGTTAGTACCGAGTTGTTTTAGTAATAATCCCACGCGATATCCTCAAGTTAACTATTTTTTCCGGCTCAATCGCCTCTTTTCAGGCACACTTATATTAATTTTTTAGGATACATATTATGTCTAATACAACTACTGGTTCAGTAAAATGGTTTAACGAAGCAAAAGGTTTTGGTTTTATCGAGCAAGAATCTGGCGCAGATGTTTTTGCACATTTCAGCGCAATCTCTGGCGACGGTTTCAAAACTTTAGCTGAAGGCCAACGTGTACAGTTTACTGTTACTCAAGGTCAAAAAGGCCCACAAGCCGAGAACATTGTTAGCATCTAATTGCTAAACAATTGAATGGGTTAGAGATAACCCATTAATATATTTACCTTCATAATTATTTAGTCGAATATCTTCAAAACCTCCTCTGTAAGTATTTTCCAAGCGCAATCTCATTTGTATACACAACTCATTAATTAGTACATTTTTAAACACATTTACTACTATCTCTCTTGAGCGAAAGCGTTGTATTGCCTACAATAGCGCATACTTCATTCAATATAGAATATGACCATGAACGACACTACCGCAAAACCTGCTTTACCAGATCGCCTTTCTATCAACCCACGTAGCCCACATCATGTGGAAGAAGTTTTTGAACACGATATTGGTATCACGTTCAACGGCAAAGAGCGTTTTGATGTTGAAGAATACTGCATCAGTGAAGGTTGGATAAAGTTTGCATCTCCAAAAGGGCTTGATCGTCGCGGACAACCTCTTTTACTTACAAGAAAAGGCACTGTTGAAGCCTTTTATAAGTAAGCTAATCATACTTACTAAAAAGCGACACCTTATTAGGTAGTCGCTTTTTTTGTGCATTTTTATAACTCATTTAATAGGTTTAGCTTTATTCATGCTCAACCTGATGAAGTTTCATTATAATTATTTAAAAAGTATGTTTGAATAGCGCCATATAGTTTAGATATACAGAAACCCACAATGAATAAAGTAACTATTTTAGATGGCGGCATGGGACGTGAACTTAAGCGCATTGGCGCACCGTTCTCACAGCCACTTTGGAGCGCACAAGCACTAATAGAAGCCCCGCATTTTGTAACCCAAGCACACCAAGGTTTTATAGATGCCGGTGCTGAAATAATTACAGCTAACAGCTACGCCTGTGTGCCCTTTCATTTAGGTGAAGAGCTATATCAAGCTCAAGGCGCAGCCCTTGCACAGCAAGCTGCCGTTATTGCAAAAGAAGTAGCTCAAAATGCTAAACAAAATGTATTAGTAGCAGGTTCATTACCACCAGCATTTGGCTCTTACCGCCCTGAACTATTTGAAAGCGAACGCGCATTTACTATTTTAGATACGCTATACAAGGCGCAAGACGAACACGTAGATTTATGGATTGGCGAAACTATATCGAGTATTGAAGAAGCGCACGTTATGGCAAGCGTCCTTAAAGGCTCAAACAAGCCATGTTATTACGCATTTACTTTAACTGATGCGATAAGCGAGCAAGCGACACTTCGCTCTGGTGAGCTGGTAAGTGACGCAGTAACGGCTTTGCTTCAACAAAATGTTGCTGGTATTTTCTTTAACTGTTCAATACCTGAAGCTATAGAGCAAGCCTTTAGCGATACCAACGCAGTATTAGCCAAGCAAAATAAAAGTGTTGTTTTAGGGGCGTTTGCTAATGGCTTTACACCTATAGCACGCGATTACAAAGCCAACGAAGGCTCACAAGCGTATCGCGATATTTCACCTTCAGAATATCTAGACTTTGCTAAAAAATGGCACAGCCAGGGCGCAAGCATTATTGGTGGCTGCTGTGGTATAGGCCCTGAGTTTATTGAAGTGCTGGTAAACTGGAAAAAGGAACTTGAAAGCGCCTAAGCTTTTAATGCCTTTTAGGGCTTATTGGCTACACCAATCGTGTTAAGTTATTAGGCATTTATAGGACAGATAAATAGCGTGATAACAAGGCATAAATATCGACATGTAGCTGTTCTACATGAGAAATTTATAACGCTGTTAGCGCTCTATTTAGCACGCTAGAATGATTAAATATTTAAGTCGATTGGTGTCATTCCCAACACCCAATCAAGCCCTTGTATAGCTGTAGTAGGAAAAGCGGTTGCATGGCTCGCCCCTTCAATAACAACGCTTTTTAGTTCAATATTGTCACTGCTAAGTGCATTAATTTTTTGCGTTAATTGCTTTGCCCCTTCCACCATATTTTGCCCTTCACCAAAGCTTGGCGTTTCCTTTGCCCCTACCGATATATAAACCTTTGTAGGCACTTTAGGCTTATGTGCTTGTAGCGCTAATACTGCATTGCTGTTAAACCAAACCGATGGGCTGCCAATAATATAATTGTTAAATAAATCGGGCATCGTAAATAAAATAGTGGCACCAAATAACCCGCCTAAAGAATTACCTATATAGGTTTTTTGTGTGCTACTTGCTCGGTAGTTACTTTGTATAAATGGCAGCACAGTATTTTTTAAAAACAGCGCATGATTTTGAGCGTTACCGGTTTGCTTTTTCCAGCTTTGAGCCTTATTTGGGGTGTAGTCTCTAATTCGACTATTAGACCCTCTAGATCCTTTTTCGTAGCTAATGGCCACAATAATAGCCTCCTGCATATTGCCGCTATTCATAGGAAACCGTGTAGCACCCGCCACAATAGGAAACGTATACGGTGCATCGGTTAAATAAATAACCGGATATATTTTTTCAGGATGCTTTTTATATGACTTAGGGAGCTGAATAAAAACAGGATATACCCGTTTAGTAGCAGGCTCAGTTAACTCAATAACACTACTTCTAGGGATTTGGTACGGGGTATTTGCGCTTAATTTAAAACACATTAAAGCGCAGAGTAACAGCAAGTATTTTAAAGCAGTATTCATTTATATTAATTAACCTAAGCCAAGCGTAATAATCGATATTGAATGACTACTTTAACTCACTTTTAGCTTTAGGCTATTAAAAAAAAAGTTAAATATTGAAAGGCAGTGCTACATGTTAGCTGTTTGTAGCACTGATAACGCTAAGCTGCCTGATCAGTTTCAGCGCTTGAACACGGGCAGTTATCGTCATTTTGTTTAAGGCATTGTTGGTAATTAAACCAATGAGCTACAGCAATAAAGGCCGACCCAATTAAAGTAAACGCTTTTTCGGCGACCTCATGTCCTAGCAATACCGCACATATCATAAAGGCTAACCCAATAACGCCGCAGGCCATATAACGTAAACGCTTATGCTTTTTACAGCCTAAGCTTAATGCCAATAAACTTGTTGGCAGTACCGCCGCAAGAATCCATAAATGAAATTGCTCACTATCTATTTGCAGTACAGCAAAGCTTGGCAATAGCGCTAAAATAACCGGGGTTGCAAAACAATGTACTGTACACATTAACGATAACCCAATCGCCATACGATCCATAACACTTTGACTCGACTTCATTACTTCCTCTACTCATCAATTTTTTAAACAACGGCTTTACGTTTTAAAAGGCATTTAAGTAACAATAGTTAATTACTGTTGATACATTATAACATTTCTCGCATAATTGATATAATATAACATCCACCAAGGTAGTCAAATGAAACGTAGATCACAATTAGCTGTTCTCATAGCAGCTTTATTACCTGCAAGTGTGCTTGCATCCACAATAGAGGGCGTTGTTTTAAACAACAAAGGTAAAGTAGTTACCAATGCAACAGTAGAAGTTGAAGGCTCAGACCTTAAAGTAACCACCGATGAAAACGGTAAATTTGTAATAGCAGAGCTAAACAATGGCTTAAAAGAGCTACATGTTGTAGCCCCTGGTTATGCTCACCTTCATCGCGATATAACAATAACGAATGATGATAACCAATCGGTTACTTTTAATTTAAAGCGCTCGCCTATTGAAGTTATTGATATTGAAGCAACCCCTATTCATATGTCGGCAATGGAATCTGCGTCGCCTGTTAGTGTTTTATCTGGCGAACAACTAAGACGACAACAAGCTGCAACCCTTGGCGACAGCCTTGAAAAACTCCCAGGCGTTAATACTAACTTTCACGGGAAGGTAGCCAGCACACCTATTATTCGTGGTTTAAGCGGCCCTCGTGTACTTATTACTCAAAATGGCCTTGATGTAAGTGATGTGTCTCGCGTTGGCCCCGATCACTCTGTTGCATCAGAGGCGTCTACCGCACAACAAATTGAAGTATTACGCGGCCCTGCAACACTGTTTTATGGCAGTGGCGCCATTGGTGGCGTAGTAAATGTAGTAGATAACCGCGTACCAACCGACAGCACAACACGCGGCGAGTGGAACGTAGAACATAACTCGGTTGATAACCAAAAAGTGGCCTCTTTTAATGCCACCACAGGTACAGACTCGGTGGCTTTTTATGCCGATGCGTTTTGGCGTGAAGCCGACGACTACGAGGTACCTGTAGCTGCTGATATAGATAGCGACGGCGAAGAGCATCGTGGCGATTACAAAGTTGAAAACAGTAATGAAGAGTCTGACGGTTTTACTGTTGGCGCTAGCTATTTAATGGATAACGGCTTTATTGGCTTAGCAGTAGAGCAATTTAATCGTCAATACGGTATTCCGGGGCATACGCACAGCGATGAAGAAGAGGAAGAACATAGCGACGAAGAAGAAAGCGTATTTGCTGATTTAGAGCAAACAAAAGTGCAATTATTAGGTGAGTACAACCTAGATAATAAATGGCTAAACAAAGTAAACCTACGCGTTGGCCATACTGACTACGAACACGCTGAAATTGAAGGTGGCGCTGTAGGCACCACATTTAAAAACGAAACAAACGAATTACGCGTAGACCTACTACATAACCAATTTAGCGAGTGGAATGGCGGCATTAGCTTTCATTACAAACAAAGCAATGTTGAAGCACAAGGTGAAGAGGCCTTTACTCCTCCATCAGAAACCGAAAGCTTTGCTGTAGCGCTAATGGAAGAAAGGCACTTTGGTGATTTTTTAGTGCAGTTAGGTGGGCGTATAGAGCGTGTAACAATTGAAGCAGGTGACGTATTACTGCCAAATATTGACGCTCACGCACACGATGAAACAGAAGAAGCCGACGAGCATGATCACGACCACGAAGAAAGCGCAGAAACCACTCGTGTATTTGACGTAGAGCATGAATTTACACCAATCAGTTTATCTGCAGGCGTAGTGTGGGATTTTACACCTAACTATAATTTAGGGCTGTCGGTATCGCGCTCTGAACGCGCGCCTTCTGCTTCTGAGTTGTTATCGTTTGGGCCGCACATTGGTACCGGCACTTACGAAGTAGGCGCACTATTTGATTTAGATGAAGACGGCCATTTAGGTTTATCTGATCAAGCAATAGACCTAGAAACAGCCAATAATATCGATTTAACCCTGCGTAAAACTCAAGGCGATGTTGGCTTTATTTTAAATGCCTTTTACAACCAAGTAGATAATTATTATTACCAAATAGATACCGGTTTATACGCAGAAAGTGGCCACAACCATGGCGATGAAGAAGAAGGCGCTGACGAACACGATCATTCATCAGAGCTACCTGTTTATTTATTTAAAACAGACGATGTAATTTTACATGGTTTTGAAGCGCAAATTGCGTGGCAGTTAACAGATGAATTTAAAGTAGATTTATTCTCAGATTACGTTCGTACACGCCTAAAAGACGGCGGCGATTTACCCCGTACTCCACCGCTTCGTTTTGGCAGCGAACTAAGCTACCAAACAGATAAACTAAGTGCGCATATTCACGTTACTCGCTATCAAAAGCAAGACCGCACAGCCCCACAAGAAACAGCAACAGACGGTTACACATTGGTTGATGCAAGCATCTCTTACGACCTTTCAGTATTAAACCAAGATATGTCTGTGTACCTACGAGGAACCAACTTAACAGATACAGAAGCACGCGTGCACAGCTCATTTGTAAAAGATATAGCACCACGTCCAGGGCGTAGCTTTGCGCTAGGCATTCGCGGTTATTTTTAAGCATTAAAAAATTATAATTAAAGGAAATAAACATGAAAAAACTATACAAATTAAAGCTTATTGCACTGGCTATTAGCACTACATTTATTACAGCCTGTGGCGATGCAGAGACCAATATTGTAGAAAAAGATCCTATTGTTGTAGAAGACGAGCACGATCATGACGATGATGATCACGACCATGATGATGGCTACACAATTGATTCATTAGGCAGATTAGCTGTGCTTGCAGGCGATAGCAACGAAGCCAGCTTTTATGACCTAGATGACAACGCTTTACTTGAAACATTTACCCTGACGAATGATTCAAACACGCTGTCGTCATCACCTGATTTTCGTTATGCCGTTATTGCAAGCCGCGCACAAGATTACCTAGGCTTTATTGATGGTGGTTTATGGCGTGAAGACCATGGCGAGCATTTACACGACTATGGGCAAAGCCCAGCAGCTAGCAGTTATGAGCTAACAAGTGGCAGCCGCCCTACTCACCTTGTAAAACATGACGGCCAATTAGCTGTTTTTTATGATGGTGATGCAGACTCAGGCACGGTTGCCTCTGTTGAAGTATTAACAGATAACGACATAACAAGCGCAACAGCAACGCTACCGAGTATTAGCTACGATATTAATATGCACGGTGTAGCAGAGCCACGAGGAGAGCATTTATTATCAACACTTCGCCGTGATGACAGCGAAAGCACATCGGTTGCTAAAGTACTGCCAGACCAAGTAGGTGTTTATCATTTTCATGATGGTGAATACGAGCTTGAACAAACCTTAGAAGTTACGTGCCCTGATTTACACGGTGCAGCACAAAACCACGATTATGTAGTATTTGGCTGTAGCGATGGTGTGTTATTAGCCCACCAGCAAGATGATGAATATGAAGCTGAAAAAATAGCGAATATTGCAGCTGTTGGCGATTTACGTATTGGTAGTATTTATGGCCACGAAGATAGCGAGACCTTTATTGGCGTAGCGTCTGGCCATGGTGGCGGCGAAGCCGTAATTGTAACTATTAACCCGGCAACAGCGCAAATGGAAGAACTAGAATGGCAACTAGCCGATGGCGCAAGTGCTGTGTCGTACTCTTTTTCTGCCCATGGCGAGCACTTTTTAATATTAGACAGCTTAGGCTTTTTAAATGTATTTAGCGCACACGACCATGATGACGAAATGCACTGGGAGCTTGAAGGCCAAGTTGATATTACCGAGCAAGATGTATCAACTATGCCAGAGGGCATGAGCTTTAGCATGACAGTGGCGCAAAATGGTCAGTTTGCTTATGTAGCCGACCCTATTGCTCAGCACGTTGTGCAAGTACACCTTGAAGACTTAGAAATTGAAAGTGAGGTTGAGCTTACTTTTGCTCCTAGTGCAATTACTTGGCTTGGTATTGCGCAAGAGGAAGACGATCACGACCATTAATTTAAAACTAGCACTTTAAGTTAAACCCACAAAGCAAAAAACCCGTAATTAGGTTTACTAATTACGGGTTTTTTTACAGTTATTTATTTAGCTCTATTGTTACTTACGGCGCCAGCCACTCCATACATCATCTATATCATCGGCTTTATTTTTTTTCTTTTTCTTGCCTGTACCTTCTGGTTTTGCCATTGGCTTTTCATTTTTAAGGGCCTGTGCAGCATCAAGGTTAGCTTGGTTTACAGCAAAGCCTGTAACCTCTTCACGCTCTAAGCGTAGTTTGTTTTTCTTCTCGATAATTTTAAAGTGATGTAAATCTTCATAATCAATTAACGATAACGCTAAACCAACTTCACCAGCACGGCCGCTTCGGCCAATACGGTGCATATAATCAGAAGGGCTGCGTGGTAGGTTAAAGTTTATTACCACTGGCAGCTTCTCAATATCTAAACCACGTGCAGCAATATCGGTTGCGATAAGTACTTCGATTTCGCCCGCTTTAAATTTTTCTATTACGCGAGTACGCTCACTTTGGCCTTTATCGCCATGGAAAACTTGTGCATTAACGCCGCGCTTTTCAAGTTTACTAGCTAAATGCTCACAGTCTTTTTTCGCGTTCACAAAAATCAGCGCTTGGCGCCATTTATGCGTTTTAATTAAATGTGCTAAAACTGTGGTTTTTTCACCTTTGTTTACGGTAAAAACACGCTGTACTAAGGTGCTTTCATCTTTGTTTTGTACTTGTATTTCAACTGGGTCGTTTAAAAGCTCTTGCGTTAATAGCTTAACTTGCTCAGGGAAAGTTGCTGAAAACAACATGGTTTGTTTTTTAGCAGGCATTAACGCTAAAAGCTCAGCAAGCTCTTCAGTAAAACCAAGGCTTAGCATGCGGTCGGCTTCATCAAGCACAAGTGTATTTAGTTTATCGAGCTTAATAGCATTGCTTGAGATTAAATCAAGTAAACGTCCAGGCGTTGCCACTATAATATCAGCACCGCCACGAAGAGCCTGCATTTGTGTATTAACCGATACACCACCAAACACAGCTACTGTTTTAATCGCGCCATTAAAGTTTGCAGAGTACGATTTAACACTATCGGCCACTTGCGTAGCAAGCTCACGGGTAGGTACCAAAATAAGCCCCGTTACAAAGTTACCTTTGCTCGCTGTTTTTTTAGAGCCCAGCTCTAAAAATAGCTTTTGTAGCATAGGCAAAGCAAATGTAGCTGTTTTACCTGAGCCAGTATTTGCCCCCGCAATTAAATCACTGCCCGCAAGCACACAAGGTATAGCCTTAGCTTGAATTGGCGTAGGCTGGGTATATTCCAAATCGGTTAAACGAGCTAATAGCTCTGGAATAAGGCCAAGTTCGGTAAACGTGCTAGGGCTTGTTGCTGAGGTCATAAAAATTGTGGGCTCATTGCTAAAAAAGTAGCCTGTAATTTTAGCGTATTTAGCGCTTATTAAGTAGAGATTAGTGATTTAAATGTAGTTTAGGTAACACAAGCTACAAGTTACGAGCGAGTTTGTGTTATCTGTAGGCGCGGGTTTATCCCGCGTTTTTATTGCCGTGTTTAGAATAACCCATTTATTTAAAGTACTTAAATAATGAAAGCATAAACTATCTAATAAATAGCTCTGAAATCACTTTAAATGAGGCACTACAAGTATCAAAGTCATGGGGGTTTTAGCTGTATACCAGTGGTGTAACAAAGGCGTTAAAACGCTCACGAAACCTCTCATTACTTTCTAGCTCAATTAATCCCAACTTTGACTCATTTCGAGCGTCGTCAACAAATTCTTGATGTTGATTGCCAAATCGGAGCCTATCTTCTTCCAAAATAGAATCAAACATTGCCCATAATACGTCCATATAAATCTTATGCCCAACACTAATACAATGATCATCATAAATATGGCGAACCAACGTATCATCATCTTTAAGATTTGAATTTGGGTTTCGTTTAACTGACATAGTACGGCGCAACATAGAAGGTACTTTTTCATCAACGAAATAATAGTATTGAATAACAAAGTGAAGAATTATAGAGGCTTATTGAAAGATGCTTCAGTATTTATTCACGACAAGATCATGTTATGTACTTTCTAAATGACTTTAAAATCTGAAAATACAAGTACCCATTTATTACTCGGTTTATTGAATTATAGAGCACAAACCAAGTGTTTCCATCAAAGCTAAGTGAGCTAAGCCTGTGAGCAGGATTCATAGATAGAAGTGCATCGCGTAGGGAAAATACCATTCGATTATTCTCTATTATTTCGAGTCCGAACCAAGAAAACCTTTCAGTAGAAAAAGAACAATCAAACCCATTAGTGAATGAACAGTTAAAAAGTGAGATCTCAAACATGTTGAAGAAATTTATAAATATAGGTGTTAGTATAAGATTTAAGCATAACAAAATGACCAAGGCTCTTAGCCAATTTGTACCATGCTCCGATGTAAACTCACCTAGTTGCAACGATTTTCGATCAGCCCAAGCAACTAATTTAGATTCATTCTCTTCGCTCTCAAGCAAAGATACCTTAGTGTTAAGATATCTTCTTCTAAACTGCAGTCCATGCTCTAAATCACCATCATCGACCAACATTTTGTAAACTTTGTAATAATAGCTTTCTAATAGACTATTGCCTGATTTATAAACTGGATTCAAAGGCCACTTGGTACCTATCGAGCTAGTATTTTGAAATTGTACTTTATCGATTTCAAAACATCTAAATGAACGAAAGTCGCAATCTTTGAAGTCGGAATTCCCAAAAGAAATAGATTGGAAAAGCACAGATGTTTGACTGCCACCTAAGGCGCTGAAACCATGAAAAGAAAGTTTACCACTACCACAGCTGAAGCTACTGACAGACAATTGCTTTAAACCTTGCCTTGCCGTTAGTGATATTTCATTGGTTAAGAAAAGGCTGCTTAACTCTAAGTTGTTCGCAGAGTCAAAGCTAATATCGAGCCGACCATCAATACTATCTTTTAATGAGATATTTTTACTATTGCGACTCTCAAATTTAAAACCTGAATCAACAATTAGGCCCTGCTCTATTTCCAAGTCGCAGCTTATGGCTCCACTTTTATGCCAAAACTTTGAAAAGTGACTATTTATTGATGTACATATAGATTTGAAGTTTCCACAGTTACTGTTAGTGATTTTAAGGAGCTTTATTGGGCAAAAATCATTATTGTGAATTTCAATTAACTCGATTGAAGAGTCCGCGATCTCAAGGTTTTCTATTCTCGATTTATTCAGAATCAACCTCTTAATCTTCGAATTTTGTTCAATACGAAGGCACTTAATATCTGCACCCTCTATTCCTACACCATCAATTTCACTTTCACATATTACAAGTTCATCAATAGTGGCTGTGATTTCGACTGATCCCAGAGTATTTTTATAAAAGAAAACATCAGCCTTATTTATCCCTTTAATTTTTAGAAGTCCTTTCTCCTTATCACTGAGCTCACGCTCAACTCCATCAACATTGATAACTTCCTTGGTCATATTTACTCCATATATCAATAAATTTTTAGCTCAAATAATATTAACCGCTCTTTCTGTTATCGCAAGGCATACTGTAAACCCAGAAGCCGACAATAATGCCGGCTTCCAGAGTACTTTATAGCACTAACTCTTTGTTACTCAACAGTAACCGATTTAGCTAGGTTACGTGGTTGGTCAACGTCAGTGCCTTTAATTACCGCTACGTAGTATGACAGTAGCTGCAATGGCAGTGTGTAAACAATTGGCGCAATAATGTCGTCAGTGTGGTTTACGTTAATAACACGCATTGTGTCGTCTGACTCAAAGTGTGAATCTTTATCTGCGAATACGTAAATAATGCCGCCACGTGCGCGTACTTCTTCTACGTTTGATTTAAGCTTTTCTAGCAATTCGTTATTAGGTGCGACAACAATAATTGGCATGTCAGCATCAATAAGCGCTAGTGGGCCATGCTTAAGCTCGCCCGCTGCGTAAGCCTCTGCGTGGATGTACGAAATCTCTTTAAGTTTAAGCGCACCTTCCATTGCAATTGGGTATTGCGAACCACGACCTAAAAACAGTGAGTGATGCTTGTCGGCAAACTCTTCTGCAAGATCTGCAATACCATCAGCTAGTAGCAATGTTTCTTCTAACTTAGCTGGAAGTACTTTAATTGCATTTACAATGGCACTTTGATCAAGGCCTTTTTCTTGTGCGATAGATGCAGTAAGCATTAACAAACCAACTAGCTGCGTAGTAAATGCTTTAGTAGATGCTACGCCAATTTCAGCGCCCGCTTTAGTCATAAAGGCAAGGTCTGATTCGCGTACAAGCGATGAACCAGGTACGTTACAAATAGTCATTGAAGCCATGTAACCTTGCTCTTTAGCTAGGCGTAACGCAGCTAGCGTATCGGCAGTTTCACCCGATTGAGAAATAGTAACAAGTAGGCTATTTTCATGTACAAACGACTGACGGTATCTAAATTCAGAAGCTATTTCTACATTACAGCTAACACCCGCAAATTGCTCAAGCCAGTAACGTGCAACCATACCTGAATGGTAAGACGTACCACAGGCAATAATTTGCACGTGTTTTACATCTTTAAATATTTGCTGAGCGCTGTCGCCAAAGGCATCAATTGCTACGCGGTCGTCGTTTAAACGCCCTTCAAGCGTATTACGTACTGCAAGTGGTTGCTCGTAAATTTCTTTTAGCATGTAGTGACGGTAATCGCCTTTACCTGATGCATCTTGCGTAATGTTTGATTCAATCACTTCACGCTCAACTGCGTTGCCGTCTGCATCAAAAATTTCTACTGTGTCACGTGTAATACGCGCTACGTCGCCTTCTTCTAAAAAGATGAAGCTACGAGTAACAGGTAGTAGTGCTAACTGATCAGACGCAATAAAGTTTTCGCCAAGGCCTAAACCAATAACAAGAGGGCTACCTGAGCGCGCTACAATGATTTCGTTGTCGTTGTCTTTATCAAATACAACAGTACCAAACGCACCTTCAAACTGCTTAACAGCTGCTTGTACTGCTGCAAGTAACGTTGCGTGTTGCTTACGAAGCTTATGAATTAAGTGCACCATTACTTCGGTATCCGTTTCAGATAGGAACTCGTAGCCCTCTTCTTTAAGCGATGCGCGTAAGCTTGCGTGGTTTTCAATAATACCGTTGTGCACAAGTGCTAACTGGTTGTTTGATACATGTGGGTGAGCATTTGCTTCTGTAACGCTACCGTGTGTTGCCCAGCGTGTGTGTGCAATGCCTGTATGACCACTAACGCCGGCTTTTTCTAGCGCAGCTTCTACGTTAACCACTTTACCTACTGCTTTAACAGTATTAAGTGTGTTGCCATCAAGCAATGCTACGCCTGCTGAGTCGTAACCACGGTATTCAAGACGCTTAAGGCCTTCAACTAAAATTTTGTTTACTGGACGTTCTGCAACTGCCCCAACTATTCCACACATAGTGTCTCCATTAATTTTTTAAATACTTGCTACTCAGTAGCTACTGTATAATCTCTGCGCAAATTAGTTTTACACCACACGCCTCAATTGCTTTGCGTTTATCGTCTGCTAAGCCATTGTCGGTTATTAATGTGGTTACTATTTTCCACGGTAATTCTAAATTTGGTATTTTTCGGCCAATCTTATCTGATTCAACCATTACAATTACTTCACGAGCCGCTTCTGCCATTACTTGGCTCAAACCAACTAACTCATTAAAGGTTGTTGTGCCACGTTTTACATCTATACCATCAGCACCAATAAAGAGCTGATCGAAGTCGTAAGAGCATAATACATTTTCGGCAACTTGCCCCTGAAACGACTCAGAATGCGGATCCCAGGTTCCACCGGTCATCAAAAGTGTTGGCTCGTTCTCGAGTGCTAATAAACGACTAGCGACTTTAATCGCATTGGTCATAACAACGAGCCCACGTTTATTGGCAAGTTCAGGGATCATCGCTGCTGTAGTGCGTCCGCTATCAATAATAATGCGATTATGATCGTTTATAAGTGAGGCTGCCGCTTTTGCTATTGCTACTTTGCGCTTTGAATCTACTTCATCGCTAACAATTTCTTTAGGTAGTGCAATAGCACCACCGTAGCGGCGAAGTAATAAGCCACTTTTTTCAAGCGAGGTTAAATCTTTTCGAATGGTTACTTCTGATGTTTGAAACTGCTCAGCTAGCTTTTCAACAACTACTTCACCTAGTTCATTAACCTGAACCAGTATATTGTGACGACGCTGTTGTGTGTTTCGTTTAGTCATAAAGCTCGTGAATTAAGTTTCGTTTCGAAAGTTATGCGATTTTAAACGAAACAACCTAAATGGCAAGTGAATGAGTAAAAAAAGCGCAATGTGCGCTTTTTAATTTAACACCATGTTGATGTGGTGAAACATTCTAGCGTGCTCAGTGAGCTAAAACTAGATTACTGAGCACGCTATTATTTTTTAGTTCAAATAAGGATATGTTAAAAACTCACTACCTAAAATATATAAACTCCAAGAATCACGCTCATCTTTTTGAATTAATACATCGTGGTAATTATTCAAGATTTGTGGACTCTCCCAAATAACTTGATTTGATAACTTATCCACTAGGCTAATTGTTTTTTCTATAGAGTAATGCGCCAGATAGTTTCGGCCATAAACGCCACCTATAGTTTCATCGAGGATTTTCTCTTTGTGGTAAATAGTAAAGCCCTTAGTTAGTTGTTCGTCCAAAATTTCTAATGCTTTCGTTTTCGTATCTAATACTATTAAACCACCTTCTTCGTCGAAACTACCAAAAGTACGATAATCAATTATTAGCTCTAGCTGAGGATCTGAATCTAGCTGAATAGCGTGTACATGCGCTACATGGCTTGTTGTTTCTTGCAAAAAATCTAAAGGTACAGGCCAATTGTTACTGTCAATTGAAATGGGCGATAAGCTTGGATTTTCGTAAAAAGCTATACCTAAATCGTAATAACCTATTATTATTTTCGATAACTCTTCAGACGGCAAGTAAGGAAAGTAGGCTCTTGATACGACTTCACCTGTTTGTTTAGCAATTGTGTAATATCTAGTACCACTTTTAAAGCTCAAGCGTGTTTCGGACTCTGTAAAAGCAAAATCATACGAATTAGAAAAAGTCACTTCTGAAACGCTAGTTTGCCAAATTACACTGGTTGAACCTATATTGCGTTTAACAATAAATGTCTCGTTGTTAATTTGAGTTAATGAATACTCAATTTGATTTTCATTATCTTGCGTTAACAGCATCTCTCCAGTGAAAGTAACAGGTGCATTATTGTGCGTTACCTTAGCCGAACGGCCAAAATCTGAAATGCTAACCGTATCATCTACAGCACCAACAATATGAAGATTAGGAAGTTGGCCTTGAGGCACTGATGAATACTCAAGCTGCCATCGCCCATTCTCATAGCTAAAGCTTTGCATCGTATATTCTTCGTATAAATAACTTCCTTCTAAACTATCTGTTTTGCTTACTAATAATGACTGTATTCCATCATTATCAAAATCAACAGCTCCTATTACTCTCCCAAAGGGGTTTTCAGCAATAGATACAGAGAACAATTGCCACTGCTGATCAAAGTAATGAAGCTCTTTTGAATTAGAAAAGTAAACATGACTATAAGGACTATCTACATCAAGGCCAATCGAAATTCCATCATGGAAATTAGTCTCAAACTTTTCACTACTAACCTGCAGTTCACCATCTTCCCACCATATTAGTTCACTATAGTGATCGGAGGCTTTATACCTAGTTACACGACAATTATCACCACTGGTAAATGCCTTAAATTTATATTCAGAGTAGGGCTCTATCAGGTATTTGTTCTGTTTGACATCAAATATACTTCCCCTATCAATTAACTCTTTAAAGCCGTCATTATTCAAATCACAAACTTGAATCAAGCTATTTGAATGATTAAGTGAAAGATCCGGCGCAACAATAAGCTTAGTGATAGAAAGATCATTTCCATTAATAAGATAACTATCATACGAATGACCCGCCGAAAGGAGAATATCTTCAATACCATCGCCGTTGTAATCAAATACCATAGAGTTATAATTCTCAGCCGAAACATCATCTATCAGCAAACTACTTGAGCCCTCATTACTTAAAAATATTTGATGTTTAGCTGCCTCTTGGTTGTAAGTAATACTGAGCCAACTTAGTTGCGTCTCTGACTGATTAAGTAATGCACCTACATGCTCAACATTTAAAGGTAAGGGAGGTATCCAGTTATTGTATTCTAGCAACCCTGTCTCACTGAGACTTAAGATATAATCATCATTACCGCGTAACACACCCCTTTTATTGTTCGAAAGCTTAATTGAAGCTACACCCGATGTTGAGTTGTGCACATGACCAACTGAGAGATTACCAACGCCACCGAGTGATTTAAGGTTTATTTGATGCTTAATCCTTGTTTGAGAGTCAGAGTTTGAGATATCAACAGCAAAATTTACGTTTAAATTACTACCAAAGTCAGGCGCGTTGCTTAACCAATTAATCTCTCCTTGTTCTGAAATCGAGATATTACTAGGCCCATATGCTATTTTGTACTCAAAAGGACCATCGAACTCATCATTAGATAAATTAAAAATGGCTGTATAGTGCTCACCTAATTCTATTTCATCATAAGCAGTAATATCAGAAACAATTGCTGGCAGTTTTTCTAATTTAAACTCATGCTCCACAGTATTTTCTGCACCACTTGGGTCTACAACTGTTAACGAAATGCGATAAAGGCCTGGTAGGTCTCCAATAAAGTCAATTTTGCTACCGGTGCCAAGTTGCCAATTAGCATTCTGCGGAAAAGTTATTAATTTCCATTCGTAACCTAATGGTTCAAAATCAGGGTCCTTGGACTGAGTTGCATCAAGAGTAAGGGTAGAGTGTCGTAGAGCTTTGTTTGAGCCTGAAATACTTGCTATAGGAGCAGAGTTGGCAGTATTGTTATAAACTTTATCTAAGTCAGTTAAATAAAACTGTAGTGGTAAAAATTCATTAGATAGATGTATGGTCGAAATACCATTAGCTTTAAGATCTACACTAGCAGTATTTTGTGATAATAGGGTGTACTTTGCTCCTATTATTGAGGGCAGAGATATATCATTGGTTGGATAAAACTCATCAGTTTTTATTGTTAGTTTTCCTAAATCACTAAAATAAATTTCCCCATTAAAACCAATACCATACCCAACATTAGTTGCATCTAAAACAGCATCAAGCCTTACATTAGAGAATAGGATATCAAGCGAATTTTCATCAGCACCTTTAAATTGAATATTCACAGTAGCGCTACTATCACTATTTACTCCCTGACTATTAGCAATAGCAAAACCTTCTGTAAAATAGGTAACCCCAAGCACTTCGTTACTAATTTTTAAACTAGGTACCACCCCATACTCAAAAACAAATTCAGCGTTAGAGTTTTCGATATAAATATCAGACTGCCCATTAAAAACCCACCCAGCAGCAGAGCAATTGTTATAAGTAATTATATAGTGCTGATTAGCCTCTTCCTCTTTCATGTCAGCAGAGCCTGTAACACAACCGAAATTATCAGATTGGTTATTTAGCACTGGGTCGTGGAGAAATAGATTTTGATAATCCTCACCAAATACTATGGAATTTAGACTATCTAGTAAATATGAGTACTGAGTAGTTAGTTGAGTTACATTACTTGCTGTTATTTCGAATAAAGATAATTCACCGTCATAGGTTGGCGTATTTTGATAGTCAGGCTTAACAAATTCAGTTTTTCCAAAAGAACCAGATTCATTATTAACTGATTGACTGGCTTCATCACCCCCTCCCCCACAACCGGCTAAAATGATTGTTAAACATAATAATTTAGTTAGTTTAGTTAGTTTATTTAATTTCATTACTCACTCCTTGTAACATAGATTTTACATTATTAAAGTTTTTTTAAAAAGGAATATAATAAAAGTCTAAATTTGTTTAAAACTTTTTTAGCTCATACAAAAAGGTAATAACAACTTTTCAGTAAAATATATAAGCATGAGATAATACTTAATAATGTATGCACATAAACGAATAACAAACTCAATGAAATTATTTAATAGCGTGACTAAGCCCTATTTAATGCAAAGAAAACAAACAGGCGAGATATGCCGATTATTCAATAAAAGCCCAAGCAAAGGTAATTTAAAGCGCATAAAAGAGCTGTTCGCACAATGCGGTGAAGAGGTAATTATAGAGTCGGGTTTTCATTGCGACTATGGAAATCAAATAACTATTGGCGATCGTACCTTCATCAATATTAACTGTACTATTTTAGATTCCCCAATTAGTGAAGCTTCAATAACAGTTGGTGATGACTGCTTAATTGGCCCTAATGTTCAGCTATTGACTGTATCCCATGCTGTTAACCCTTTAGAGCGACTCAATAAAGAAAACTTTGCTGCTCCTATTACAATAGGCAACAACGTATGGGTTGGCGCAGGTGTAATTATTTTAGCGGGTGTGAGTATTGGTGAAAATAGTATTGTGGGTGCGGGTGCTGTTGTAACTAAAAACGTAATGCCTAATACCGTAGTAGCGGGTAATCCAGCTCGTGAAATAAGAACACTGTAGATATTCTCGATGTGATTTTCGCGTCGGGAGTCGCTAAGCTCGCCCGACCCACGTGATGAGTGTTGATGTCAGTGTCTATTAATTGTGCGTATTTTACTTTTCTTCAGACGTAAAAAAGCCCGACTCTTTCGAATCGGGCTTTCTACAATTTGAAGTCGGTGCGCTACGCAGTAGAATGTCGTAGTGCCCACAGCGGTGGAGAGCCACAGTGAAATGCTACACTATCATCGGTAGAAGCTTTGGTTTCACTACTGAGTTCGGCATGGGCTCTTGGCTATTTACTAAATCCCAGACAGCAAAAAACCCGTCACATTTCTGTAACGGGTTTCTTTAATTTGAAGCCTGGTAATGTCCTACTTTCACATAGCAAATGCTACACTATCATCGGCGCTGTTTCGTTTCACTACTGAGTTCGGCATGGAATCAGGTGGGTCCAAAACGCTATTGTCACCAAGCAAATTTGGGCGTTAATACGTATTTCTACGTACTAACTGAATTTGGAAAATATCTGATAATATTTTTTAAGTCTTTCTTAAGTAATATCTACTTTAGTTATATTAACTTCTTCGCTTGTTTCACTATCACATAAAACGCGTTTGGCGTTGTATGGTTAAGCCTCACGGGTAATTAGTACAAGTTAGCTTAATGGCTCACACCACTT
>NZ_JADYWO010000011.1:0-160496 GCF_015864775.1 Pseudoalteromonas sp. NSLLW218 | reverse complement strand
GCAGCCAAAGCTTGGGCCTCACATTACCCGAACTTGGTTAAAGTATTAATTAATTTATGGGTTTATTATCCATACAAGGCAATCAACAAGGACTGCTTCTCACCCGTTTTAGTGGACACCTCCTCATCACTTTGAGGAGACTAAAATGCCTAGATATACTCAAGCTAGAAAGACACGGTTTTACCCAGTTAATTTCAAAATCAAAGCAGTCGAACTAAGCTTACGAGACGATGTCTTGATAAAGGAGGTTGCTAAGACGCTTGATATTCATCCGTTAATGCTCAGTCGTTGACGAAAAGATTCCTATATTAAACGTCGATAATAAAGGCTGGCGTCATCAAAAGTTTATTCTTAAATTAAGTTCAGCATTACTATTTTAATCGCACATAACATTGACCTAGCCCCAAAAATTAATTTGATTTCGAAAAGTGATAATGTTCAATTTTATAGAGAGTATGAGTGGAATAAAAAAGTGGCCGTAGTACACTGGACTTATAAAGATCCTAACGGATATCATGTTGGTGGTTGGTTAAAACACAAAGGTAAAATATACCAATAGCTTTATAGCAATCTGTTAAAGTAAAAAGGTAAGGAAAACGAAAATGACAATGCAATGGATCGCAATTTTGGCGGCTTTAGGCTGGTGTTTATTACAAGTAATACTTTTGCTTATATCTTCACAATGTATTTTTTTAATGATCGAGTTTCGCTCTGATAATGAGCATAAACTGTATCAAAAACTTCTATCAAACTTTATTAAATATCTTTTTTACTCCTTATTTATTTTACCACTCATCTCTCTAGGTTTGTTTATATATGGTGTTATTAACATTAAAGAATGGTGTGAACTTAAGCCTGGATTGTGGGTATTTGCTGCTTGGTGGGTGGCTCTATTTGTACTTTCTTATGCTCTATCAATGAAGAAAAAATATCGTATTTAAAAGAGTATTAATATCTACCGCCAAAAAGTTTATAACATCAAAAAACAGCTTACTAATTAGCTATATAGTGAATCATAAAAATAATAACCCCACTTTAGAAAGTACTCTCTACTTACTATCACCATACACATTTGCAGGATTTATTTGCATTAGCAGTGCGGGGTTGTCTATTGGCTTAAACCCATATTGCGCGTACAGACTATGCGCATCAGAAGTCGCTAACAAAAAGCGCCTGAGCCCTTGCAGCTCAGGGTGCTCTACTATTGTTTTAATGAGTAACTTACTCAGCCCATTACCTTGCAAGTGCGGGGCAATAAATACATCGGCTAAATAGGCAAAGGTTGCTTTATCGGTCACTACTCGGGCAAAGCCAACTTGTTCGTTATGAGCGCTGTAAACACCAAAGCACATTGAGTTATCAATAGCCGATTGCATCACGCTTTTAGGTATGCCTTTGGCCCAATAGCTATTAGCAATAAAGTTATAAATAACGTTAAAATTAAGTTTGCTTTTGTCTGTGCTAATTGAGTAATCACTAGTGTTTGCAGTCATAAGTTAATAGTCTTTTATTAATATTTTATAAGCGTTTCTATATAGTCTTCAACGTTCCTATAGCCTATAAATAATCTTTAACGTTTTTAAGCTGTTTGTCGTGTACTTTTGAAAGCATTAACAACGAGCAAATAGCCCCAAATAACGCCAGTCCCATATCTGATTGGGTATCCCACACGTAACCTTGCGTGCCTAAAAATGCTTCTGCGTTTTCGCCGCTTAACACTGCAACCCACCACTCGATTAATTCGTAAAAGGCGCTAAATGCTAAACATACCGAAATAACAAAAGTGATTAACCAGCCTCGACCATTTACTACTTTTTTGCGCAGTAAAATTTCGCGCGCTAGTAGTGCAGGTACAAACCCTTGAAAAAAGTGCCCTACTTTGTCGTAGTTATTACGCTCGCTACCAAATAGGTTATCGAAAAAAGGGACTTCGGCGTAGGTGTAATGCCCGCCAATCATCAGCACTATGCAATGCGCTAAAATAAATGTATATAAAATAGGGGTAAGTTTAAAGTGGCTATAGGTACTTGCTAGCAGCACTAAACCAATAATTGCGGGGATAACTTCAAGCAGCCATGTAAATTGATCTTTTGGATTAATACCAGACCAAATTAATACAATAAAAAACAGGCTCAGCCATAAATACTTCATTTAGAATCCTTTTCTAAATTGATCAAATTTACGGCATTTTACGCCTTTGAAATAAACGACGCTACCTATAGTTTGTTTTTGCTGTAATGCGATTAAACAAAGTAGGAAAAAAGCGCTTAATTGTAGGCGCCCAACCACTTAAACCTTTGCCAATAATCACTTCGTCTTTTTTATTACTAATGGCACGAATCATTTTTGTAGCAGCTACGCTTACATCCATCCCATTTTCTATCGATTCTTCTGGTTTATTTTGAGCTATTCCCTGCTCGTTTAATGAGTTATGCGCAATTGCTGTTTTAATAGAGCCTGGGCAAATTGTTAAGCAATGAATGTTATGTTGTGCTACTTCTGCACGTAGGCAATCCATAAAACCAACAACTGCATATTTAGAACCCGAATAACCCGTTCTAAATTTTGAACCTACTTTACCCGCCACACTACTAATAGACACAATTGAGCCACTGCGCCTTGCGACCATAGAAGGCAATACAGCTTTAGTCAGTGCAATTAAGCCAAAGTAATTAACCTCCATTAATTGGCGATACACGTTAAAGTCGTTTTCTAAAAATAAACTGCGTTGCGATACGCCGCCGTTATTAATTAAAATATCAATTGTAGGAAGCTCGTTCATTTTTGCTGTTATTGTGCTCAGTACGTGTTCTGGCTGGGCTAAATCAAGTGGCACAACTAAGTGCCCTTCGCCTTTAAGCGTTGCTTTTAAATCGTTGAGTTTATTTACATTGCGCGCCGATAAAATAACGCGCGCTCCAAGCTCGGCAAATTGTATAGCAAGCTCTTTACCAATACCTGACGATGCGCCGGTGATCCACACGGTTTTATTATTATATTGCATGCGTTATCTGCCCTTTTATTGTTATTTCTTAGGTTTTATAAAGGTACTTAGTAAAGTATTTTACGCCTTTGTAGGGCCAGCTATTGCGTTTACTTCATCTTCTAATGTTTTGTAAAAACCCATTAAAAATAGTAGTTCAACAGTTACGTATAAAGGGCCAATAATTAAGCCAATTAGGTCATCTACAAACGCCGGTTTTTTACCTTCGTAATAGTGCCCAATAAACTGCAATACCCAACCAAATACAAACACACCTACGCCAATACTCAACCAAGGCCAAAACGCCATTGCCGCAATGGGCTGAGCAGCAACAATGAGTAAAGTGAATATCACAGCCATAATAAAGCCAAGCGAAAAGCTCAGCATAAAATAATAAACAACCGACGCTAATACAAAAAGTTGTGCGCCATCAATTACTACACTACCAAGGGGTATTTGAATGCGCGCTAGTAAACACAAGGCTGCAAATACAATGAGCGGAATACCAAAAAAATGCGTTAGTACATTACGTTTAGAACGATGATATAAACCATATTTACCAAGTTGCTGTTGAAGTGTTTTCATTGTTTTGCCTTTATTTTTATCTATAAAACTTACTTTAGCAAAAGTAGACACAACAACAATGTCAGGTATCCGACACTTTGTAAATTAAACAAATGCAGAAATTATTTTACCCGGCTCATGCTCACCTTTCATATCCGTTCGCTCGCGCCCTTTTTGATACTCTTGCTCAAGCATTTTTTGAAGTTCCTCTATTTTATCAGCAATTGCGCTAGGGTCTGCGCCCTCACTTTGCTGTTCTTTAATGAGCTCTTCTATTGTCGCTTTTAGCTCGTCTATTTTGTCTTTGTTTACACCTAAGCGCTGATAAACCAGCGCTTCTTGGGCACTTTCTAAAAACGTTTGATCTTTAGGCGTTGAGCTTATGCCTTTAACACCATTTGGTTTTTCATTAGGGAGGGTATTAGTTGCCGCAACTTCGCTTGAACCTGCCGCTTTATTTACTGTTGGAGAGTTATAATTACTATATTGATTTTTAAAGGTTATTGTAGTCATTAGCTCAAATCCATTGTTGCATTACATATTATGTAGCAATTTTGGTTCCAACTAAATAAAGCAGCCTCTATTTAAGCTTGTGTAGCACGGGCCTGTAACTTTTGTTTATCTAAAACAGTTATGCGTTGATACCCCAAACTAATAGCTTGTAAGCTAACAAGCTGTTGCAGTATTTGATTAATAGTTTGGCGCGTTAAGTAGGTCATATCAGCAAGTTGCTGCTGAGATAAAACAAGCGGTGTTAAGTGCTCTGTATGTTCGCTAAGCATTAAAAGTCGATTGCATACTTTTTGCTCAGCGCTTAGTAATGCGTGATCTTCCATTGAGGTAAACATTAGGCGTAACTTTTGTGCCAGCAATAAACCAAACTCTTGCCAATATTGTGGCTGTTCGTTTAATAGCTGTTCAAGCGCGCGTTGGGGCACGTAAAAAAGCACAACATCAGTTTGTGCATATACATCGTGAGTGCGCAGGCCACCATCAAACAAGGTAACTTCGCCAAACCACAGTGATGAATCAATAAAGCTCAATACGGCTTCTTTGCCTTCGTTACTTACGCCACTAATACGCACCACGCCGCTAAGCACTGCATAAATTCCATCGTGCTTATCACCTCGCAAAAATAATGACTGCTGAGCTTTAAGCGAGAGCGTTTTACCCTGCGTTAATAAAAAGCTTTTTAAATAAGCGCTGCGGCTTTTAAACCAATGCCCTTGCTCTATAACGTTTTGCTGCTGAGGAGTCATTATTTACTGCATTTGCTTATTAAATGGCTGTTTTTCGATAACCAATTTTTTAGGGAAATTTAAATCGGTTGCTATAACAAAGTCATCGTAAGGGTCATTACCCGAAAACAGCTCCGAAATTAATGTATCGCTTTTATAAACATTAACGGTTACACCGCTACCCATGCCGCCTGAGTTAATAATATAATAATGATATTCGCCGTTACTAAAAAATAAAATACTCTGGCCAATACGCCCTATTTGCCTGTAGTAACTACCAAATGGTGTATCTGGTGAAGCTTCTTTTTCAAGCCCTATGTCATTAATACGACCAAATCGATAACTAAGCGATGAGTCATCTTTTGCAACACAAACAGAAAGTACCTTCTCGGTAGGCTCTAACTTGTAAGCTGTATTTTCATCTGGGTTGCGCACAACTTTATGCATTTTTGCGTTAATGTAGGCTGCTTCATTACTTTTACAGTGCGTAGCTAGCATACCGACGACTAAAGCGGGTTCGTTTTTTTGAACTACAGGAGGTGTGTTTACTTTGTTATTAGTGGGTAAGTTACTTGCATTATTATTTAGCTGAGGGCTGTCTTGCATTGCCATACTTTGGTCGTCACAACCAAACAGTGCAAACAAGAAGAAAGAATAAAAGCTCGCTAAAAATTTAATGCGCATAATAAAATCCATCTATGAGAGAGCCTTTAAAATAGCGATAAAACTAGAGACCCGCAACACTCTTATGCGTAATACTTTATAAGTTTATTTTTAAACCATCTTCTGCAAAAACTACGTTACTTTTTAGTGATTTAATTAACGATTTTTTAAACAATCTCTGATTTTTTAATGACCAATTTATAAAACGAGACACCCTCTGTTTTAGGTGCCTAGGTTTAGTCACCAACGCTCTACCTATTAATTTTAGCCCGTAGCAAGAGCTGATGTTAAAACACCATAAAGTGTCTAAATAACTAAATGAATCAGTAATCGGGTTTCTTATAATAAAATGTTGTTACAGCGCTGTTTTTGAATGGCTTTTCATAACCAACTGTAATTTATGATTTAAATCTAAAAAACACACATTTTAAAAACAATTTAGTCTCATTTTATTAAAACAATAGTTGACCCTATTTAAAATTTAAACTAGCATTTCTGGAAGCGCTTCCACAAAGCTAAATTAAATAGGCTTTTCTGGAAGCGCTTCCATACATTTGACAATGTTTACAATTACACAATAACAGCCCCATACAAGCTGTTAATAATAATGATAAAAGCGCGAGGGAAACCGAATGTCTAACCATATTGTAAGAAAAACAAAGATAGCAACCAGCCTATCTCTGATTTTAGGCGCATCAATCTCTTTACCTGTATATGCACAAGAAGCAAATACAGATGTTGAAGTAATTCAAGTTACTGGTTTTAAAAGTAGTATTAAAGAGTCTACTCGTTTAAAACGCGACGCTGCAGGCGTTGTAGATGCTATATCAGCTGAAGATATTGGTAAATTCCCAGATACCAACTTAGCAGAGTCGCTACAGCGTATTACGGGTGTGTCGATTGATCGCTCAAATGGTGAAGGCTCTAAAGTAACAGTTCGTGGTTTTGGCCCCGACTACAATATGGTAACCCTAAACGGACGTACTATGCCGGCAGCTTCATTGCCTTCAGGCGGCGGTACACCCAGCTCTCGTGCTTTTGATTTTGCAAACTTAGCGTCTGATAGCGTTAAATCGGTTGAAGTATATAAAACGGGTAAAGCAAGTATTGCATCAGGTGGTATTGGCGCAACAATTAATATTAATACCGCTCGCCCACTTGATAACCCAGGCTTTGTTTCAAGCATTGGCGTAAAAGCATTACACGATTCAACAAACCGCGTTGGTGATGACATAACACCAGAGCTTTCGGGCTTAATTAGCTGGACCGACAGTGAAGCTAAATTTGGTGCCTCGTTAACTGCAAGCATGCAACAGCGCGATAGCTCATCAACAGGTGCGTTTGTAAATCAATGGAACACATCTGCTTTTGACGGCACAATCCCACAAGCAGCAGACGATATTGTTTTAACTAATGCACCCGCTGTTGGTCAGCTTTATTCAATGCCATCAGATTTGCGCTACACCATTGCCGACAGAGAACGTACGCGTACAAACGCGCAATTAACGCTGCAGTACAGCCCAATTGACGATTTAACAGCCACGCTTGATTACACATATTCTAAACAAGATTTATTCGAAGCCCGTGCTGAGCAATCAATATGGATGGATAACTACAAAAGCGCGCTAACGTTTGACGATAACACGGTAAAAACCCCTATTTATTACCGAGAAGAACGTCGCGATCAGCAAACACGCGATTTAGGCTTAGCGTTTCAAGAGCTAAACCAAGTTAATCAAAACGACTCTATTGGCTTAAACGTTGAGTACTATTTTAATTCAGAATTGAGCTTTATGTTTGATGCGCACAATTCAAAAGCCACTAGCAAACCAGATGCACCTTACGGCAGCTGGGTAAACGCAGGCTTGGGCGCAAATGTAGTTAACGCACAAGAAGTTGATTTTAGCCGCGAACTGCCATCAATGAGTATCGATTTTGATGATTGCCGCCGAGACAACCTAAATTGTAATAACACGTTAGATGCCTCTGATGTGGGTACGTCTATTTTAGATTCTAACTTTGCTCGCCAAGAGTCTGAAATCACAGAATTTAGAATCCATGGTAAATACGAAATTGAAAACGGCGCAATTGACTTTGGTATAGAGTCTCGCTCTATGGAAAGCCATTCACTGCAATCACTTACACGTAATACAATGGGTAACTGGGGCATAGAAAACCCAGGCGAACTACCTGATGGCTACCTAAACCCAACAAACTTTTTAGCTGAGTTTGACGACTACGATACATCGGGTTCGTACAACCAAGGTTATACCGGCAGCGCATCGCAAATTGGTTACTGGGCAGGTGAAGAATACGGATTTAACTTTGCAGCCGATGGCGCATTTGCAACTAACCGCACCATTGAAGAAGATATAACCGCAGCGTTTGTGCAATTTACTTACAACGGCTACATTGGCGATATGCCATACAACATTGTTATTGGAGCGCGCCAAGAGTCTACCGACATTACCTCAACGGCTAATATCGACTTACCTAACGCAGTCGCGTGGGAAGGTAATAACGACTTTAACGTTCGTTTTGGCTCAGATAAAGAAGATTTCACCCTTAAATCTAGCTACGATCACTTTTTACCAAGCTTTGACTTTGACATTGAAGTAATCGAAAACGTAAAAGCGCGTTTTTCTTATAGCACTACAATTGCTCGCCCAACTTACGACAACTTAAGTTCAGCAGCGACTGTTGGTGTACCGGGTGCCCCTACTCTTTTAGCGGGTTCTTCACCGGCTACAGCGTCAACGGGTAACCCTGGCTTAGTGCCGCTTGAATCAGACAATATTGATGTATCGGCTGAGTGGTACTTTGCAGAAACAAGTTATGTGTCGGTAGGTTATTACACTAAAGACATCGAAAACTTTATTGGTTTGACACCAATGACGCAAAACTACTACGGATTACGCGATGCAACAGCAGGCCCTCGCGCACAAGCTGCGATTGCTGAACTAGAATCTCGCGGACTTGCCCTAACCGATTCAAACTTATTTCAAATGGTTGCCGCAACAGAAAATAACGTTGATTTTGACTCTATGACCTACGAAGAGTTTGAAGCCGCTTACGATGTAATTGCTAACAGCGATGACCCATTACTAGAATTTACAGCGCAAGTACCTACCAACAATAAAAATGCCACCATTGATGGTTTTGAAATTGCCTTTCAGCACTTTTTTGGTGAAAGTGGTTTTGGTGTGCAAGCAAACTACACCACAGTTAACGGCGACATAGACTTTGATGTAAACGCCGACCCTACTACAACACAATTTGCACTAGTGGGTTTAAGCGATACAGCTAACTTTATTGCAATGTACGAAAACGATGATTTTCAAGCGCGTATTGCTTACAACTGGCGTGATAAGTTTTTAAATAGCGCAGCTCGATACGTTAATGAGCCAGGCTTTACTGAAGAATATTATCAAATCGACTTTAATGTTGCGTACAACTACAGCGAGCAACTCTCGTTTTTTGTTGAAGGCCTTAACATAACTGAGCAAAACAGCCGCGAACATGGCCGTACTTCAGTTCAATTGTGGAACCTACAACAGCTAGGCGCACGTTACAATATTGGTATGCGTTACAACTTCTAAAGGTAATACAAAGTAAAGCCGTTAGTTTTTACTAGCGGCTTTTTTGTATTTAAAACAGTATTAATGCTAGTTTAATTGTTATCAATTTTAGGGTGTTAACTCATGACCAAATCAATAACAAAAATAGTCGTTTTAGGTGGTGGCACTGCCGGTTGGCTAAGTGCAGGTTTATTAGCCGCCGAACACCCGCACCTTAGTGTAACGTTAGTGGAGTCGGCAAATGTGCCTATATTGGGCGTGGGCGAAGGTACATGGCCGTCAATGCGCAATACGCTACAACGCATTGGCATTAAAGAAATTGATTTTATAACGCAGTGCGACGCGTCATTTAAGCAAGGTTCTAAATTTATAAATTGGCGCAACCTCAGTGAGGGAGAAAACTACTATCACCCTTTTATGAATCCACAAGGCTATGAGCAAACCAATTTACACGCCAGCTGGCAACGCATTGCACCTAATCAAAAATTTGCCGACGTTGTTAATATGCAAAGCTTTGTATGCCAAGCAGCACTTGCGCCAAAGCAATTACAAACCCCCGAATACGCAGCAGTCACCAACTATGGTTATCATTTAGATGCGGGTAAATTTGCTGAATTTTTAAAAAATCACTGCGTTAAAAACCTAAACGTTACACATATTACTGACGATGTAACCGAGGTTATTAACGACGAGCATGGCTATATTGCCGCAATAAAAACAAATAACAATGGCGATATAACAGGTGATTTATTTATAGATTGCTCAGGCTCTCGTGCTCGTTTAATTGGTGAACATTTTAATAGTGAGTTTATAGCGCAAGATCATATTTTATTTAATAACAGCGCTGTTGCAGCGCAAATACCTAATGCACACACCAATCAGCCAATTGCCTCTGCAACGCTATCTACAGCACAAAGTAACGGCTGGATTTGGGATATAGCCCTGCCAACACGCCGTGGTACAGGTTATGTATTTAGTAGTAAATATCAAAGTGATGAAAGCGCAACAAACACACTAAAAAGCTACATAGCTAAAAGTACCAGTGAGCAACAAGCTGAGCAACTTAACTACCGCGTATTAAAATTCAGCCCTGGCTACAGGCAAAAATTTTGGATTAAAAACTGTGTTGCCGTGGGTATGTCAGCTGGCTTTTTAGAGCCACTTGAAGCGTCAGCACTTGCCATGGTTGAGCTTTCAATTAGCATGATAAGCGAGCAACTACCGCAAAACCGCACACACATGAGCCAGCTTGAAACGCGTTTTAATGATCGTTTTAGCACGCGTTGGCAGCGCGTTGTTGAATTTTTAAAGCTTCATTATGTGCTAAGCGAGCGCGACGACACTCCTTATTGGCAAGATATTAGTAATTTAAATACCGCGCCCGAGCGCCTGCAAAACTTACTTAAACTTTGGCAATTTCAACCCCCTAGCCGCTTTGATTTTATTGAAAACGAAGAAGTGTTTTCATCAAGCAGTTACCAATACGTTTTATATGGCATGGGCTTTAATACGCAAACTGTATCTGCACAAAATGCATTTAACGACCCACATGCTGGGGATTACTATTATCAGCAAAACCGCGAAAAAATAGCGCAGTACTTAAATGGACTGCCAAGTAATCGCGCGCTTTTAAATCATCTTTTATCAAATAATGGGCAGCCACATAATGACTAAAACAAACGCTGTTAAAAACGTAGTAATTGCTGGGGGCGGCACTGCAGGTTGGATGGCTGCAGCGGCACTTGCTAAACTAGTTGGCAACAATATAAACATAACCCTTGTTGAATCTGACGATATTGCCACTGTAGGTGTTGGCGAAGCAACAATTCCGCCTATTCGTACATTTCATAAATTGCTGGGTATAAACGAGCAAGCATTTATGAAAGCCACTCAAGCCAGTTTTAAATTAGGTATTAGCTTTGAAAACTGGGGCGATGAAAACACGCATTATATTCACTCATTTGGCGCAACAGGCAAAGAATGTTGGGCGGGTGAATTTCATCACTTTTGGCTGCAGGGTAAAGCACTTGGAATAAACAACCCATTTGGCGATTACTGCTACGAGCTGCAAGCGGCTAAAGCCGGTAAATTTGCGTTTAATCAGCAAAACCCCATTAACTATGCCTACCATATGGATGCCACGCGTTACGCGCAGTTTTTACGTGAATTTTCAGAGCCGTTAGGTGTAAAACGTATTGAAGGCAAAATACAAAAAGTAGTAAAAAACACTAAAACAGGCCATATAGAGTCATTAACTTTAAATAGTGGCGAGTATATTAATGGCGACTTTTTTATTGATTGCACCGGCTTTAGAGGCTTATTAATAGAGCAAGCATTGCATACTGGCTACGAAGACTGGTCGCACTTATTACCGTGTAACAGCGCCATTGCCGTGCAAACAAAATCCACCAGCGATACCGTATTGCCACTTACCCGCTCTATTGCCCACAAAAGCGGCTGGCAATGGCGTATACCGCTGCAAAACCGTGTAGGTAACGGATTAGTTTATTGCAGCCAATATATGGATGACGAACAAGCCAAAGCGTTGCTGTTAAATAACATTGAGGGCGAGGCGCTTACAGAGCCGCGTATTATTAAATTTAAAACAGGGCGTCGCTTAAAAGGCTGGAACAAAAACTGCCTAGCGCTTGGCCTTGCTAGCGGTTTTGTAGAGCCACTTGAGTCCACCAGCATTCACTTAATTATGTCGGGTATTATTCGCTTTATGCGTTTATTTCCGTTTAATGGCATTACCAATCACGCCATTGACGAATACAACAAACAGCTTAAAAGCGAAATAGAAAATATTCGCGACTTTATTGTGCTGCATTACAAAGTAACTAATCGCGATGACAGTGAGTTTTGGCAACACTGTAGTGCGATGGAGGTGCCAAAAACACTTCAGCATAAAATTGATTTGTTTAAGCAAACCGGCCGTGTATTTTTAGACGATGGCGACATTTTTAGAGTCGATTCGTGGGTGCAAGTTATGCTTGGTCAAGGTATTGAGCCTAATCAACATCACTTAATAGCCAGCATGATGAGCGATGAAGAACTCACCCGTTTTTTACACGGTATTAAACAGCAAATAGAACAGCGCGTTAGCCAATTACCGCCTCATCATGAGTTTTTAAAACAATATTGCCCAGCATAAAAAAGCCCTTATTAGGGCGTGTTATTCTTTGGTGGTTGAATTTGCAGCAGTATGTTTGGTTTTTAGGCAAGGCAGAGCCTATGTAGTGTGGTTATTCCCCATAAATAGGCGATAACGTAGCATAAATGCCAAACATGCGCTGCCCGTAGGGTTCTGCCTAGGGGCAATTTACTCTTTGTTGCTCGGTTTTTACTTAGCCCACTAGGTTACAAACCTCTCGCCGCGATTAAATTGCCCCTAGATTGAACAAATTTCAATCCACAAAGATCAACATGCCCTCAGGGCTTTGGGTACACACAACTACTTTTACGTTTTATTATTCACACTTAACCACGGCGCTTTTAGCGCTTTGTGGTTCAAAGCTAATATCTGCAACTGAAACGCTAAGCTCTCCTGCTGTTTTAATAATAAAAGGGCTGGTTACTCTGGCAAAATCAACGCCCTTTTTAGCAAAACAGGTTAAATCTATACTCATGGTTTGCCATGTATTTAAATCAGCATTTTCAAGCTCATTAGTAATATCAAGCTCGCCGCCACAACCTTGTTCGCACTTCATTGCAAGGTATGTATGTGAGCTAGGTATTTGGTTTACTTTATAGCTAAAACTAAGGGCCGAATTTGCTTCAATGTAGGCCACTTTGTCTTCGGTAAAGTTACTATTAATTTCGATGTAGCTGGATGCAGTGCCATCAAAGTTAAATTGCATCGCATCTTCTTGAATGGTTTTGTCTTCAGTGCGATAAGTAATGCCACCGAGCTTTACACTGTTACTTGCTACTTGGTGCTGCTCGCTGTTTGAATTTAAAAACAAACGCCACGGCGTTTTAAAACTGCCATTAAATATAGACAGCGGTGCAAGGTTACTAATATCAACACCTGAGTCTTCATTTAGATTATTGGCAAGCGTACTTTCATCTTTATAGGTTAAACCAAAGCCATAGGGTAATAATGGTGAGTAATCAGCATCGCCCTTATTTACTGCGGTTTGCAGTGGCGATTTAGGCCATGAGAACGACAATTTACCTTTAAAGTCGTATTGTACCTGCCCACTTGCATCCGCTAATAAAACATCTGCAATGCCTTGCCCTTCAGTGCCAGGCAGCCATGCTGCTACAAATGCATCTGACGCGTTTAGCTCGCTGTTAACCCACATTGGTCTGCCCGATATAAACACAGAAACAACCGGTATATTTTGCTGCTTTAATGTTTTTAATATTTTAAGAGAGCGTTTATTGTTACGCTCAAACTCAAGGTTGTCTTTATCGCCATGCCCCTCTGCATATGGTTCTTCACCAAATACAACAATGGCTACATCGGGTTTAGTATTAAATTCACCCGTTGGGCTTAAAATAGCGTTACCGCCAGCAGAGTCTATTTGCGTTTTTAATCCGGCATAAATAGACGTTGCTCCAGGAAAATCTGCATTTTGATTATTAGTTCCCTGCCACGTAATACTCCAACCACCCGATTGCTTGCCAATGTTATCAGCCGCATCGCCTGCTATAAGTATGTTGCTTGACGGGTTAAGCGGTAATAAATGGTTGTTGTTTTTAAGCAGTACTAACGACTCTTGTACCGCTTGGCGGGCAATATCGCGATGTGCAGGTGCACCTATGAGTTCTAACTTACCTGAGTATTTTCGATTTGCGGGGCTTGGTTTATCAAATAAACCTGCGCGTAACTTAACGCGTAAAATACGTGCCACGGCGTCATCTATTCGCGCCATTGTTATTGTGCCCGCTTTTACTTGTTTAATTGTATTTTCATAAAGTGGTTTCCAAGCACCCGTTGGCACCATAAAAATATCAAGCCCGGCATTAACAGCTTGCGGGCAGCTTTCATTTGTACAGCCGGCAACTTGTCCGTGCCCATTCCAATCGCCTACAACAAAGCCATCAAAACCCATTTTTGTTTTTAGTACATCGGTAAGTAAGTATTTATTACCGTGATTTTTTTTACCATTCCAGCTATTAAACGATGCCATAACCGATTGGCTACCTGCGGTTAAGCCTCCTATATAACCTTGCGCATGAATGTTATATAACGTCTCTTCGCTATCAATGTTGTCACCTTGATCGTCGCCATCTACCGTGCCGCCATCGCCTAAAAAGTGCTTAACAGTACTAATTACGTGTTTGTCACTTAAAAAATCATCACCAGCTCTGCCTTGTAATCCGTTTACAATTGCGGCTGAATATTCACGTACAATTGCAGGGCCTTCTGAGTAGCCTTCATACGTTCTGCCCCATCGGTCGTCGCGCACTACAGCAACTGTTGGTGCAAATACCCAATCTATGCCTGTTGCCATTACTTCTATTGCCGTAGCTGCTGCAATTTGCTCAATTAATGCAGGATTATTTGCTGCACCTAAACCAATATTGTGCGGAAATAACGTCGCGCCAATCACATTATTATGACCATGTACCGCATCAGTGCCCCACATAGTTGGAATTTTACTGCCATCAATTGAGTCATCAACCGATGCCTGATACATACTCTCAGCAAGTGTTATCCAATCGGCAGGCGTTGCATGTTTATCAGCATTCGGGAACGAGCCACCGCCATTTAAATACGAACCAAAGCCATATTTGCGCATGTCTTCAGCGGTTATATCGCGAATTTCAGGTTGGATCATCTGCGCTACTTTTTGCTCAAGCGTCATTGTTTTTAAATATTGTGCAATCGTATTTTCAATTTCAGGCGTTTTCACTACTTTGCTTTTAAGCGTTGGCCAAAGTGATAAATCACCTTGCTCATGCTCAGTATTTTTGGCCACCGCGCTTTCGTTATTATTAGCGTTAGCTTCTTGTTTATTACACGCACTTAGAACGCATAATCCGCCTATTAAAATAGGGAGCATTCGTAACCTATTAGTGTTTAAGCTTTTTTTCATTTTTATAGCCCTGTGTTGTGTCAGTGTGTTTTTGTGCAGCACCTATTTGTTATTTAAATTTAACTATTGACCTACTTAGCAATAGCCACTAACCTAAATATGGAAGCGCTTCCTTAAAGTTATTAAATACCATCCTTAGTGATTAATCAAATTAAATATGGAAGCGCTTCCAATATTGAATTTAATACACGATATATACAAAGCAACCTTTACCAAAAAAGAAGCAGAGGTTTTCTCTTAATGAAACAATTATCTTTACCTAGTGGCTCACCCCTTTTAGCCAAAAATTTTACCTATGGTGTAGCTACGGCCTCATTTCAAATTGAAGGCGGCGCAACCGATCGCTTGCCATGTATTTGGGATACCTTTTGCAGTAAAGAAGGCAAAATAGTCGATAATTCAAATGGCGATGTAGCCTGCGAGCACTACTCTCGCTGGAAAGACGATATAAACTTAATTGAGTCATTAGGTGTAGACGCTTACAGACTTTCTATTTCATGGCCGCGCGTAATGACTAAAAATGGCCACCTAAACCCGACAGGTGTTAAATTTTACACCGACATTTTAGATGAATTAAAACGCCGTAACATTAAAGCTTTTGTAACGCTGTACCACTGGGATTTACCACAACATATTGAAGACGAAGGCGGTTGGCTAAACCGTAACACCGCTTACGAATTTGCGCATTACACAGATTTAATTACAAAAGCATTTGGTGACCGCGTACACTCGTACGCCACCTTAAACGAGCCGTTTTGTAGCTCTTACTTAGGTTACGAAATAGGCGTACATGCGCCGGGTATTGTAGGTCGCGAGTTTGGTCGTAAAGCTGCGCATCACTTATTACTGGGCCACGGATTGGCTATGCAAGTACTTGCTAAAAATAGCCCAAATACATTAAACGGTATTGTACTTAACTTTACGCCTTGTTACTCAGTTACCCAATGCGAAGAAGATTTAAAAGCGACTGCATTTGCTGATGACTACATAAACCAATGGTACATGCAGCCTGTAATGCAAGGTAAGTACCCTGATATTATTAATCAATTACCTAAAGCCCACCGCCCTGATATTTTGGATGGCGACATGGAAATAATTGCTCAACCACTAGATTACCTAGGGGTTAACTTTTATACCCGCATGCATTATCAAGCAAGCGAAACCGACTTTTACCATGAGCTGCCACATAAAACGCCAATGACCGATATAGGCTGGGAAATTTATCCTAAAGCACTTACAGAGTTACTTGTATCGTTAAACGAAAAATACACCCTACCGCCTATTTATATTACCGAAAATGGCGCAGCCATGGCTGACGAATTTAAAGACGGTGAAGTGAACGATAACGACCGTATTGAATATTACCACGAGCATTTAAATGCCCTACATAACGCAGCTGAGCAAGGCGTAAAAGTAGATGGCTACTTTGCTTGGAGCTTAATGGATAACTTTGAATGGGCTGAAGGATATTTAAAACGTTTTGGAATAGTACACGTAGACTACAACACACAAAAACGAACTGTTAAAGCCAGCGGTAAAGCGTACACTAAACTCATAACAAGCCGATAAATTATCGGCTTATAACAATAAGAACACACACTGTGAACAAACTCCCTTTATACGAAAAAGTCGGTTACGCCATGGGCGATGCCGGCGCTAACTTAGTGTGGCGCGGCGCGCTTGCTTATTTAGCGGTGTTTTACACCGATACATTTGGCATATCGGCGGCTGCCGCTGCCATGTTGTTTTTAGTGGTAAGGCTATCTGATGGCGTAACCGATATTATTATGGGTATGATTGCCGACAGAACGCAGTCGCGCTTTGGTAAATTTCGCCCATGGATACTCTACTCGGCACCATTTTTGGGCTTGTTTATGGTGTTGTGTTTTACTACACCCGACTTTAGCACCACCAACAAACTTATTTATGCCTACGTAACCTACATAGGTTTAACGCTTGCCTACACCGTAAGTAACGTGCCCTATTCGGCACTTATGGGCGTTATGACACCAGACGACACAGAGCGCACAAAGCTCTCTGGTTTTAGGTTTGCAGGTGCGTTTACTGGTGGTTTATTGGTTATGGGTTTTTTACCTGAGCTAGTGGCATTTTTTGGTGGCGGCGACAACGCTAAAGGCTATCAGCTTACTATGTACTTATTTGCCAGCTTACTTATTATTTTAATGATTATAACGTTTGCGACCACTAAAGAGCGTGTAACACCGCACGCCTCAAATGAAGGGAATTTAAAATCAGAGTTATTTGATTTAACCAAAAGCTTGCCATTTATAATCCTACCTTTGCTTGCTACTACCTTGTTTTTTTATTACCGCGATTTATACAGCGGCGTATTTTTTGCCCTTGTTATGGCAGCAATGACATTCGTTATTAAAAAATTACTCAATAAAGATAAGCAAAGCCTAACAGGTTCACAGCGCGACATGGTTGATCTTCTGACCAACAAACCTTGGTTGGTGTTACTCGGCATTGGTTTTTTAACCATGATGTTTAATGGCATAAAATACGGAGTAATTGCATATTACTTTAAATACCACGTAGCTAATGAACTCATGGCTGGGCAATACTTTATTGCCTTGTTGATTGTATCTATATTAGGCGCACTTGCCACAGGTAAACTGGCCGAAATAATGGGTAAACGAAACCTCTTTATTGCATCATTAATGCTAAGCGGGTTACTCACTACTGCATTTTACTGGGTACCTAGCGATAACCTGGTTGCAGTATTTACCTTTGGTTGCGCTGCTGAATTTTTTGCCGCCATGATGCCAACATTGTTCTTTAGTATGCTTGGCGATTCAGCCGATTACTCAGAGTGGAAAAATAAACGCCGCGCAACAGGGCTTATTTATTCTGCGGGTACGTTTGTGCAAAAAACCGGTGGTGGTTTTGCAGGTGCATTAGTATTAGTGGTACTTGCAGGCTACGGTTATAACGGCATGGATGAGCTAACAATTACCCAAGCTCTACCTGGCATGCAGTTACTTATGAGTTGGATACCTGCCGCATTTGCATTTTTAGGCGCCGCATTGATGCTTATTTATCCGCTTACCTCAGCAATGACGCAAAAAATAACAGAAGACTTAGCAATTAGACGCAGTAATGTGTAAATTAACTTTTAATGACTCTTCGCGCTTTATATTTTTATAAAGCGCGAGTAAAAACACATATAAGCTAGGACATCAATGGCGACAATTTATCAAGTATCAGAAATGGCAGGTGTGTCTTTATCAACTGTTTCAAGGGTACTTAACGACAACGACTACGTAAGCAAAAAAACTAAAAAAAAGGTATTAGAAGCAATGAAAGAGCTAGGCTATCAGCCAAGTTCTATTGCACGCTCTTTAGCCTCTAGCACT
Source organism: Pseudoalteromonas sp. NSLLW218 (assembly GCF_015864775.1). Taxonomy (NCBI): domain Bacteria; kingdom Pseudomonadati; phylum Pseudomonadota; class Gammaproteobacteria; order Alteromonadales; family Pseudoalteromonadaceae; genus Pseudoalteromonas; species Pseudoalteromonas sp. NSLLW218. Next base: position 142,046 of record NZ_JADYWO010000011.1, on the reverse strand, counting down.
ACAAACAGCGTCGGTATTTTAGTTTCGGAGTTGGATGGTCCGTTTTTTGGTCAAATGATGTCAGCCATTGAAGAACATCTTCGTATTGCGGGTAAACACGTTATTATTACCCCAGGGCACAGTGACGAGAAAAAAGAAAAAAGCGGCTTTGAATTTTTAATAGGCCGTAATTGCGACGCTATTATTGCCCACGTAGAAGCGGTATCAAACGAGTATCTAATTGAGTTAAGTAAAGGCAAAACCCCTATTTACTTAATGAGCCGCTACGTTAAAGAAATTGAAGAAAACTGCATTAGCCTCGACAACGTAATGGGCGGCTACTTAGCCACTAAAGCCATGATCAACAAAGGTCATAAAAACATTGCGTACATAGCAGGCCCGCAGTTTAAAGAAGATGCGTCAAATCGTTTGAAAGGTCACAAACAAGCACTAGCAGAATACAACATCACCTTTGACGAAAACTTATATTATGTAGGTGACTTTAAAGAAACTGGTGGCAGCGACGGCTTAAGGCATTTTATTCAAAATAAAGCGCAAATAACTGCTCTTGTATGTGCCAATGACGAAATGGCATCGGGTGCTATGAAATACGCCCGCGAACACGGTTTTAACCTACCAAAAGATTTAGCCATTATTGGGTTCGATAACGTAATTTTTACCAATTACCTCTACCCAACGCTTACTACAATAGATAACCCAGTTCCCGAAATGGGCCGAGCTGCGGCTAACTTAGTACTTAAAGACATTTATAAAAAAAGCGGCATAACAGTAAAGCACGTGTTTCAGCCAAAGCTTATTTTAAGAGACTCAACACCCGATATTAATTAACTTTAAACCTAATTTAAATCTAGTTTAAATCTAAGTTATGTAACTCATTACGCACCCACTGTGTACCTAAATATTGCTCTACGTGCTGCTGCGCAAACTTTAAAAAGTTACGTGCAGCATGCGATATGTGCCTATCTGTTCGCATTACAAAATACCAATGACTCGCTAAATGAGTATCGGTTACGTTTAAAATTTTAAAACTTGTATCGTCTGTTGCAAGTACATGGCGTGATAAAACCGCAATGCCCATCCCCGATGCAACCGCAACGCGTATTGCTTCATTACTCGCCATTTGTACGCTATCGCTCAGCACTAAGCCTCGGCTTTGTAACTCGCTTTCAAATAACATACGGGTCGCTGAGCCATTTTCTCGGAGTAAAAAGCGATACTGCATTAAATCCGTTAATTTAACGGCTTTTACGTGAGCTAGCGGGTGGTTTAGTGGCACTATAAATTCAAGTGGATTATGCAAAAAGCGCGCAGCTTGTGCGCTCTCAAGCGACGGCGGGTGGCTAAATACATAAATATCGTCCTCTCCTCGCTCAAACCTATCAAGCACCTCTGCCCTGTTACCAATCTCAAGCGGAAGTTCAACGTGGGGATGTAAATTACTATAGGGGCCAAGTAATTTCGGTAAAATATATTGCGCCGTATTAACCATCGCAATTTTACAACGACCGCGTGCCCCACCGTTAAGCTCGGTTAAAAAATCTTGATAATCGTCAAAATGACCAAACACCTGCTGGCAAGTTTTAAATAGCTCAAGTCCGGCATCGGTTACGTGTAGCTTTTGCTGTTGCATAAGTAATAACGGCTCACTTACCGCTTCTTGTAATCGCTTTATTTGTAGCGATACCGTTGGCTGCGTTAGGTGTAAACGCCTTGCAGTTTCGCTTATTGAACCTGTTTTAACCACGCTCATAAATACTTCGAGCAACCTAAACGATATATGTCGTAAATCCATACCTACCTCATAAACCTAACAAACTGCACTTAATAAATCAGCTATAGATATTTATCTATACATAACTCGTATTTATTTTATTATTTACTATACAAAGTTTTATCTACAATAGCGCCACTTAATTTACCACCTAGTAAGGAAAGCCTGTGCCAGATATTGTTGTTATGTTTTTTATTTTAGGATTAGTGGCGGGTATTTTACGCTCGGACTTGGCTATTCCAAAAGCCACCTATGACACATTAAGCTTATTGCTCATGTTAACCATCGGCTTAAAAGGCGGTATGGTGCTACACGGTAACTTAAGCTGGCAACTACTGCCCGAAATGGGTTCGGTAATGTTGCTTGGCGCACTTATACCATTGATGCTTTACCCTATTTTAAAATACGTGATTAAACTCTCTGTTGCTAATATTGCCAGCATTGCCGCGCATTATGGCTCAGTAAGTGCGGGGACATTTGCTGTAGCGCTTGCCTATGCCGAATCGGCTAAATTGGTAGTGGGTGCAGAAGTAACCCTGTATTTAGTGATGTTAGAGCTCCCTGCAATCATTGTTGGTTTATTGCTTTACCGAAAACTTGATAAACAAAACAGCCAAAAAAGTGAACCATCGTTAAAAGCGCTTTGGCACGAAACTCTTACGAACAAAAGTGTCATTTTGCTTATAGGTGGTGTCGTTATAGGTATGATGTACGGCACAGTTCAAGGCAGCCAAGTAACTAGCCTTTTAACAAGTAGCTTTAAGGTTGTTCTGGCATTATTTTTACTAGAAATGGGTTTAGTAGCCGCGCAAACTTTGCGCCCTATCCCCTGGGAACATTGGAAGCTCGCGGTATTTGCTATTGTCACCCCGCTATTTTTAGGTACGATTGGCACAGCAGTAGGCACACTTTTAAATTTAGAATTAGGCTCGGTAGTTATATTGGGAAGTTTAGTAGCCAGCGCCTCTTACATAGCCGCACCCGCTGCAATAAAAGCGGCAATTCCTAAAGCCGATATTGGTCTTGCTATGCTGAGCTCTCTTGGTGTAACTTTCCCGTTTAATGTGATTGTTGGTATTGGTTTATATCACCACCTTGCACTAGCAATGCAATAAACAAATAAATGTTAATTTTATCACTTTAAAAACTGTTAAACCCTATTTTACATAGGGTTTAACACTAGGGCGTGCTGACCTTTCGTGATTAACTTTGCAGCAGACTGTTTGGTATTTAAGCAAGGCAGAGCCTATGTAGTGTGGTTATTCCCCATAAATAGGCGATAACGCAGCATAAATGCCAAACATGCGCTGCCCTTTGAGCTCGATCTAGGGACGATTAACTCTTTGTTGCTCGGTTTTTACTTAGCCCGCTAGGTTACAAACCTCGCGCCGCGATTAAATCGCCCCTAGATTGACAAATTTCAATCCACAAAGATCAACACGCCCTAATAAATACTCACAAATATAAAACAATATCTACATAAAAACACTACAATAAAAAGCATAATCGATCCGATAATTTACCAAAACGATCGTTTTAAAATATATTTATATTGTTTAATAAAATATCACTTTACTTATTTTTAATTTGGCACTAAATTCGCGCAAATTTTATTATTAAAGTAACCTCTCAAACTTTAAAACAGTGGTTATTTATCTCAACGAGTCGATAAACACACATGGCCGAATTAGCCGCCACAAGCACTTCTAACAACCCTTTAGCGCCTGTTATAGGGCTGTCATTTTTTGCTATCGCATCCGGCTTTTTAATGAGCCTTATTCCACTGTCGTTACCCGCATTTAAACTTGATGAAAACCTAGCGCCTTGGCTTGCGAGCATTTTTTACTTTGGCTTACTTATTGGCGCCACCACAATAGAGCGCATTGTGGTAAAAATTGGTCATCGCTTCGCATTTATATTATTTTTAAGCTTATTAATAGTAAGCGTGCTTGCACAACTTGCACTACCAAATACCGTTAACTGGTTAATTGCACGATTTGTAGCAGGTGTTGCTGTTGCCGGTGTATTTGTAGTTGTTGAGTCTTGGTTATTAATGACCAATACCGCAAAGTCGCGTGCAAAACGTTTGGGCTTATACATGACATCACTTTATGGGGGCAGCGCGGTTGGTCAACTTGCTATAGGGCCGCTTGGCACCGAAGGTTCAACGCCTTATTTATTTGTAGCCTCGTTATTATTTTTAGCTATTTTAGCGCCTTTATTAATAACTAAAGGTCAGCCAGAAAAACAACATCTTGAAAAACTACCACTAAAAGAAATAAAATCACTAAGCCACCCAGCTATGCTCGGATGCTTAGCATCAGGCTTATTACTGGGCCCTATTTACGGCTTAATGCCTGTTTATATTGCAGCACAGACTGATCAAGCTCAGTACACAGGGACACTCATGGCGGTTATTATTTTAGGCGGCATGGTCGTGCAGCCGCTTGTGAGTTACTTATCTACTCGGCTTGAAAAAAGCTTACTGATGGGTATGTTTTGTTTAGTAGGCGCAGCCGGTGCTGTGGGTATATTACAAGCAAACACTTTAGCAGGATTAATAGTGAGCTACTTAATACTAGGCGCGTGCAGCTTTGCACTTTACCCGATTGCTATAACACTTGCGTGCGACTCATTGCCAATAGCAAAAATAGTCTCAGCAACTGAGGTTATGCTTTTAAGTTACAGTATTGGTTCGGTATTTGGCCCTATGCTTGCTGCCAATTTATCTGATGCATCAAACGGTATTGTGTTTTATTTAGCAGGCTGTTTAATCACTACCTGTATTTATATGTTTATTAAAAGCATTAAAAATATTCGCGCGGGTAAAACCCCAGTTGCAGGCTAAGTAGTTTTTAATTTGTCGTGTGGACTCAAAAAAAACATCTTTTTCCAGCCTTGGCTTTGTGTTGTATAAAGCCATGGCATGGGCACTAACGATAAAATAGAATAATGTACATGAGGCTGCTTCCCGGCGGCATTTCCGGTATCGCCTAGTAACCCAATTTGACTGTTTATGCTTACAACATCACCTGCACTTACCGAGTAGTCATTTAAATGTGCAAAATAATGTATACGCCATTTAGGCCCAAGCACCGCAACCACTTTACCACCACGAGTTAATTCACCTGCAAATATAACAATCCCGTTTGTTGAGGCAACTACAGGAGTGTTCTTTATGCCAAAAATATCAATTCCTTTGTGCACACCCGATCTGCCCCAAGGCTCATACCAAAATGTATTATGGTTCCAATCTTTAGGTGTAGCACCTTGTACCGGAATCATTATTTTTTCGGGAATTAGTAAGCCTATAATTAATAAAGTAGCTATTCCAATTGCAATCCACTTAAGTACTTTCACTGCTCTATCCTTGATATTTAAATAACTTATACTGGTAAATTATTAGCCATAGTAACTGAACTCATCATGAGTCGTATTTATGGTTTTATTTATGGAGTTTTATTTGAATGAAATACCCGACTAACATGCACTAAGCTGATCAATTTCAAAACAGGCTTTATAAGTAATTGGGCACTGCCCGCTATAAACAACCATGTGCCACTCTCTACTAATGAGTCATTTAAAAAGAAAAAACTACCAATTAAAAACCACACGGCAATCAAAAAATCGTTAAATGCACCCAGCGCTTCATATCGACGCTGGATGGTAATATGCTCTTGCCCTAAATCTAAAATAAACTGATTACTGCTGGAGTCCATAAGTACTGCTCACTCTTTTATTTCATAATTTAAAAAGCTTGTTTTCACAAGCTAAGCCGCACCATACAATAACAAAATTTACGCAATAAAAAACGTTGGCCAATGCGAATCAGCCAACGTTTTTATTGTTTGTACAATACTTAACTATTGTTTATTTTTTATCTTTTTCTAAACGTTTTTTAAGACTTAATGCTGCATCAGCGGCTAATAAGCGCATAAATTCTGAGCCATTACTTTGCTCGCCTTGGCTCCCGCCTATTACAATTTCAGGCACTAAACGGCTATTGCCTAAACTTGTAAATAAAGCAGTCTGAATTTTAACTTCTGCTTTTAGCGTTTCATCAAATACATACTTAGGATCAAGTGCCGCAGACTTAGCTCTTAAACGAGCCTCAGCTAAAACGTCCATACCTAATGCTTCTAGGCGTTGTTGTTTTAAAATCTCTTCTTGCTCTTTTGCAAGCTCCGCTTTTACAGCAACACGTTGCTGTGCAGAAATAATGGCATTTGCCTTAATTCGCTCAGCATCAATTTGCTCTTTAATTTTTAGCTTTTCTGATTCAGCACGTTGCTTAGCAATTGCTTGTTCACCTAAAGCCACTTCAGTTCGTGCTTGTTGCTCAGCTTTTTTAAGATTTTGACGCGCTAGCGCTTCATCTGCAGCTGCTTGCTTTTGCGCCTCAAGGCGAGCGTTTACTTTGCTTTCGTAGTCAATATCAATAATGCTGGCATCAACTACTGTAATACCATAAGCGCCTAAAATAGGTGCATTGCGCAGTGTATTACCTTCATCGTCCATTTTAATATTAATAGTGACGCGCTGCTGTTTACTTAAATTACCTAAATCGTCAGATTTATCGCGCTCACCGGTACTAATAATTTGTTCAGTAACAAAAATACCGTTGGTTAATTGATCAGCAAAATCTTGGCTTAATTGACCATTACCACCAGAGTAATGTTGCTCTACCGACATCATACGCGCCGATGCTTTTACATTTTCAGTGGTTGCACGCATTAATAAATTAGATATTAATGTTTCTTGTGAACCAAACTCTTCGTGTATTTTAAGTAAACCACGTAGAGCACCCGATTCTGCTGCTGGTACATTGCCTGGCAATCTAAAACGAGAAACACCGCGTGCGCCACCCGTTGTCGTATCTAAAAATCGAATGGGTATTAGCGGTACAATTGCGCTTGCTGTTGCGCCTGCGTCACCCGTAAAATTAATCGAAATTACTTTTTTATAAGCCGATGTAGTACCAAACGCTTTTAAATAAGGGCCGGCTTGATTTATTACGGTTAAGTTACCTGTAAAAGCCGATTGATGGACTAAACGCTCATCAGCTTCATTCCATGAAACAACTTGCGATGTCAGCGTTGCAATTACCGCTAATACAACAACAATTGATGAAACAACAATTACATTACGACGACCAAATCGACTCATAAATGAGCCACTTTTTACTGCTGGGACTGCTTTTTCGCTATCCATTTTTACTACTCTCCATGTTTAATTTCTTTTTAACAAAGTAAATAATTTCCTGTTCACTCAAATGTGCGCAAAAGCTACCAGAGCGATGTAACTCAACAAATGTTGCAAGGATTTCTTCTTTACCTTTTGCTGTTTTATCTTGGTTTTCTTGTGTTTGATTTTTTTCTGTTAGTTGAGTGATTAAATCATCCACTATCGTGTCTTTATCAAACAGTACGTTGTATTCCTTGGATTTTCTTACCCGGCTTTTATGTACGTTGCTGTAAATTACATAAAGTGCAACGCATAAAATAATAACCAGTAAACTTAACCCAATAATATAAAAAATCATAAGCTCTACTTAAATTAGTTTAAATACTTAACGAGCAATAACAATTGTAAGCACTGCTTAACAAATGTTAACCCAGTAATTTTACAGTAAACCCGAGTAAAAAACAGATTAAAAATAAAGTTCAGCAGGTATATAATAAAACTGCACGTAAAAGTAAGCTTTTTTGAACAAAAAAATGCATGTCAGTTATTAACTGACAGACATTAAACTAATATTTATTAAAGTGCTTTTTAAATTATTCGCATTGCACCCAATCAACACCATTTTCACCGCACTCATGCAGCATTGTTCCATCTTCTTGGCGGGTATCTCTAAACCATTTCCCTTCAATTGTTTTCGTAATACGTACGTTATCTGTGGTTTTGTATTTACGCCAAAAGCTAGCATCAATAGATGTTTCGTCATCAAACTTATAGGGCATAGCAGCGAGTACAGTAACTAAATCTTGAGTTTCTAAATCAGCAGCTTTGTCTTTAACATTTACCCAATTAGATAATGTTTGAAAATCGGCATTTTCTTCTCTAAAGGCAAAGTCAGTTTGATAAAACGATCCTGACTCAGTATAGCTAATGCTAAAACCTCGCTCGAACGGTGTATCTAAATTAGCACTAACGCATTCATCTGCTGTAGGAAAGTTAACCGATGGGCTTGTATTATCAACGCCATAAAGCACATTGCTTTGCTCAAAACTAACGTTCTCAATGCTAGAGCATCGGTAAGTACGATCGGCGTTAATGTAAACATCATCTCTAACTGTTAATTTTCCATTTAATGATTCTTCGCCCCAAGGCGTATCTGTTGAATCCAATCGAGACAAAATAACGTCAATTTTGTCGAGTTCGTTTGTATTTTGAAGCTTTACTTGCTCATAAATAAGCTCAGCGCCTGCAAAAATAACTTTGTCGCGGTACCATGCATTTTCAAACCCATACTCTGCATCTTTTGCTGTGTCTTGGTAAATAACTGCTCTTACTTCTTCTGCATCAGGAAACTGAGCATCTAGCTCTTGCTTGAATTTATAGGCCGCTTTTAGTCCTTTAACAATCGCCTGTGCTCTGTCGTAAGCATCACTGTCACTATTGGCAATAAAATCTGAGTACATTTGTTCAGTCGACAAATTATAATGCGCTACCAAGTTTTGCATAACATTTGTTATTTCGCTTTGAAGATTTGCAAGTAACTCAGTATTTTCTTTGAGTGCATCACAACTTAAATTATTGCTACCAACTTTTTGTAATTGAAGACTCAATTGCTCCCAAATAACGGTTGTTAAAGGTGATATATTTCGAATGTCTTCATCAGTTAAAGCCTCAATTGAGGGCGGAAATGACATTTGATACGCTTGTGTTACCTCTCCTAAATCCTCGTCAATTGCGCCAACAGGTACATCAACATACATAGTTGAATACGGCACACACAGCGCCTGCTCTTCTGTAAAATTAAAACTATAATTACCCGATTCTTCAGAGACTACAGAAGGTTCTGTTTGCTCGTCAAAAGTACCATCGCCATCAATATCTAGCCATACTATTGCACCAGATACATAGCCATCAATAACCTTTCCAGTAAGAGAGATAGTGTTAACTTCTACGGGGTCTACTTTTATAGGGTCAGGCTTAGCTACAACTGGCTCTACAACGACCACTTTATCATCGCCACCGCCGCCACATCCAACAAGGCCTAGCGTAAACGCTAATGAAATAGCTAACTGACTTTTTTTAAAAAACATACAAAGACTTCCTTTTTTGCACTTTAATTATTATTAAAAATCATATTGTTATAAATTAAATAAATAGATTTAAACAACAGAAATTTATTGAATTTTTATGGGGGGATGGCAACAAGTTAACATGCCCTGTACCTATATAGTGACACGCCTTGTTAAGTTTAGCTTTTACATTTGTTAATTAAATATAACTAATACCAGTTATTATTGACTAATATGGACTGCAAGTGCCTAGAGTAAAGGGCTCAAGTGATGACCGAGTTTTGTAAACGAATGTATATTACACATGGGTTGGTTTAGAGCGCTGCGATGACTATAAAACAATTATATAAGCAAACCATCTGTATTTTTGATTAGCTTCTAAAAGCAAAAAGCCACCTAAATAAGGTGGCTAAAGCTTATAGTATCGTATTATTAATTTGCCTGACTATCGTTTTCTTCGCGTTTATAAATATACGTTTGCTGAGTTTTGAAGCCAAAACCAATTGGTTCAGCGCCATTTACTAGCTTAACTTTTCCATCTTCAATATTTAAATTTGGTCCAAGTATTTCAATAGCTTTTATTGGCTTATCAGAACCCTCAATCCCAGGGCCTATTAAATAAAACTGACTAATTTGCGTTACATCCGTTTCATCATCCCAATCGCACTTACCATTGGCATCACTATCTTCACACGAAGGTCCTTCTCCAAAAAATAGTTGTGGTGTATCTGGTACATCATTACTTGTTGCAAATTTCACATCGTCATAAACCTTCGTTCCGTAATGTAAATGAAAGGCATAAAGCGACCCACCGCCACCTGTTAACGAGCATTGGTTTTGAGTTGATGAGGAAGATGCGGGCGTAAAGGAAGTAAAGTAAGCAACCCCACCAACGACTGTAGCTGCAGCAAGGGACTTCTCACCTGTCCCTAATTCATATCGCCACCCTTTAAATTCAGCTAACTTAACTTCAAGGTTAACAAACTTATCAACGTCATCAAGTGCGTTACCAAATGGGTCTTCATTCATTTTCATTAAATCATCTGGCACTATTGGATCTGGAAATTCAGTAAATATTTTTGTTAAGGTGTTTTCATCACGGATCATATAAAGCTGATCTTGCTCATTAGTAGCAAGTGGGTTTGAGCGGTTTCCGCTGCCTATCACAATTGCGTCGTACGGGGTGTCTAAACGAGTCGTGATCATTTCACCATCATAATTGGTCTTAGTAACTTTACTAAACAGCGTTCTAGCAACTAACGGTTTATAAAAAAAACGTCTGTCTTGTGACGCTAATGTACTGCCAAGCTCCGCAAGTTTAAAGTGAGTAATCTCATCTTCATCATCGGTGGGAATATCTACACGCCAAATATTACCGCCAGTATCGGTTGCATAAATTCGGTCAATATACCCATCGTAATCTGAGTCAAGCGTAGTTACATCCGCTGCAATACTGTGCTCACCGGTAAAACCATGTTCATCTGGAGTGAGCGCCCATACCTTTTCGCCAGTTTTAGCATTAACAATGTAAATACCTAGCCCGGTTTCATCTGTTGTTCTAATCGCATTATCTTTGTTTGTATCGTAGCCTGCGCCAAATATCAGCAATGGATCCTCACCAAACGCTTTAATATACGCAATTTGGGGCTTAGACCATGTTTGTGCTAAATATTTAAATTCTTCAGAGCCACCAACAATTGGCTTATTCCATAATTTTTTAGGTTTATCTGGGTCACTTATATCCAGGCCGTAGTAATTTTTACCGCCTCGGCGCATGCCTGTAAATGCCCAAACTTCATCGCCCTCACTTGCTTTAACAACGCCATCATTTAAACCATCAGTGTTTAAACTTTTATTATTAAAGAACACACTTATAGGGCCATCCATGCCATACACTTTTGTATTTGCGAGATTACTCCGCAAAGCCGGAATGTTTTTTAATAAGGCTGCAGGTGTAAAAGCCCACCTTTCTTCAACTGTATCGCCTTTGTCTTCAAACATATGTAAAAAGCCGGCATTGGTACCAACAAGTATATGAATACTTCCATCGCCGTAATCTATAGATACCGGTTTTGAATGCAAAGGGTCGCCAAAAATATTGATTCGCTGATCGACTGATGAGTTATCTCCATCTTCATTATCAACATCAACCCCTCGTGCCCAGCTAATATCATCTTCCTCTAAAGTTAACCCAATATTAGGAATCAAATCAGGGGCAAGATCGGTAACTGTACTTGTCGCTAAATTTAAAATGGTTTGTACTTTATCAAAAGTAAAATCAATAATACTACCCGTTTTATCTATGTAAATTTTACGGCTATCAGGGTCTAGGGTTGATAAAAGTAAATTTACGCCCCCCTGAGCCACTAAATTACCGTCTGCAGGCTTATTAGTTGGCAGCCAAAAAGTTCGTGCTTTTTCATCAATCAACCCATTATTATCTAAAGCTATTTTATCAGTTGAATCTACAATATTTGCACCAGACACTTTAAGCTTTTTTAAATTCCCGCTCCAGCGTGCGCCTGTTTCTGGGTAAAACATCGCAAAATAAATTGATTCTCGGCTACGAGTTTGGTCAACATTGTTACTTGCTACCGTAGGAGATGAAAAACTATCGTTAACTTCGCGTATTTTCGATATTGTATTATTAAGCGCTTCAGAAAGTTCAGTTGATGTATCTGCATGTAAGTACTCGCCTCCTCCCAATAAAGCGGTTTTTTCTAATAGTTTTTTACCATTTGTACTCATGCCACTACCAAAACCGATAGTAAAAACTCGCCCAGTATCGGCAACCTCTGGCGTGGTGTCGTACAAGTCCACCTCAACATCTCTTGTACCATGTATTATTTGAGCTAAAGCGGCTAAATAACTGCCACTTGTTTTAGCTGGGTTTGAGCCAAAAGTAGATTTGTATAATGCTTTTATATCTGAGTCTGACTGATTATCGTTGTAGGGATCACCGTCGGTCATTAAAATCACGTTAATAGAGTTGTCACAGCGCTCATCAGAACCTTGAACAGCTTTAAAGGGCGAGATGTATTTAGAATCATAGCCGTCATATCGATTCCCTGTTTCGGCAGAATAATCCCTATCACCTTTATTTCGACCATAATCAACATACCAACCTCTTAAGTATCGATAAGCCTCCCATAGAGTCTCAGCTAAAGGCGTGCTTCCACCCGCACTTAATTCTTCAATTTTATCCGTGATAGTATCGTGATCAGTCCCAACATCAGATAAAACATATCCACCGTATGAACTATAAAAACGCATTAAACCAAAATCAATCGAGCTGTTATCACTTACTAATTGGGTCATCGCGCTTATACCAGCATCGATTTTTTTAGGGCCCCCATTAGGCAGCTCAGTCTTCATACTTCCTGATGTATCAAACACAATAAGCACGCGAGGGTTTTCGTCGGTTTCAACATTATGGTTTACGTATAGTTCTATATCTTCGGCAAATACAGAAAGGCTAATACCCACCCCGAATAACAAGGCAGCTATTTTTTTTAGTTTGAATTGCATTTTTAAATCCCTTTATTTGCGCTTTTTATTTTTATTGCGCAAGTTAATAACTACTCTATTCCGTGTTTAATTATTAGTAATATGGAGGTGGGACTAAAAATTAAAACAAAGGTAATATCTAGCTATTTATCACAAAACAGTGATTAGCATTCACATCTCGTTAATACTATAAAATATATATCATTTCGATTTTTAAATAAAAACAGACTAAAGTCAAAGGTATTAGGTTTTATTATCAATTAAAAACAACCACTTAAATAAAATAATCCCGTTTTACTGCACAGTTAAGTCACGTCAAAAAATAATATTTTTACCTATGTTTCTATATTTATAGACCTATGCTTTAGGTAACAAGTACTTACCAATATAAATTAGTAACGTAAGGCTCTAAAAATCACTCTTAAAAGCACTATTATTCAGTAAAGCTGCTTTATTAAAAAAAGTGTATTTAATAGGTAACTACGGTTATTGAAACATACAAAAAAAGCCCATATTAGGTGCTACCTAATATGGGCTTTTATACTCTCGCTAAATTATAAGCGCTTTATGCAAGCATTCTTATAAAGATAACTCTTTTTTAGCGCGAGTTAAGTTATGTGTTACAAGTGAGTTTTTAGAAATTTGAACCGCTTCATATAAATCAGAAATACCAGCAGTGTCTTTTTGAGCCTTAATACGCGCTACACCACGGTTACTTAATGCAAACGATGTAAGTTCACGTACTTTTAAACGCGGACCATGGCTTTGCTTAAGTAATGCAATTGCTTGTGTACAAATAGCTTCTGCTTCTTCGTAGTTTCTTGATTCAACATTTAAAGCACAGCTATTAAATGATTTTTCAAATGCGGGTGCTGCAGTTACAGAGTCTTCAATAACCATTAATTTATAGTCACCTTGTTTAGCCATTGCAGCAGCTGAGCAAGTTAATAATGAGCCAAGAGCGATGGTTTTTAAAAGTGTAAATTTCATGATTATATTCCTAATTAGTTAAGTCGTACTTGTTGCCGACAACTTAACTTTAGAGTGTTAGCTCAATTACCACAAACGATAAAAACAAACCTAATAAGTGAATAAATCTAACCTATAGACTTTAGTCTAACACCTGTAAAAATACTCATTAATTACAATCAGTTAAAAACTATAAAAATCACTAAACAATAAATAACAGAATACAGTTTTATTATTTTTTAATAATACCAATTCGCTTAATTAAGTGATCTATTTTGAGGATGAAAAAACGTGTTGATAGCTAGGCAAAAAATTCGCTATTTGGTTGTTCTAAATGAGAATTTTTTAACGCAGGTAGCGACACGTTTAGCCCCGCAAAATGATTAAGTATTATTGCGGATTGGTATAACACAATACAAAGTTAATAAGCACGAAAAAGCCGATGTTGGGGGTTTAACCCAACATCGGCTTTTTTTACTCTCGCTATTTTATATTATGCTTTAGTAAGCACTTTATAAAACACGTTATAAAGGTTTTTTATAACGATAATTCTTCTTTAGCGCGAGTTAAGTTGTGCGATACCATCGTGCTGTTAGACAATTTTGATGCTTCGTATAAATCAGCAAGTGCAGCAGTGTCGTTATGCGCTTTTAAACGTGCAACACCACGGTTGCTTAATGCGAATGACGTAAGTTGGCGTACTTTAAATTTAGGGCCATCTGCGTCTTTTAAAAGTGCGATTGCTTTAGTACAAATTTCTTCCGCTTGCGCATAATTTTTTGACTTAACATTCAGTGCGCAGCTATTAAATGATTGCTCAAGTGGCTGTGGCGCTGTTGCAGTTTCAATAACCATTAATTTGTAATCACTTGCATCAGCTACTGCAGCAGCTGAACATGTTAATAGTGAGCTAAGAGCGATAGTTTTGATAAGTGTTTTCATGGTCATATTCCTGATTAGTTAAGCCGTGCTTGTTGCCGACAACTGAACTTTAGAGAATTAACACAAGCCCGACAAACGATTAAAACAAACCTAATAAGTGAGAAAAATTAACCTATAGACCTTAGTCTAATACGTTTAAACTTTTTCTATATATTTAAATAACTTACGCATCATCTTACGTGCCTAAAATCGCTACTCTACGTTTTAAAATACATATAATTATTTATGCTTTTATTTAGTCGATTTTATTTTGAGCAACTTGCTTAAGCATAGCTGAGTAACATTCAAACAAATTTATACATTTAATTACATGCAATACTAAGTCATGTATTTATAATTGTAGCTCTGGTAACTTTTCATCATTAATGGGTTAACTTTTTTGAAACACACACTTCCTCTTTTTGTTTTATTAAGCACGCTTTTATCATTTAGCCAAAATGCTAACGCAAGGCTTTTGCTCGGTAACAACATGCCTAACACCGGTATGTTTATAAAGTCAGAATTTAATGGCGATAGCAGCATTACATCTGCGGGTGTAGAAATGATGGTTAAGCAAAATTACAGTAACTTTGGTGTTGTTTTTACAAGCGCAATTGGCGCGGCAGTAATCGATAATAAACAAGGCGAGCAAGAAGAGTTTATAACGTGGGACAACGGAATGAAGCTTGGTTATTTCAATGACTTTTTTATATACGCCGAGCTTGGCTTAGATCTGTTCGAACTCGCCTTTAAAAACGATAGAGGCGATAACACCTACCAAATAGAAAAATCGAACAACGACATAGACGGCTACGCAGGTATAGGAGCGGGTTATCATTTTAAGCCATTTAAAATAGAAGTATTTACTCGAGCACGCCAAATAGATGGCGACTACTGGGAAGCACAAGAACATATTTACAGCGGTGTGCAGCTCAGCTTTACGTTTTAATTGCCCTTTTGTTTTATAAGAAAAATAAAAAGCGTGTGAAATAAAGCTATTTCACACGCTTTTTTAAAAATACATTTAACAGGTTTAGTCTAACCAATTTATATTTAACGGATAGTTTTGGCTACTTTACCAATACTCAAACCCTGAATTAAAATAGAAAACACAACTACCGCATAAGTGAGAGCCAATAAAATATCGCGCTCGTTCCCATCAGGTAGTTGCAATACCAGTGCAACCGAAATACCACCACGCAAGCCACCCCAGGTTAAAACTTTCCACGCGCCAGATGGCAACTCTAATTGCTTATTAAATGTAGTGGTTGTTATACCCACAACAATTAAACGTGCGAGTAACGCGATTAAAATTGTTAAGCCACCAGCAATAAATAAATTACTCGAAAATGCAATCATGACGACTTCAAGCCCTATGAGTACAAATAAAATGGCATTTAAAATTTCGTCAATCAGCTCCCAAAATAAATCAACGTAATGGCGTGTTTTGTCGCTCATAGCCATACTACGACCATGATTGCCCACCATTAGCCCCATCATTACCATTGCAAGTGGGCCCGACAAATGCCAATGGCTTGCAAGTGCATAACCACCAATAACGCCCGCTAAAGTAAGTAGTACTTCTTCTTGGTAACTATCAATACTTTTTAGTAAGTAATATAAAATACCACCTAATACCAAACCAAAAACAATACCGCCACCGGCTTCAACCGCCAGCGTGTGTGCTACATAATAAGTTGTAGGAATATCACCACTTGATAAAACACCCAATAAAAGCACAAAAATAACCACGCCTATACCATCGTTAAACAACGATTCACCCGCAATCACGGTTTCAATACTTTTAGGCGCACCCGCAGATTGTAAAATTCCCATTACCGCAATCGGATCGGTTGGCGAAATTAATGCACCAAACAGTAAACACCAAATAAACGCTAAATCAAAACCAAGCAAAGGTAGTACTAAATAAAGCGCCCCAGCAATAATAACCGTAGATAGCAACGTACCAATACAGGCCAAAATACCTATTGGTAATTTATAGCGCCTTAAATCGCTAACATTTACATGCAGCGCCCCAGCAAACAGCAGCATAGAGAGCATGCCATCAAGCAAAACTTCAGTAAAATCTAACTGATCGAGCAAGCTCACTTCGTAATCTATAAGATCATCAAACCCTAAAAAACCCAAAAATATAGCGCCGATAGACAAAAGCATCGAAATAACCATAACGCCAATGGTTGTTGGCAAGCCAATAAAGCGATGGTTTACATAGGTGAGTAACGCGGTAATCGATAAAAATATCGCACTTATTTCAAGTACGCTTAGGCTGGTTCCTGGTGCCATGGTTTAAATCTCAATATTTATTTAATGATGCCTTGCTCAAAACAAGCAAAGCAGAAGGGTTATTATTTTTTATACGGTTATCTCGTATTATATTCGTGTAGCCTAAACAAGCATACCCAAAATATTAATTATAAATACACACCCTACTCTGTTAACGTATTTAAAGTATTAACTCACGCGTAAAATAAAACAAAAAAGCCCATGTTAGGAATTAACCTAACATGGGCTTTTTTACTCTCGCTATTTTATATCATACTTTTATAAGTATTTTATAAAGCGCTTATCAAAGATAAGTCTTCTTTAGCGCGAGTTAAGTTATGCGATACCATTGCACTTTTAGACATTTCATTTGCTTCGTATAAATCAGCAAGGCCAGCAGTGTCGTTATTCGCTTTTAAACGTGCAACACCACGGTTGCTTAATGCAAACGATGTAAGTTGGCGTACTTTAAATTTAGGGCCATCTGCGTCTTTTAAAAGCGCGATTGCTTTAGTACAAATTGCTTCAGCTTCAGCGTAATTTTTTGACTTAACATTCAGTGCGCAGCTATTAAATGATTGCTCAAGTGGCTGTGGCGCTGTTGCAGTTTCAATAACCATTAATTTGTAATCACTTTGCTCAGCCATTGCAGCAGCTGAACATGTAAGTAGTGAGCTAAGAGCGATAGTTTTGATAAGAGTAAGTTTCATGGTCGTAGTCCTGTTGGTTAAGTCGTACTTGTTGCCGACAACTGAACTTTAGAGAATTAACACAAAACCGACAAACGATTAAAACAAACCTAATAAGTGAAGAAAATTAACTTATAGACTTTAGTCTAATGCCAAATTACTAATTTACGGCAATTGGTATTTATAAAAACAACCAACGAAAATTAAACTTATTGATTGCGTTTCAGTGACTTCACTACTTGACTTACAACTTTAGACTCAAAACCTTTGACTACAACTTCATTTATCCACCAAACCAGCGGTTAAGGCACCAAGCGTTTAGCAAAGACTCTAAAAGCTTTCTTAAATTTATACGAGGGATTAAATAATAGGATGGTTAAAAACACTGGTTTCATTTATTACTGACCCAATAGCCGATTTAACCGGCGGCTATGTTGACCGTAAACGCATCGCGGCAGAAATGGCCGCTGATGTAACACGCGCTGAAAACAACTTTAAAATTGCCCTATTTGAAGCCAAAGCAAGGCGCTGTATGCAAGCCGAGCAAAACGACGCCGATTACGACTTGCTGGTTTTAAAAAACCGCGACAAAGCCATTATGGATGAAGTGATTATTTTATTCTTCTTTGGGTTGTTTGTGTGTCACTTTATCCCCGCTATGTAACCGAATGTGCAAAAAGGTTGGCAAGCAATGGTCTATAACGGCACGCCCTAGTACTTTGAATTTGTGACTGTGGGTATTGCCGTTTCAACGCTGGCGTTAATGCGATTATTTAGAGCGTTTTAGGGTAGTCGGCATAAAAAGAAAAGCGCTAGTTAGGAGCTAGCGCTATAGCTTTACAAACCACTTAGCTTGCTTTTCCATTCTTCTAAATTAAAAATACTGTTATCTATTCTTTGTGTAACCTCGTATTTATTATCCGTTATTGGGTTTAGCACATCATCATAAATAGCAGCAAGATAACAATGTTCATTTTCAGTACTACGCTTGCTTGTGCCTATGTGCTCTACCTCTAGCTCAAGCCTATTAGCTATTCTAAGTGTGTGGTTTTCTAGGTCATCGTTTGAATAATCAAGGCTAGTTAGTAACGAATTTAACTCAAACAATAAAGCATCAACTCTTTCTTTTATTAATTCTAATTTCATATCTTGCCTTTTTGAGTACCATTCAATTTCGAATGCGTTTTCCAATTTACCTGCAACAACTTCAAGACGCTTAAGTGCCCTTGTAAAATTTGGCCCAGGCACACCATTAAGTGTTGCTGCATTGGTCTTGCTAATACCGCGAACTAAGTAATCACTGAGTGCTGCTTTTATATCTTCACTGGTGCTTTTACCAAACGACAATAGTGCATTTAAACGCTCTTGGCTTTGAGAGCCTTTGTATAAATAATTCATAATTTATTTATCACTTAACTGATAATAAATTAATGATATTTCAATATTAAGTAAATCACCAACTATTTGATCTTTTTATTATCATTTTGTGTCAAACATTGTCACTTTTTGACAATGCGATCTTTTTAAAATTGCTCACAGTTCCTTTTACTGGGCTGGCTGGCGATTAATGGCGTGTCACTGGGGTTGTCAATTTGACGCGTTTTTTGCACGAAAGCGGAAGGCTATGAGGAGTGAATTTTTTGACTTTTTGGTTTTCAGCCCCTACTTTGCCGAAGTCATTGACGACCCGATTAAATACGATGCCATGTATTTTAAAAACGAGACTAAACCGCTTATTAAATTAATGAGTGATGAAGTAGCGCGTGATCCTGAAATTGGCATTAAGTTACAGCTTAATTTTGATTTAGAGGCAAGTAGTTAAAATTTACAAATAAGAAGTCAGGTAGCTGACTTCATTCACACTTGAATTCAAGTGAAACATTCCCTGGTTTTGCAAGCCCTGAGTCTGTCATATCAAGTTTCACTGTTTTAACCTTTTGATTTGTTTTATTGCAGAATTGATTTGCTTCTGCGTAAACGTCAGCTTTAGCTCCATCAGGTGGCCCAAAACCAATTTGTGCACTTCTTTTCGCAACCATGTAAATTCCATCATCCATAGGTATAACACCTGTACTACTGCAAGCAGTCAAGAGTAAAGTAAATAGCACCAAAATATTTTTCATATATATTCCTTTAATTTAGAGTAATTAATAACTCCATAATAAGATAACACCACTTTAAAATATTTGTAAATGATCAAAACTCACTTAGAAATAGTTTTGCGCTTTTAGGTTTAGCATAAATAGTTAAATGCTTATTTTATTAGCGATTGGTGGTTATTATGGCGCGGATTACTTGTCCAAATTGCGAAGCTAAAGCAACAATTACATCACGCGAAACACAAAGCGCGCATGTGGTTAATTTATATTGCTCACGTACTAACACAAATGAATACGGTGCAACGTGCCGTATTACCCAGTCGTTTGATCACTTCTTAAATCCGCCTTTTAAAACCATTGCACAATTAGCTGCGTCGCTAATTAAAAACCTACCACGTGAAGAGCAATTAGAACTTATTGGACTATAAAGAGTACTTTAAATTAAAGATTTTTCCTTTGCCTAACAGTTATTTCTGTAAAATAATTTAAGCACTGGTTAAAAAGAACACTCAAAGTGATGATTAAAAAATCAACTGGTTTTTATTTCTATAATACGTAAATTTAGCACATCATAAGTTGATTTTTGCATATTTCAACCTAACCTAATGATCAAAGGTTAACGCTTACTAACACTCATGCGTTATCCCAGTGTTATCCACATTTCGGGGCAATTATGTCCCTTGCAAAACAGATTCAACCACTCTATCTTGTTACGGAACTTGAAAATCATACTACATATAGTGTTGTGCTTTCAGGGGAGGGCTCAACACCATACTGGTAATATGGTGTTGAGGAAGTCACTTGCTAAGATTTCAGCTAAGCGCTTTGGTTTGAAAAAAGAGCGTAACTTATTCTGGAATCTTGAGCAACCCACATCTAAAAATTGGAGGATAATAAATTGAAAATCAATTTATCCTTAGAGATTTCAGATCGTGCGATTATTAATGTTTCACACTTAATAGTTGCAATCAGTACACTGCTAGCAATGTAATTATAAAGGGCTAAAGAAATTTAGCCCTAAACCCTGCGGCTATAAACGTGCAGTTGTTACCACTAGTCCAAGATCGGTCGGCTGCGATCAAGCTTTGATTCTATACTTACATTTGTAACAATGCATTTTATGCGGCGTATTCGTTGCCCATTATTGTGTCTTAGTACATTGATTTGAAATTAGCAGCACGGTCTATACACATAACACCCTATCGTTTTACGATGTCTTCCAGTTGGCGGTATCTACAACGAGGCGAACCCTGTAACAACTCGGTACTGCCAAGTGATAGTTCCCTTAGCTGGTACTCTTACACTTAAACTATCTCTATGCGATAATACGAACGGTGTTTGATTTTTACCTAGCAGCTTTCTTAATTTGGTGTTACTGAACGCCATTTAATTTTTTATACACAGTTAGCAAAAAATTTATACACGAAGCTATACACACAACGCGTCAATTACAAGAAACTCGAAAATACAAAAAGAAACTGAGTAGCGCTAACAACCCGTAAATTTAAAGGGCTAAGACATAGAATGAATAATGAAAGCTATCAAGAGAATCAAGCAACAATCTATTGGCACGACTACGAGACTTGGGGGGCGAGCCCTCAAAAGGATAAGCCGAGCCAGTTTGCGGGTATTCGTACCGATCTTGATTTAAATATTATTGGCGAGCCGCTTATTGAATATTGTAAGCCGCAAGCGGATTACTTACCTCACCCTGAGGCGTGTTTAATTACGGGTATTACGCCACAAGTGGCGATGAAAAAAGGCTTGGTTGAAGCTGAGTTTATAGCAAAAATTCATGCCGAATTTAGCGTGCCAAACACTTGTGTTGCGGGTTACAACAGTATTCGGTTTGATGACGAAGTAAGCCGTTATAGCTTTTACCGTAACTTTTACGACCCGTACGAGCGCGAATACAAACATAACAATAGCCGCTGGGATATTATTGATTTAGTACGCGCTTGTTACGCGCTGCGCCCTGAAGGCATTGAATGGCCGTTAAAAGAAGACGGCAGCCCAAGCTTTAAGCTAGAGCATTTAACGGTAGCCAATGGTATTGAACACGCCGCTGCGCACGATGCGCTAAGCGACGTAACCGCCACTATTGCACTGGCTAAACTAATAAAAGAAAAACAGCCAAAGCTGTATAACTTCTTTTTTGGTTTGCGTGGCAAAAAAGCGCTCGCTGAATTAGTTGATGTATTTAACATGACGCCGTTAGTGCATACCACGTCGCGCATACCTGCAACGCAAGGCTGTACCAGCTGGGTTGCACCAATGAGCTTTCATCCGGTTAATAAAAACGCGGTTATTTGTTTTGATTTAACCCAAAACCCGCAAGTACTCATTGATTTAAACGTAGATGAGTTACGCAAACGCTTATACACCAAACGTGTAGATTTAGCCGAAGACGATTTACCTGTTGGCTTAAAATTAGTGCATTTAAACAAGTGCCCTATTTTAGCCCCAGCTAAAACATTATTGCCTGAAAACGCCGCCCGTTTAGGCATTGACCGCGAGCAGTGCTTAGCTAACTTAGCTATTTTAAAAGCCAATACCGACCTTCGCGATAAAGTAACGGAAGTGTTTAACGAACAAGGCGATTACAGCGCAACTACTAACGTTGACTACTTACTTTACGATGGTTTTACAAGCCATGCCGATAAAGCTAAGTTTGCGATTATTCGTGATGCAAAACCAGATGAATTAGCCGGTTTGAATTTAGACTTTGAAGATAAAAAGTTTAATACATTGTTGTTTAGATACCGCGCCCGTAACTGGCCTGAAACGCTAAACCAGCAAGAGCTTGATCAATGGCGCCAATATTGCCAAAACAAGTTAATGCACGGAGAAGATCAACCGTCGATTAATGCGCAAGATTTTATGATTACCCTTGAAAACCTAGCGCATGAACATGACGATAGCGAAAAAAATCTTACAATTTTAAAGGCGCTGTATAACTACGCACAAAGCATGTAATTTGTGTAGACACGCTTATACAACGCATATAAAAGCGCGACGCTATAGTAATTTAAGCGTCGCGTTTATTGTTTGAATTTTTATGGGCTTTGCCCATCACGCCAGCAAGCTTAGCGTCTACAAAACAGGCGTAAATTTATACTCCGGCGGTAGACGTAGAGCTTGCTCACGTGAAAAGCACAGCTTTTAATTACTTAAATAAAACTCTATTCACAAAGAGAAGAGCAAGAGGAGTAAATGAGAAAACATAAAGACCAACAATAATCTTTTTTATCTATCACTGCCTCTAAAAGCGCAGCGCCTCATAACCTCTTTGTGAATAAATCACTTTACGGGCTTTGCCCGTCACGCAAGCAAGCTTGTCGTCTACATCGACATACTCAACGTAAACGTTATTTTTTATGCAGTGCTTCAATACGTGCTAGTAAACTTGAGGTATCGTATCTGCCGCCGCCAAGTGCTTGTACATCGGCGTAGTATTGATCGACCGTTGCGGTCATTGGCAATGTTGCACCGTTGTTTTTAGCTTCATCGAGTGCAATGCCTAAATCTTTACGCATCCAATCTACGGCAAAACCAAACTCATATTCACCCGCCCACATTGTTTTGTAGCGGTTTTCCATTTGCCACGAACCGGCTGCACCTTTAGAAATAGTTTCTATAACTTTTTCGCCATCAAGCCCAGCTTGCTTGGCAAAATGCAAGCCTTCGGCTAAACCTTGCACTACACCAGCAATACAAATTTGATTAACCATTTTACAAAGTTGTCCCGAGCCAACGCCGCCTAGTAATTGGCTAAAACGACTAAATGCCGCCATAACTGGCTGCACTTTAGCAAATACGGCTTCGCTACCACCCGCCATAACTGTTAATACGCCGTTTTCGGCGCCCGCTTGTCCGCCCGATACAGGCGCATCTATAAAGTCGATATTTTGCAGAGCCGCTTTTGCAGCCACTTCGCGGGCTACTTCGGCAGAGGTTGTGGTGTGATCAACCAAAACAGTGTGCGGTAACATGCCCGCTAACACGCCATCGTCGCCATACACTACTGAGCGTAAATCGTCATCGTTACCAACACACATAAATACGATGTCGGCATTGCTGGCAGCTTCGCGCGGGGTTGATGCAAAGCTTCCTGAATGTTCTGCAGTCCACGCTTTTGCTTTAGCTTGAGTGCGGTTATAAACGCATACGCTGTGCCCTGCTTTTGCTAAATGCCCCGCCATTGGGTAACCCATTACGCCTAAACCTATAAATGCGACTTTCATTGACATAAAAATGACCTATTAAACTGATAACTTAGAAACTAGACCTCGATTATGTCAATCGGTCGATAAAAAAGCGAATGAAAGTCTTTATAAAATTTCCTTAGCGGGAAAGGTAAGTAGGTAACCTATGGACAGTATTTATCAATTTAATGCACCACTTTACAACAGCGAAAATTTTTCTCTTAGCCAGTTACAGGGCAAAACCGTCCTTATTGTTAATACAGCGAGTAAGTGTAATTTTTCGGTGCAATTAAACGCACTCGAAAAGCTCTATCAGCAATACAAAGGCAATGGTTTTACTGTGCTTGCGTTTCCGTGTAACCAGTTTGGCCAAAATGAGCCGCTTGATAATTTAGCCATAAAAGACTTTTACCAAGATCAATTTAATACCTCGTTTGAGGTATTTGGTAAGGTAATGGTAAACGGGCCAGAAACACACCCGTTGTTTAATTATTTAAAATCGCATACGCGGGGTATTTCGCAAAATCGTGCTATTAAGTGGAATTTCACTAAGTTTTTAATTAATTCACAAGGGCAACTTGTTGCACGTTATGCACCGCGAACTAAGCCCGAAACACTTATACAAGTAATAGAAAGCAACTTACTTCAAGCCGCAAAGTTAAACGCAGCTAAAGGTGGTAAAAAAGTATCGTCAAAAATACCTTTGTTTACCCCGAGTAAGGCTCCGCTTAAGGCTTAATTTAAATCAATAAAATGCGTTTTACTTAGGCGCTTACTTGTAAAGTAGTTTAATGTATTAAAGGTTAACTACCCTACAAATACTTAAGCGTCGAGGCTATTACCATGAACATTGCTTTTTTTAGTACTCAAAAGTACGAACTGCCTTTTTTTGAACAAAGTACACGCGATTACAGCGCTATAAAAATAACGTATTTTGAGCAAGCCCTGAGCGAACAAACGGCTATTTTAGCAAGCGGGTTTGATGCCATATGTGTTTTTGTTAACGATACTGTAAATACCGCCGTTATTGAGCAACTGGCAAGCCAAGGCACAAATACTATTTTGCTGCGTTGTGCAGGGTTTAATAATGTTGATTTACCTGCAGCAAAAGCACATAAAATTAAAGTATTACGCGTACCGGCTTACAGCCCAGAAGCCGTAGCTGAGCATTGTATAGCGCTTATGCTAACACTTAGCCGCAAAACGCATAAAGCGTATAACCGTGTACGCGAAGACAATTTTGATTTAAACGGATTACTAGGTTTTAACTTGCACAACAAAACCGTGGGTATTGTAGGTTGCGGTAAAATTGGCCTTGCGCTGTGCAGCATTTTAAATGGCTTTGGCGCTAAAGTATTAGTGTGCGACCCATACGCGCAACCTGGCAATTATACAATTACCGATATAGACACCTTACTTAGCCAAAGCGATGTGATTTCTTTGCATTGCCCACTGAACGAGCAAACTCATCATTTAATAAATGATGAGGCATTTAGTAAAATGAAAACTGGCGTTATGCTCATTAACACTTCTCGCGGTGCATTGCTTGATAGTAACGCGTGTATTAGCGCGCTTAAAACTAAAAAGCTAGGTTACCTGGGACTTGACGTTTACGAGCAAGAGTCGGAGCTATTTTTTAAAAACCACAGCGACGAAATAAATCAAGACGATATATTCTCGCGCTTAGTGAGTTTTAAAAATGTTTTAGTGACGGGTCATCAGGGCTTTTTTACGCAAGAAGCACTTACCGAAATAGCAAACACAACCGTATTTAACGCGCTTGAAGTAAGTGAAGGTAGGCCTCTAACTAATGAGGTTTTATAAAGACCTAAGCTATACCTAGATAACAGGCACAAAAAAAGCGAATAAGGTGAGCCCTATTCGCTTTTTTTGTTTAAAAATTCACTTTAAATAGAGCTTAACCAAACGCAACATTTGCAAATACCAAGGTCATTAATATTGGGCAAACAAAACGAATATACTGAGCAAACCAGTAATGTACGCCGGTTGTTGCTTGGTGTAATTTATTACCACGCTGCCACATCCACCCTACTGTAATAAAGTAAAACAAGCCCATAAGCGGCAATTGGTATTGAGTAAATAGCATAATAACTAAGCCAAATAACCAATCAAAATTTAGTATAATCGCGCTTGCACACACAAGTACAACGGCGCTTACCGCCCACGTTGCTTTGGTGCGGCTAACGTTGTGGTTTTCGACTAAAAACGCCACCGGAATCTCAGTTGTCGATATAGTTGACGTAACCGATGCGATAGACATTAATACAAAAAACAGTAAACCCACTAATAAACCAATTTCGCCCATGGTGCTAAATAGCGCAGGTAAAATAGCAAAAATAAGTTGCCCTTCGCCAATCAGTTTACCGCCACTAAATACCTCTACACCGTTGTGCTGCGCCACATAAATAGCAGGAATAATAAGTAACCCCGCTAAAAAAGCAACGCTGGTATCGAGTAAGGCAACACCGGCTGTGAGCTTTGGTAAATTAGCATCTGGCTGTAAATACGATCCGTAAATCATCATACAACCCACACCTAACGAGAGCGAAAAGAACGCTTGCCCCATTGCGGCAATAATCAAATTAGGGTCGAGTATTTGGCTAAAATCAGGAATTAAATACGCGGCAAAGCCTTCACTTGCGCCATCGAGTGTTGCAATGTAGGCAATTAAACCAACAAGCAATACGAGTAGCAGTGGCATTAAACGGCGCGACCAGGTTTCGATTCCCGATTTAACCCCTTTTAAAATAATACTGGCAGTTAAAATAAGCATAAGCGGCGTAAATACAAAATTACGAAGCACTGAGTCGCTATGTAAAAATTCGCTTGCGCCTGTGAAACCTAAAAAGGTTGTTATGGGTTCAATAGCGTAGGAGAGCATCCACCCTGCTACTATTGAGTAAAAACTTAGCATAACAACCGCGCCCGCAAGACCAATATAACCTGCTGTTGCGCCTACTTTGCGGTTAGTGCTTTGCCATGCATCGCCCAATGCTTTTACCGGGTTAGCTTGTGCTTTGTGACCTAAATAAAGTTCGGTATACAGCGCCGGGAGCGCAAGTAAAAATATAACAATAAAATAAACCAGTAAAAAAGCGCCGCCGCCATGGTTGGCCGCTTGCGTAGGAAAACCCCAAATATTACCTAAACCCACTGCCGCGCCAGCAGCGGCTAAAACAAAACCAAGTCGGCTTTGAAACCCATCACGCACTTGTGCCATACATCTACAAATCTGTTATTATTTTGATTATTGTGAATTAAACCATATTTCATGCCAGCTGAGTAATAAAATTGTACCCAGCCTTTATTAGGGGCGTTAACCGCTCACAATATCAGCGACTTCTTTTGCTTTAGGGCTTTTATGACTGAACACTATTTTAAAAACGCCTTGAGCATTACTTCAACTCAATTTGCAAATTTGCCTTTAGCTAGTAACAGTATTTTATTATTTAATGCTAAAACACTTGAGCTTAGTGACTTTAATTTGCCCGATTGCTTAAGCCCGGTTGAGTTAGCCATTATAAACCGCCGCAAAAGCCCGCAAGCTAAGCAAGAGTATTTAGCTACGCGGTTATTGTTAAAGCACCTTATTAAAATAACGCAGCCGCAACATGCGCACGTAGCCCTTAATAAAATGAGTACAGAATTTGACGAGGCAAGCTCAAAGCTGCAACTACATGTAAATGGTGATGTTATTAATACCTGTATTTCGCACTCGCATGGTTTAGTTGGGGTTGCGCTTAACCTTGGTAAAAGTGAGTTTGGTTTTGATATTGAAAAAGTAAGCCTAAAGCGCCCATTTGAAAAGCTCGCTAAGCATTTTTATCATAATGATGAAATTACACTTATTACAAAGCCCACTAATACCCAAGCCCAAGCGGATACGTTTTTTAGAATTTGGACATTAAAAGAGTCACTTGCTAAAGCCACCAGCCGCCCTATTGCAAAGTTACTTAGCCCTAATGTGTTTGACGAATTACATAGTGCAAAGCTCAGTGCTTGCAGTAATAGCGTTACTGTAGCTGATAGCAGTGACAGTAATGTTTGTTTTGATATAAGTGTGGTGCATAAAAAAAGCACCGACTGGCGATGCTTTTTATTAACTGATTTTGTTAAGTAACTTTAATAAATCACTTTCGTGAATAAGCGCGATTTACGCAGCAAAATCGTTTTCTAATAAACGGCTATGAATAGATTGTACTACGTTATCTGACTCAGTTTGCTCTACTAAAAAGCACAGGTTGTGCTTACTAGCACCGTGGCAAATTAATCGAATGTTAAAGTCTTTTAGTACACTCATTAAGTTCATTTCGTGTTGGCGTAATTGAATCTCAGAGCCAATAAGTGCTACCAGTGTTAAATTGTTTTCTACCGACACATGGCAAAACTCTGCAAGCTTATCTAGGCATTCTTGGTCAAGCTCTGGACGCGAGGCGTTTTGCGCGTTATCAAGCGTTATAGCTACGCTGATTTCTGATGTGGTTACCAAATCTACCGATATATTGTATTCACTTAATAGTGTAAATACGCGTGCTAAAAAGCCACTAGCGAGTAGCATTTCTGGGCTTTTAAGCGTAAGCAATATTTGGTTTTTACGTTGCGTTACTGCGCGTATGCCTGGTTGCTGCGATTTTTCGCGCTCAATCCATGTACCGCCACGCTCTGGCTCGCGGCTAGAACCTACAAACACGTTAATGTGGCTACGGCTGGCTGGTAAAATAGTCGCGGGGTGCAATACTTTTGCGCCAAAGGTCGCCATTTCGGCGGCTTCGTCAAAGCTTAAACGTGCAATAGGCGTCGCTTTTGCACACAAACGCGGGTCGGTGCTAAAAATGCCCACTACGTCGGTCCAAATATGCACGCTTTTAGCGTTAATTGCTTCAGCTAAAAGTGCAGCGCTATAGTCAGAACCACCACGTCCAAGCGTTGTTGTTTGGCCGTATTCGTCACTGCCAATAAAGCCCTGAGTAACAATTACTTGCTCATCTAATAACGGGATTAAGAATTCTTTAGCGGCTTGCGCTGTGGCCGCAACATTAGGCGTTGCTTTGCCAAATTGGCTGTCGGTTTTAAGCACCTTGCGCACATCAAAGCGATCGGCGTTTAAGCCATTTAAACGCAGCACCTGAGCAAACAAATACGACGATAAACGCTCACCAAAGCTAAGTAGCTCATCGTGTTGCTGATCGGTTGTTAGTGACTCTTGAGCCAATGTTTGAAATGCTTTTAGGGTTTCGTTAAAGCCAACCGCTAAATCGGCATCAAGCGATAACTCATCTAAAATAGTTTGTTGAATAGTAAGCACGCCGTTTATGTGTTCTTGGCGCTCACTTGGGGTAATACTTGATTTACACAGTGCAACTAAATGGTTAGTTACGCCGGCACTAGCGCTCACGGCAACAATACGTACGCTTTTATCTGCAACAATAATTTCGCTACAGCGACTCATCGCTTCAAAGTTTGCAACACTGGTTCCGCCAAATTTGGCAACGATGTAATCTGATTTTGCGCTTAACTCTATTTTAGGCACTGTTTGTGGCACTGATTGGGTAGTCATTTAGTCTCCTTTCGCGGTATCCAAACCGCAATAAAACAAGAAGAACTTGGCAAAGGAATGCTTGAAGATAAGTCCACTGCCAGAAGCTCTCCACCTATATTGGTGACAGTTTTGAGGATTCAGCCCCATAAACCGAAAAACAATGACGACGTACCATTATTTTCCTCGGCGAGTACTTCCCTCCTTAATGATCATTGGCTTTCGTCGCCTAACATTAAGTACCTAAGTATCGCACCTCTTCTGAATGCTTTATTAACCAGTGGCTAATAAAACAAAACCCCGCTAAGTAGCGGGGCTTTGAAAGTTATCGTTTAGACGTCTAGCTGTCAAGCGTTTTAATAATTAATAACACTTAAATTAGATAAAACTGCCCATGTAATACGAGCCTGCATAACCTACGGTGTAGCAAATTAATAAATGCAGTGATAAACGCAAGTAGCTCATAAAGGTAAGCGCTTTAACTTTGCTCATGGCAATAATGCCCGCAGCCGACCCAATGATAAGCATTGAACCGCCCACGCCCGTGGCATACGTAAACGACAACCAATGTTGTTGGCTCATTACTATATCGGCTTTTAATAAAGCAGCAGTAAGCGGTACGTTATCGACCCCTGCTGATAATATGCCCATTAAGTAGTTTGCGTATTCAGGTGCCATTACCGTATATAGGTCGGTAAATTTACTCAACATACCAATTTCTTTAAGTGCGCCTACAAGTAAAAGTACACCTACGAAAAACAATAACGTGTCGTATTCTATATCGCGAACAAAATCGATTATGTCTTTGTTAATGTCTTTTTTGCGCATTAAAAATTGCGCTACTAAAAACATGACTGATAAGCCAAACAAAAAGGTGAGTAAAGGCGGTACGCTGTAAATTACACTCAGCGTAAGTGTGCTAATTACAGTAGATAAAAATATAACAGCAATGGTAATGTCGGTTTTTTCAATGCGGGTTTTACCTGCACCAGCAAACTCAACACGCCCTTTCATACCGATAGACAGGAGCGCGGCTAGTAACATAACGCTTGTAAGTGCTGGCGCTATAAGCAGTAATAAATGAGCTATGGTTACTTTGCCATCTAAAAATATCATTAGCGTGGTTACGTCACCTGTTATTAGCGATACCCCACCTGAGTTAACCCCAAACACAATAAGCGTGGCATATTTAATAAGCTTTTTAGGTTCAAGTTTTAACGACATAACAACCGCAAGCGATATAAGCGTGGCTGTTACGTTGTCTGAAATCGACGAAAACAAAAATGCAAAACCACCCACCAAAAACATGAGCTTTTTTTCGCTAATACTTTTTGGCATAACGCGATGGACAATATTTTCTATAAACCCCTTTGAGTTTAAATACGCTACAAAGGTCATTGCAGCCATTAAAAATAACCATAACGAGGCAATTTCTAAAATATTTTCATTTAAAAGGTGTTGAATTGTATCGGGGCTTTGCCCGTGTAGAGGGTATATAAAAAGAAGAATCCAGCAAAGCGTACCAAAAAACAGCGTGGTTTTAGCTTTATTGACATGGATTATATCTTCTATAACGATCAGTAAAAATGCAATCGCTATCAGGGTTAGAATAATCGAGGAAACCATGGTAGTTAAACAACCTTTGATATAGTTTTAAAGAACACACAAATAACATTCCATTTCATGTGCCTATTTTCGGCGCGAATTTTAGCACTGCCTCTATGCAAAAACTATTATTAAATGGTCTTAAAAACGAATACTATATACAGACAAGGTTAATTAAAAATACGTAATAATGAGTCTTCTAAAAGAACTCAATAATAAAATACTAGGATGTTGTAACCCCTTATGATCCCAGCTAAAAAGCTGCTAAACACCATAACCGAACATTGGGGTGTATTAGAGCTATTATTTAAACGTTTTAAAATGGCTGACTTTAGCCTAAAAGACGTACAAAACGCGATTAAGCAAAAGCAGCCTACGTGGTCAAACGAACGTATTTATAAAGAAACAAATCGTTTGTTAAACCAAGATATTTTAATTCCACTGGCTAAATCCTCACAGCTTGAAATAAATCGTGCCATTGCCGACTTTGCTACTTTTTTACTGCAAGAAGAACATTTAGGCTTAGCGCAAGAAATTAGCGTATTAGTCGACGACCTTGCACGTTTAGGAAATCGCCTAGATAACGCTGGCGAAATAGAAGACTTTGACGACTTACGCCGCTACAGCCGTATTATGGATGATCGGGTGCGTAAAATAATGAAGCTCTATACGCACAACGAAAACGCTATTTTAAATATTGTTGAGCAAGCTAAATCTAATAATGCGGTGCAATCGCTGCAAAAGCGTTACAAAGCAGTAATAGAAGCATTTGACGAATACATAGAGCCCATGCTTGAAATGGTTGATATTCGCGGTGAATTTCATGCGTGTTTTACCCTCATTGAAGAGCAAATAAGTAAGCAAATACTGCACATTGAGCGCTCAGGTAAAGCGTACAACGACAAACGTATGCTTGAGCAATTACGTACCCGTATACTCGAAATGCATTTAGTGGGTAGAGAAAGCTTACGTAAAAGTGCCGATATGCTTATGCCGCTGCGCGAAGAGTTACGCCGTAATAACTTAATTACTCGCCAAGCAGCCAAAGTACTTGGGCTTGTGCGCAAAAATGGCGTAGACAATATGCTAAGTGCTGTGCAGCCACATTTTGTAAGCGACGCACTGCGATATTCGCTTGGTCAGCAACGCCATATTGTGGCTTACATGGCAAGCTTGGTTGAATTTGAACACGAAGAATACCAATTGCCAGATCAACAAGACGTGCCTGCATTTGTTACGCCTAATATTCCTGACTACAACGATGTTAAAACCAGCTTTGCTAAGCGCTTTAATAAAAAACGCAAAAAGCCGCAGCCCTTGCTGCAATTTTTAGACGAAAGCTACCCAGATCTCGATGCCGACGAAATGCTATTTTTGTATCAAAAATTAGTTAGTGACAGCGATATTAAAATAATTCAAAGCGATGAAAAAGCCCGCGTAAAAATTGCCGGTCAGCACTTTTCTTTATATCCATTTAATTCAGAGCCTCAGCCAGATTCAAAGGCAGGTAAATAAACCATGACACACATAAACTTAGACGAGCTAACCCATCTACAAGCCATAAATAAAAAATTAGTAGCGGGTTATCACATTTGCGAGCAAGACAACGTAATGTGGCAAGAGCTTGACCAACACATAGAAGACTACACTGCCCTATTTACCGCCCTAGGTAACGATTTAAAACGCGACAGCCGTGGCTTTTATTATTTTGGTAGCGACGAGAGCACGCCAAATATGGGCAAAATATCTCGCGCTATCGCGCTTACCATTTACATTTTAATTGAGCACTACGCCAATACGGGTAAAGACCCAATGCGCGCATTGTTTGACGACGTAAACGATTTAGAGCTTATGCAAACGCTGGTGCAAATTAACAAACATCTGTTTGATCAGCTTGAGATATTTTCGGGATCGGACCTGCGCAAAGACGTATACCTGCGCATGGTGCGCTTAGGGTTAGCCCGTGAAGTAGAAGGCGGCTTTATGCTACAAGCGCCAATTCACCGCTACATAGATGCATTAATGGAAGTAAACGAAGAAACCTACGTTACAGAGGACGAGGAATGAAAAATCTATACGGACTAAGTAAACTCGCCCTACTTAACACTGCAGGCTATGCAAAGTGTGTGATCCCGCTTGATAAAAGCAGCTCTATTTGCGCGCCCAATAACACAGGTAAAAGCTCGGTTATTAACGCCTTGCAGTTTCCGCTTATTAACGATTTGCGCTTAACAGAATGGGACGGACACGATTTAGATGAAACCCGTAAGTTTTATTTTTCATCCGATCAGTCTTACATTTTACTCGAAGCTAACTTGCCTCATGGCTCGGTAGTGATTGGTGTTGCAGGACTTGGTAAAATTGCCGGTTACGCGCATCAGTACTTTTGTTATCAAGGAAAGCTTGATTTAGAGCAGTACACGCAAGGTAAAACTATTATTAAATTTACCAAGCTGTTCAACCATTTAAAATCACTTAACTACAATCCTATTGAGTTAAAAGCACAAGAGCTAAACGCGCTATTGACTGGTGGCGCAACGCCTTTTGATGGCGACATAAACTTAAAAATGATCCCGCTTAATAATGTGCAAGATTCTTCTATTTATAAAGAAATATTTAGACGTATTCTTAACTTACATAAATTAGGCGCAAGCGACGTAAAACGCTTTATGCTACGCGTGTTTGAGCGCCATATGTCAAACTCTAAGGTCGACTTTTATGAAGTATGGCGTCGCTCGTTTGATAAAGTAAACCGCTCAAAACGCGAATTAAAAGCCCTTGAATCAATGCAAGAGCCAATAGCCGCGCTTGAGTCAATGCTTGAAAACCAAACCGTGCTTAAAGGTAAATTGGCGGCGTACGCCCCTAAAATTGACCAAGCACTGATTGATTTTGATACTTATCAAGAATCGCAACTCTCTGAGCTTGCCATCGCGCTTGAAAATATAGATCACGAAAAACACGAGTTTGAGCAAAAGCAAAGCCTATACGTACAGCAATCGCGCGATATAGAGCGCAGACAAACACAAATTGAGCAGTGGTTTTTAGATTACGATGCGCTTAAAAGCGAATTTGAACTAGTAAATAAAGCCACGCTTAAAACCAGCCTGACTCAGTTAAAGCAAGATTACGAGTCGCTTTCGCACTCTATAACCAGCGCACAAGGGCAAAGCCTACACACGCTTGACTACCGCATTAGCGAAACACAAAAACAAATTAAGAGTTTAAAGCTGCAACTTAAAAACCTTGAGTTTAATTTGTTTACCCGTATGCGCGAAGACTTATCGTTAAAAGAAGTAGAAGAAATATCGCGCATTTTAAACCCAGATATTCTCTCATTTGCAACCACCACCAATGGCGATATAACCATTGATGACGAAGACGCGTTTGGTGAATTTTTATCGCTATTAAGTGAAAACGTTAAAGGCGGCGTATTAACGCTACCAGGTGCGAGCATTAAGCTTAAAAAGCTCTCGCCTGTGCAAATGCAAAGCGGCGAAAACAAAGAGCAATTAACCGCTCAGTTAAATGCACTTGGGCATTCACTTAAAGAGTTTAAGCAACAGCGCGATGTTGCTGCAAACGTTGCCGACAAACAAAAAGAAAAAGACGAATTATACGATGAACTAATGAGCGCTGAGAGCGCCCTAAAACGCTTAGAGCAGTTTGATGTAATGCAGCAGTCGGTTGAAGCGCAAGCCATGCTAAAAGAGCAGTTATTAGCTGAGCGCGAACAAGTTGACGACTACCTGCAAGACATTCAAAAAAATAGTGGCTCAATTGCCGATCGCCGCTCGTTAATTAAGTCAAAACAAGAGCAAATTAATCGTCAAACTGAGCGTCTGCGCCAAGTTAAGAGCGAGCGAATTGATCACACGCTTGATTTATACAGCGGTAAAGTAACTCCATACATGATTGATATTACAGTCGACTTTGATAACTTAAGCGACCTTGTTCATCACTTTAATAAAGACTGCCAAGAGCTGCGTAATTTTGACATAAACGTACGCAACACCTATTTGCATGTATATAACGCAGGTATTACTAAATTCGACAATGAAAACGACGAGTTTACAAAATATCAAAAGCTAATTAGTGCCTTTCATAATATTGATAACGAACGCGATGCCGTTGAGCGCCAAGCGCGTGTTGCGCTTACCGAAGTGGCTGCAACTATTAAAGGCTTGCGAGAAGATTTAGACCGCCTTCGCCGCGAAATGAATAGCTTTAATAAAGGCATAAGCCAGCACCGTATTTCAAACTTGCAAGCGTTTAAAATTAACGTAATACCTCGCAAAATGCTGGTTGATAGTATCGATACCATTATCAGCACGTCGCATCAGTTTGAGCAAGGTGACACGCTTGATTTACTTAGCCAAGAACCGTACAGCGAAAGCGCGGTAAACGAAGCGAAAGATCACTTAATAAAACTCGCCTCAGATAAAGCGGGCTTAACACTTACCGATTTATTTGATATTCGATTTGAAGTGGTTAACCGCGCAGGTGAAACAGAGCACTTTGAAAAAATAGATTCGGCGGGTTCAAACGGCACACGTATTACGATTAAGTTATTGTGTGGCATGTTATTTATTCGCTACTTATTAAGCGATCAAGAACAAAACCTATACCGTATACCTATTTATATAGATGAAGCGGCCGATATTGACCCACAAAATCAAAAAGCAATTATAGAAACCGCACTAAGCTTTGGTTTTGTGCCTATATTTGCCTCAGTTAAGCCACAAATAAGTTGTGACTACATTGTGCCTATTCGTTCAGTAAAAGACGGTGCACAAAACTGGGTAGATGAAAAAGATTGGATAGAAGTTGAACATTAAACATTTAATGACGACTAATTAACAGAGGTTAATTAGTCGTTCAGCCTTAGGGCGTGTTGACCTTTGTGGATTGAAATTTGTTCAATCTAGGGACGATTTAATCGCGGCGCGAGGTTTGTAACCTAGCGGGCTAAGTAAAAACCGAGCAACAAAGAGTTAATCGTCCCTAGAAAGAATCCAAAGGACAGCGCATGTTTGGCATTTATGCTGCGTTATCGCCTATTTATGGGGAATAACCACACTACATAGGCTCTGCCTTGCCCAAATACCAAACATACTGCTGCAAATTCAACCACGAAAGGTCAACACGCCCTGACAATTAGACTAATATTTAGGACGTTTAAATAATACACATTTAAACTATGTGTGTTATTTTGAATTAATGCATTTTATTGGAGCAAACGTAATGAAAAATATACTTATTGTTGCAGCGCTAGCACTACTTACAGCCTGTACACAAACCCCAGATTGGGATTACGATAAATCAGCTAACTTTAGCAATTTTAAAACATTTGCTTGGGTAGAAAACGCCAGCCTAACTAAAGACACAAATAACTACCAAATTAATGGCCTAATGGAAAAACGTGTTCGCACTGCCGTTAACGCAGAGCTAAGCCAAACATTAGGTATGAGCATAGTTGATGCAGCGCAAGCTGATGTACTTGTTAACTATCATGCATCGGTAGACAAAGAGCTTGAAGTAGATACATTTAATGTAAACTACCGCCCGCATTGGGGTTATTGGGGTACTGGTTTTCAACGCGATACAACTGCGCGTGAATACGAGGTGGGTACACTGGTCATTGATATTGTAGATCGTGAATCTAACCAGCTAGTATGGCGCGGTGCGAAAGAAGGTCGATTAAAGAAAAATCAATCGCCAGAACAACGTGAAGCATCAATTAATAAAACAGTTAGCGAAATTTTAAGTAACTTCCCGCCGCAAAAGCAGCTGTAAGTTAAAATTAGTTTTTAAAAAGCTCACAGCATGTGAGCTTTTTTGTAGGTGTGTATTTTTGGAACTTTTAAAATAAAGTATTACGAGCTACGCCCGTCACGCCAGCAAGCTGCACGTCAACAAAATAAACACCGGATTAAACTTTACCTGTAGGCGCTAAGCTTGCTTGCGCGAGAAGCGATAGCTTCTAATCACTTACCTTTACCTAACGCTATATTCAACCTTAAATTACGAGCTGCGCTCGTCACGTCAGCAAGCTGCACGTCTACAAAAACACCGCGTTAAATTTACGATTTATACTTATGCAGTAACTCAAGCGGTATATGACAGTAATCATCAGGGTGATTAGTTAAGCGGTCTTGATGCTCAGGATCGCTTGGCACGTAGTTAGTTAGCAGCTCTACCCCTACCACAATTTTATCGGCATCACTTCGCTGGCTTATATAATTGCTAGCAACCTTTAAATGATCTTGGCTTTTGCTATAAATGGCAGTGCGATATTTAGGGCCTACGTCATCCCCTTGTTTGTTAACGCTATACGGATCAATAATCTCAAAAAAGAAGCCAAACAGCTCGTTTAAGCTAACCTCTTTTGTACTAAATATTACTTTTACACACTCAGCATAACCGTCGTATTCGCCTTGCGTATTGTCGTTTTTTCCATTAGCCCGCCCTGCTTCAGTACTTATTACAGCAGGTAAGTGCTTTAAAAATTCTTGCACGCCCCACAGGCAGCCACCTGCAAAGTAAATAGTATCTTGCTGTTTTATATTCATAATAAATGTGACCAAGTTTGTTAGATGCATTAACGTTGCAAATGATAATCAAATGCAGTTTTTAATGAATTAATGTACAATCGCGCCAAAATCGCAGTTGTTTAATTGAATTATTTTATCACGCCTTAAAAGTGTGTTCTAAATTTAATTGTTACCGTAATTGCATATAAAAAATGAGACACACAACATGAAATGGTCACCGCACTTTATACTCCCTGCACTGCTATGCAGCGTGAGCAGTTTTGCCTACGGCGAAGCTGTAACTGATAAACCTGAAACATCACCGGCAATCGAAAAAATAACGGTTGAGGCATCGCCCACTGCAAACACATTACCTGTAGGTACATTTGACTCTCCAGTATCTAATTTAGAGTATGACCCACGTGTTGATTTACAATCACGTAATATGGCTGAAGCGCAAGCCGATGTAACTATACGTGGCGGTATTTTTGAAAATACCGGCTTTAGAGTTGGTAGTGCTACTTTACTTGACCCACAGTCTGGGCATTACTTTGCTGAAATTCCTATTGCACCGCAAATGCTTACCGGCCCTTATATTTTAACAGGCGCAGACAATGCACTTAATGGTGCTAATAGCTCTGTAGGCACTGTATCGTTTGGCTGGAAACCAATTAGCACGGGCGGCAGTGTATCGGTAGGTACTGGCACAAACGATTTTAACTTACAAAGCTTACATGCAGCTGTAAGTATGCCCCTTGAAGGCGCAAAGGATTGGAAGCTTGGTTTTGAAGGCGAGATTTCTCACTCACAAAGCGATGGCACTATTGATAACGGCGATCACGACTTTACGCGTGCATCGGGTCGCGTTCAATTAGCTGGCGCTGATTCTCAAACAGATTTGTTTTTTGGCTCACAAGATAAGTTTTTTGGCTGGCCAAATTTGTACACACCATTTGGCGTTAACGAAACAGAAGAGCTAGAAACCCGCTTATTAATGCTAAACCATAAGCAAAGTTATGCGCAGGACAGTAACTTTGAAGTGTCGGCTTATTACCGCACACACGACGATCATTATATTTACTCTCGCGAAAATCCAAGCGCTTTTGAAGCGTTTCACAAAAGTGAAGTTAAGTCGTTAGCGCTATCGGGGCATCATGCTCAAAGCGATGTATTTGCTGTAAATTATTCAGCACAGTTTATTGACGACTCAATTGAATCTACCACGCTTGAAAACAACTTTACCTCTCGTAAGTATTATAAATTAAGCGTATTGCCTGAATACAAAATGGCGCTTGAGGATAATAAACAACTTACATTTCGTTTAGGTGCTGCGTTTGACGATACAAATAGAGACGACTCTGAACTATCACTTATTGGTGATATAACGCTTAATACACAAAACAGCAAAGGTTTTGAGCGCACGTTTTATTTATCGTACGCAGAGGCAAGCCAAGTAGCAGGCTATACCGCCATTGGCGGAAGTGATTCAGGCGGGTTATTTAGAAGTAATTACACCCTTGAGCGCGAAACGACTAAAAGCCTAGAGCTAGGTTTATTAGTTGATGAGCAAACTTGGCAACTTAATTCGGCTATTTTTTATCGTAAAGATGACAACTTAACCGATTGGACGTTTAATTTTGACTCAAGCTCTGCGCGCTTTGCAAACCCTGTAGATATA
This sequence comes from Pseudoalteromonas sp. NSLLW218, assembly GCF_015864775.1. NCBI lineage: Bacteria > Pseudomonadati > Pseudomonadota > Gammaproteobacteria > Alteromonadales > Pseudoalteromonadaceae > Pseudoalteromonas > Pseudoalteromonas sp. NSLLW218. The sequence goes on along the minus strand of NZ_JADYWO010000011.1, from coordinate 102,979 downwards.
AATACAACGGGCATTGAGTTCTTAGCAACTAAACACTTTGAAACAACCGAAATTGTAGCGAGTTACACCTACCTTCATAAATCAGAAAATTACGGTGCGGCAGATATTGACGCTAGTTTTTACGCATTAAACTTTCCTGATCACCGCCTAACACTCGGCGCAGTTTGGAATCCTACTGATATATTGCAGTTTAGAATAGATAACGAGTGGCGCAAACAGCACGAAAATGCGCTGCGCGGTAGTGACGACGATGCTTTATTTACTCATTTAACGTTAAAAATTACGCCGCCAATGCTAAAAAACTTATTTATTACTTTAGCAGCAGATAACTTATGGGGTGAATCGTTTGAAGAGATACCTGGTACACCAGGGCGAGGTGAGCAATATACGTTAAGCGCAACGTATAGTTGGTAATTAAAGTTTTAGGAATTTATTCATTAGGTACCTGCTTACAAAAGTAGGTACCCAATAAATTTAACTTATAAAAAGACTGCGAGTACGAAAACGATGAAAGAGAAACCTAAAAGCCATGCATAAATTAGCTGTGCAACGGTAAACATAATAGGATCTTCAGTAATATCTAAGTTGCAGTTTCCTCCAAAAGTCCAGCCACTGTTGAATGAGTGAAATAGTAGCCCGCCTGACATGCTCATTAATAGCAAAGAAAAAAACACATCAGAGCCATCAAGTGTATCGGGAACTATGGAAAATCCTACAGGAAAGCCAAAAATTAGGCCAAATAAGAACAAACCAAGGATACGCTCTGCTGTGCAGGTGGTTTTTAAAATAACTTGTTTGGCTGCTATCGCAGATTTAGCCTCACTTTTACGCGCATTTATTTCAGTTTCTCTACGAGAAAACTCAATCATTAGCGCATTAAAATTCTCTGCGTATTTTACTTTATCAATACTCTTTTTTGCTTCGAGTAGTTCATCTAATGAATACTTTGAATAATCGATTTGGATACAATATTTCCTTATAAAGCTGAATAACTTCGGCAAATCCAGTTAACCAAGAGTCTCTCTACTAAATTAGTTAATCATTTTACAACACACTTTTTTCATTTGTAAATATATGTGTATTTCAAGAGCTTACTAAGTTAGCTCTTCAAGCTCTGTAATAAGCGCTAAAGCTTGTGCATTTGTTGACCCGCACACATCAAGCGTGGCGCTAAAATCGCTACATACTTTTGGGCGACTTTCATCACCAAATAACTTACATAAATTACGTTCATCTAGCTGAATACAACGCTCTCCGGCTTTTTTACCATTTGGCATACCTGGAATAGGCGAACTAATACTTGGCGCAATACAACATGCGCCGCAGCCTAGCCTGCAATTCATCGATTCGGTTTTCATAATTTCCTCTGTATAAAAAACACTTACTTTAATTTCTTTTTAGGAACTTAATTAGTCGCATAGTGAGTTGTAACACACACATGTAATGCTTTGTTACATCTTAAAACAGCTTGTAAACACTTTATTGCGTATTATTGCTCTGTCACCACCAATTATGAAGGAATGCCTTGTGGCTACTACAAAACAAATAATACTCCCAATTGCTGTTTTAGCAGGCGGTATTGCTTTAGCTTTCGCCTTTACGGCAATGAAAAAACCACCGGAAGAAAAGCCAGAGCAAGATTTACGCCCTTTAGTTGCAACACAAAGCATACTTTTAGATTCTATAACGCTCGATGTTAAATCGTACGGCATTGTTAAACCAAAGGACCGTACCGAGCTGATAGCACAAGTTAGTGGGCAAGTTATTTCGGTATCAGATCAATTTGTTGAAGGCGCGTTTGTAAAGCAAGGCGATATTTTAGCACGAATTGATGCAAATGATTACGAGGCAGACTTTATTGAAGCGCAAGCAGGTTTAGCACAGGCAAGCTCAGCACTTGAAATAGAACGCGCACAAGCACACGTAGCAAAAGCTGAATGGGAGCGTATTAAATCGGACTCAAGCGAAGCTATTGCCTCAGAACTTTATTTACGTAAACCACAACTGGCCGAAAAACTAGCGCGTTACCGCTCTGCTCAAGCAAGTGTTAAACGTGCTAGCCGCAATCTTGAACGTACTTATATTAAAGCCCCTTATGATGCCATTATTAATGAGCGCACAATTAGCTTAGGCTCCGTGGTAAACCCAGGTAATAGTTTTGGTGCATTAAGTGCAACCTCAGTTGCAGAGGTACGTTTACCAGTTGCCGACCAAGAACTGCAATATTTAAAAAATGGCGGCGTAGGCTCAAATGTTACATTTAACGCAGAATACGCGGGTAAGCAAACAATGTGGCAAGCCAAAGTAATTCGCACCGAAGGTGTGGTTGATCAAACAAGCCGTATGAGCTACTTGGTTGCACAACTTGCAACTCCGTACGGCGACAAAACACGCCCTCTTCGTTTTGGTTCATATATTAACGCTACCATTGAAGGTCGCCCGCTTGATAACGCAATTATTGTTGCGCACCACTTAGTTAAAGATAATAAAATTGTAATTTTAAATGACGATTTAACATTGTCGTTTAAAACCCTCAATATTATACGCGAGCAAAACGGCATGATTATAGCCAGCCAAGGGTTAAAAAATGGCGAGCAAATTGTTACCTCAGCGCTTGAGTATCCAACAGAAGGTATGGCAGTAAAAGTTGAAGATATTGCGCCTGATAAAACTGATGTAACTCAACTTGCGCTGAAAGAGGAATAATCATGAACACTCGTGAAACAGGGTTAATAGCATGGTTTGCCCGAAATCCCGTTGCTGCCAACCTACTAATGATATTTATATTAGTAGGCGGTATTTTAATGGCGATGACGATTCGCAAACAAATGTTCCCACAGTTTGAAAGCAACTGGATAAGCGTACAAGCGGTTTACCCAGGGGCTGCCCCGCAAGAGGTTGAAGAAGGCATAACCATAAAAGTTGAAGAAAACCTCGAAGGTATTGAAGGCATTAAACGCCTAATTACGTACTCTAACCGTGGTTTTTCACAAGCATGGATTGAAATAGAAGAGCAATACAATCCACAAGAAGTACTTGATGAAATTAAAGTACAAGTTGATTCAATAAACACCTTTCCTGCGGGGATGGAGCGCCCTGTTGTGCGCCGCGATAAGTTTGAGCAAGAAGTAATGATACTTGCGCTTTATGGCGACATGAGTAACTACCAGTTAAAAGAGCTTGGCAACGATATAAAAGACGAGTTACAAGCACTGCCTCACGTTAACCTTGTTAATTTTAACGGCGGCTTAGAGTACGAAATTGGTATAGAAGTCAGCCCTGATAAACTGCGTGAATATGGCTTAACATTTAGAGATATTGCAGGCGCTGTACAAAGTTTTTCGGCCAATATGTCGGCGGGGCAAATACGCTCTGAAAACGGTTATATTTCAATGCGTGTTGAAAAACAAGCCTACCGTGGCTTTGAGTTTGAAAAACTCCCCCTTATTACCCTTGCTGATGGCGCACAAATTTATTTAGGCGATGTAGCAACCATTAACGATGGCTTTGAAGAAGGCTTACAGTATTCAAAATACAATGGTAAAAATTCACTCTCGTTTGAAGTTAACGCATCAAAAGATCAAGATATTACCGATGTAGCAAAAGTACTTAAAAGCTACATGGCAGCTAAAGAGCCGCTTTTACCAGCAGGTGTTAAGCTCTCCCCTATTGTTGATTTAACTTACTACCTTGAAGGTCGACTCGATATGATGGTCGATAACATGATTTGGGGTGGTTTGTTAGTAATGATAGTACTGGCACTATTTTTACCGCTACGCTTGGCATTTTGGGTAATGATGGGTTTACCGGTGTCTTTTCTGGGCGCCTTTTTGTTTATGCCCATTGGTTTTTTAGACGTAACCATTAATTTAGCCTCTCTTTTTGCCTTTATACTTGTGCTCGGAATTGTTGTCGATGACGCCATAGTTGTGGGCGAATCAGCCAGTGCCGAAATAGAAAAATACGGCCATACACTTGATAACGTCGTACGCGGTGTAAAACGTGTTGCGATGCCAGCAACCTTTGGTGTACTAACTACCATTGCTGCATTTTTGCCACAAACACTCGCAACTGGTCCTGGCGCTGCTTTTTCTAAGGCAATTGGTGGCGTTATTATTTTATGTTTGATTTTTTCACTCATTGAATCAAAACTTATTTTACCTGCCCATATTGCAGCAATGAACCCGCGTAAACCAAACCCTAAAAACCTATTACATCGCTTACGTATGGTGATTGATAGTGGTTTAAAAGGCTTTGTGAATAACTACTACCTTCCTTTTGTTGGCCGCTGTATTCACTACCGCTATACCGTTATTGTTGGCTTTATGTGTTTGCTTATTGTAAGCGCAGGTATGTTTGCAGGTGGTTTAGTTAAGTTTGTACCAAACCCTAAAATACCGCACGACTTTCCGCGTATTGATATAGAAATGAACCTAGCTTCATCTGAGCAAGCAACGCTTGAAACCGCACGTAAAATTGAAAGCGTGTTGTTAAAGGTCGATCAGCAACTACAAGAGCAATACGGTAAACCGATGATCCGCGATTTATCGGTAAGCCTTCGCGGACGAACTGAAGCAAATATTATGGCTATTTTGGTAGAGCCTGATTTACGCCCTATCGACACCTTTGCTCTAAGTGCATTATGGCGCGAGCAAATGCCCGCTTTACCGGGCATTAAAACCATGACCATTCAAGACAGTATAATGAATGGCGGTCGAGATGATGGCGACGTTAGCTTTAAACTTGAAGGCAAAAATGCTGACGAGCTAAAAGAAGTGGCTGGTAAATTAAAAGCCAAATTACAAACAATGGAAGGCGTTGGCGACGTAAACGATTCAATGCAAAGCGCTACCGACGAAGTGCAACTTGATTTAAAACCACTCGCTTACAGCATGGGTTTAACGCTTGCTGATGTCGCATCGCAAGTAAGCTTTAGTTACTACGGCTTAGAAGCGCAGCGAATATTGCGTGAAGGCGAAGAAATTAAAGTCATGATCCGCTATCCAGAAGACGAACGTAACTCAATAAGTGATATCGCAAGTGTGCGTATTATTACGCCTACAGGCGCTGAAGTACCGCTAAGTGAAGTAGCCGAAGTTAAACTGGTTGACGGTGTAAACCGTATTCGCCGCGAAAACTCTAAACGTACTGTAAACGTATGGGCTGCGGTAAATACCGACCAAGCCGAACCATTTGCGATTGCAGAAGAAATTCGTGATGAATACTTACCAACATTACTTAAAAGCTACCCTGGCGTTACAAGTGATGTAGCTGGGCGCATTCAAGAAGAGATGGATAGCGCTTCAGAGCAGCTTCGTGATTTTGGTATATCAATGATGATTATATTTGCCTTGTTAGCCATTCCGCTTCGCTCTTACTCGCAGCCACTTATTATAATGTCGGTTATTCCGTTTGGTGTAGTTGGCGCGATGTTTGGGCATATGATTTTAGGTATGACCATGAGCAGCTTATCTATGTTTGGCATTATTGCTGTAGCGGGTGTGGTCGTAAATGACTCCCTCGTTATGGTCGATTTTGTAAACAAAGCCCGCGCTGAAGGTGTTTCGATTAAGGATGCTGTAATGCAAGCCGGTGCTCGTCGCTTTAGAGCAATATTACTTACCTCAATCACTACCTTTATTGGTGTAATGCCAATTATTTTTGAAACGAGTTTACAAGCTAAAATTGTTATCCCAATGGCTGTATCACTTGCTTTTGGTGTGTTATTTGCCACAGTAATTACACTGATACTTATACCGTGTCAGTATGTTGCACTAGAAGATACTAAGCGATTAGTACGTAAAATGCGTGGCAAGTCACCACTAGTAGATGCCCAACCAGCGCCTACAAATAGCTAAATTAAGTAACATCCCAACCAAAAAAGCTCGGCATACTATGCCGAGTTTTTTATTTTAAGCTTAAAATGATATTCATCTATTTGCTAATACTGTTTCTACTACCCATAGTTTAACAAGCAGGATTAATTAATAGCCCTAGTAATTGGATAAAATATTGCTCGTTTTTTATTCCTAATACGTTATGGTATTTAAATAACAGATAACATAATAAAATTAAGGAACAGCCATGAATACATCCCCCTCTGATCACATTCCTCAAGAAGCCTTTGATTGGTATGACGAGTACGCCCACGGTTTAATGGACCGACGTACTTTTATGAAAAAACTCGGTGGCCTTGCTGCACTTGGTTTTTCAATGGCTGTACTTACATCAGCATTATTACCTAATTACGCGCTGGCTGAACAAGTGTCATTTAACGATGACGATATAACGGCAACGTACGAAGAATTCGATTCGCCAAACGGGCACGGTAAAGGCAAGGGTTACTTAGCAACCCCTAAAAACATAGAAGGTAAGCTCCCTGTTGTTCTTGTGATACACGAAAACCGTGGATTAAACCCATACGTAAAGGATGTAGCAAGACGCTTAGCTAAGGTAGGTTTTATTGCATTTGCACCCGATGCGCTCTTTCCACTGGGTGGCTACCCTGGTAATGATGATGAAGGACGCGCTATGCAGCGCACAATGGACAGAGCCAAAATTCAAAACGATTTTGTAGCCGCAGCGCACTTTTTAAAATCGCATGCCAACAGTAACGGTAAACTCGGCGCTGTGGGCTTTTGTTTTGGTGGCTACATTGTTAATTATTTAGCGGCAGTAGATAGTAATTTAATCAGCGCCGGAGTGCCTTTTTACGGTACTCCAGCCAGCGAAAGTTTACGTAAAAACATTAAAGCACCATTAATGATTCAATTAGGCGAGCTTGATAAACGTGTAAACGCGTCGTGGCCACAGTACGAACAAGATTTAAAAGCTAATAACGTTGAATACACTATGCATATGTATAAAGGGGCAAATCATGGATTTCATAACGACTCTACAGGTCGATATGATAAAGACAATGCCGAGCTTGCATGGCAACGTACCGTTGAGTTTTTTAATAAAAAGCTAAGTTAGCGAATAAAAAATAATGCCACCTGCTCAAAGTAGGTGGCATTATTAAAGTACTTAGCTATTTTTTGCTTTAAACTTTTTTGCTACGCATAACTAATAACGACAACAAAACGAGTATATAAATACTCAAAGAGCCACCGCTGCTGGAGCCATCTTTATTTTCGACTTTTGCAATTTTCTCTTCTTTAACACGTGTTTTAAACCTTGCTAGTTCTGCATCTAAATTAGTACTCATATCACTAACCGCTAGATTAAAACCTTCAGCCGACTTTTCAGATAACGTTTCATCAATACCTATTGCTGTTGTTCTTTTTTCAAGCTTACTTATACCAGGTGCTCTAAATAGCATTTTTCTACTTTTAATATCAAAAACAGCTGTATCCACAAAGGTTTGGATTGTATTTTCATTACCTGGAATAACGTACATACCCACTATTGTCCAATAAAGTAAGGCTGCATTATTTTCATAAGATTGCGTAATTTGATCATATGAAACCAGTGCCATTACATCTACATCGTAAAGTCGCCCTACTTGCTCGAGTGTTGCAAAACCTTCACCACCCTTTAAATAGGTGCTTGGTATAACTTCAATGCGGTCAATGTAATCATATTGAAGAAATGACTTTTTTACTTTTTCGAGTAATTCGACTTGGTTTTGGGTCTCTAACCCGTCTGGCTGCCAGTTTTTAGACGGTACAAATGCAATTCCGACGGTAACAGGGAGTTTTAAAACAGGTATTTCAGGTTTATAGGTAGCACGGCTTTGTTGATCAGGATATAAAAAATCCATTAAGCTACTAGATTGTGTATTTTTACCTGTATTGTTACTCATAAACGAGCTACAAGAAGCAAGTAAGGCCGCCATCAAAATGATTATATATTTATTAAATTTCATATTTATTCCTTTTTATTTTTAATTTAATTCAGTTACGTGCCAAAGCATATCTAAGGCCTCGAGAAGTAAATAATCTTTCCTTAATTAGCTCAGTACGCTTTTATCAATAATGCCTTTATTTACCAGCTGCTCTAAAATAGCTTTACACTTTTCTCTGCATGCATCGCGTAATAAACGCACCGCAGGGGTTATTGACTGCCTACTTGGGCAAATAAGCCAAAGTTCACCATTAACATGTTGATAATTTGGCATTACGGTAACCACCCTGTCGTTAAGCAAATCGTCGGCTATATCAAGTGCCGACTTTACAGCTAAGCCCTTACCCGCAACGCACCAGCGCCTTACTAAATCGCCGTCGTTTGAGGCGCGCCTGCCACCCATTTTAACTTTATATTTTGACTCACCATCACTGAATTCCCACGTATTATTTATAATATCCTGCAACTGATAAAACAAACCTTGATGCGACGCTAGATCATCAGGATGCACGGGAGTCCCGTTTTGTAAGAGGTATTCGTCAGTTGCACATAATAAGCGTGGTACGTTACAAATTTTAAAACCATAAACACTTGCATCATTAGGCGAGCCATAACGAAGTGCTATATCAACTGAGTCACGATAAAAGTCGATATTACTATCACTTATATGTGTTCGTAGGCTTAACTTAGGATAACTATCCATGAGTTCATCAATCCATGGGATCACTAAATTGCGCCCCAAATCAGATGAAAGTGCAACACGTAACTCCCCTTCGATTTCGTCATGTTCACCTTTAAGGTTTTGCTTTGCAAGTTCAAGTACTGCTAAAGCCTGCTCACATTGTGGTATGTAGCGCTCCCCAGCAGCCGATAACCTTAAATGACGTGTTGTACGAACAAATAGTTCACTACCAAGCGCAGACTCAACACGCTTAATAGCAGCGCTTGCTGTGGCTGTACGCATATCTAATTTAGCAGCTGCAAGCGTAATGCTTCTAAACTCAGCGACTTTTAAAATAAGTTTTAAATCTTCTATATTCATATTATCTATTTATATTTGATAATGATTCAATGATTATGCGATTTATTTAATGCAAAGCAAGCTGTATTATTTATACATAAAGTAAATGACGAATACTTTGTACAGCTAATCTTATTTATTTTGGAGAAACCAATGACTCACCCTATTATTAATGACTTAGAAAAGCGTTACACAGCAAAACGTTACGATGCAACGAAACGTGTATCTCAAGACGATTTAGCAGTTATTTACGAAGCTATGCGCTTATCTCCATCATCAATTAACTCGCAACCTTGGAAATTCATCGTAATTGAATCAGATGAAGCCAAAGAGCGTATGCACAGTACATTTGCTAATAAATTTGCGTTTAACCAGCCACATATTAAAACAGCGTCGCATATAATATTGTTTGCTCACAATCCTAAATACACCCGCGATGATTACGCACAAGTAATTGATGCAGATATTAAAAATGGCCGTACTAAAGCAGAAAATCGCGAACAAGCTTTTGGTGCTTATGCGTTTGTGGATATGAATACTGATGAGCAAGGCGGTAATGAAGAGTGGACTAAAGCGCAAACTTACATAGCTCTTGGTAACACTATGCATGTAGCTGCACGTTTAGGGGTTGATTCTACTCCAATGGAAGGCGTAGATGCACAGCTGATTGGCGAAGTTTTTGGAAAAGAACTCGATGGTTATATTTGCGACGTAGCTTTAGTGCTTGGCTACCATGATGACGCAGAAGATTATAATGCTAAACTACCTAAATCTCGCTTGGCAAAAGAGCAAGTTATTCAGATTTTATGAGCAATACGTTATAAACTTAAATGATAACAATATTATAAAAACCACTTATTTAAATAAGTGGTTTTTTTTTCAAAGCGGTTTAACTTACTTGAAGCTGCGCTGCCTGAATGTATTGTACTAAATCTTCAATAGAAACTACGGTCATATTATGTTTATTAGCATAATCACTCACCTCAGGTAAGCGCGCCATTGAACCATCAGGATTTGTTAGTTCGCAAATTACACCAAATGGTTTTAAGCCGGCAAGCTGCATTAAATCAACCGATGCTTCAGTGTGGCCACGACGAACTAATACTCCGCCCGATTGTGCTTTTAAACCAAATACATGCCCTGGGCGCGATAAATCACTTGGTTTAGCGTTATCGGCTGTCGCCGCTTTTATAGTCGTTACTCTATCAGCAGCAGACACACCTGTTGTAACGCCATGCTTAGCTTCAATAGTGACTGTATAAGCGGTGTTATTTTGACTCGTGTTGTGGGTAACCATTTGCGGTAAGTCGAGCTGTTTAATACGCTCCTCCCCCATGCATAAGCAAACAATGCCGCTGCCTTCGCGGATCATTTCGGCCATTTGAGAAGTCGTTAAATGCTCAGCTGAAAATACAAAGTCGCCTTCATTTTCACGGTTTTCGTCATCAACAACAAGTACGCCTTGCCCTTGCTGTAGTGCAGTAATTGCGCTTTGTACGCGGATTTGGCTTTCGCCGAATTGAGTAAGTAGAGACTGAATCATCATTATATTCCAAATAAAAAATAATAGATTCAGGACACTGAAAGGCATGGCAAAGCCATACAAATAAAATTGCATGAATTAAACCAAAACAGCATTAAAAATGCTCACCAAAAAGCTACGTTTTGGTGTACATAAATAAGCTATATTCTCTTTCATCCGGACTCTAACCGTCGGCTCTGGCATCTCACCAGATCTGCTTGACCTTTACTTAACCGTAAAAATAAGTTAAATAAAGCGCTCGCGGGCTCGTTTGAGTTACAAGTAACTTTAAACATACCGCCGGTGGGGAATTTCACCCCGCCCTGAGAATTTACAGTAAGCATTAGCACTTACTGCAGGCACATTATACGCCTGTACTTATTTGTTTTTCAAAACTAAATGCGATAAAAACTACGAAAGTTGAATATTTAACGATGCACTGTTTACTATACCTTCATTTATATCAGCAATAAGCGTACACGTAGCGCCGTTAACTAAATTTAAGTTAGGTTGAACATGCCCTATGTCAGCATCAAAAATGACTGGGAATAAACACCCACCCAGTGCTACATCAAGCGCATGTCGATAGTCAAAGGCATCATAATGACTTTGAGTAATTTCACTTCGCCCTAAAACCAAACCATTAATGTCGTCAAATATGCCAGCTAATTTTAATGACAGTAAAAATCGTGCAACGGTTGTAGGTGTAAGTTCTGAGTTTTCAAGGTATAAAATAAGCCCTTCGGGCGCACTGTCCTTTTTAAATTCATGTAGTGCTAAAAATGGTGAGTCGAGCAGTAAACCTACTGTATCTAAACATCCGCCAAATAAGCGACCTGACATTTCTATGGTGCGTTTATCTGTGTAGTTTAAACATTGCCATTTTGTTGGCTCGCTAGGACTTAGTAATTCATTTGGGTTTTGCGCGTAGCTAGGCTTGTTTTTTTGATATAAAGAGGAAGGCCCTTGCTCAAATTTACTACCCGCTTCGTAAGTAAGGGTTTCGAATATTTGTAAGCTATACGGATTTTTTTCATCAGGATGCAACTGCATAAGGTTAGCACTGTGCAGGGTCGCCCATTGGCACTTAGCCGTTAATGCACAGGCAATAGTACTCACATCAGAAAAGCCAACTAACCATTTAGGCTTTGCTTGTTTAATGGCATTAAAATCAAGCAGTGGCAGTATTTCCATTGCCAGCTCACCACCCATTGGCGGCATAATTGCATCAATTTCTTCATCTAATAAAAAGCCCATTAATTGCTGAGCATGTGCTTTAGCATTAAGCTGTTCACGCGGTTTGTTTTGACGTAAAAACTCGCCTTCAACAACATCATACCCTCGATTTTTTAATCCATTTATAACAATGTCTAATCGTGCATGGAACTTTTCTTTAAGACCTGCTGAAAGTGAGCAAATTGCTATTTTTGATCCTACTTTTAAAGGCGCAGGGTAAAGTATATTAGCCATTGAGTGTTCCTTTTAATGAAGTGATTATGTACCTATATCATCATGCCTACTCTTTATGCAATATGAACGCCCTTATCAGTATAGTAATTTATTTAAGACATAAAAAAACCGATGTAATTACATCGGCTTTTATTTAAAACGTTAAAGTGAGTTGTGCGTTAAAGATACTCAACTTCAATGATTTCGTACTCAACAATACCTTTTGGTGTTTCAATAGACACTGCGTCGTCCATTTGTTTACCAATTAAACCACGCGCTATAGGCGAGTTAACAGATATTAAATTGTTTTTAATATTTGCTTCATCATCGCCCACAATACGGTATTTTACTTCTGCATCGGTTTCTACATTTACAATAGTTACCGTAGTGCCAAAGATAACTTTACCAGTATTCGGCATTTTAGTTACGTCGATAATTTGAACATTTGAAAGCTTTGCTTCAATTTCTTGAATTCGACCTTCACAAAAACCCTGTTGCTCACGCGCAGCGTGGTACTCAGCATTTTCTTTTAAGTCACCATGTTCACGTGCAACCGCAATATCACTTACGATTTTAGGACGGGTAACTGTTTTTAATTCGTTAAGCTCTTTACGCAGTAAATCTGCGCCACGAACTGTCATCGGAATTGATTGCATACTTTTCTCACTTAACACCAAGGCCCTAGTTGGCCTTGGCACATTTCCTTAGTTCAATCGCAGGTGTAGCTCTTGAACTGACGTCACTTTACTGCGGTCATCTGCTTTATTAGCAGTACAGTTAGCGAATGCCGCGTTCAAGGTTGTCGTATAGTTGGTTTTATTTTGCAATGCACCACGACGTAACACCTTCGAATCTTCGATCGCTTGGCGACCTTCGGTGGTATTAACGATATAGCTGTACTCTTTATTCTTGATATAATCAAGAATATGCGGGCGGCCTTCATATACTTTGTTTACACGTCGTACTTCAATGCCAGCTTCTTCAAGAGCTTGTGCCGTGCCACCAGTTGCGTCAAGTTCAAAACCTAAGTCGGTCATGATTTTGGCTAATTCAACAATACGTGGCTTATCGCTATTACGAACAGATAATAGCGCGCGACCACCGCGTGGTAAAGTGTTGCTTGCACCTAATTGTGCTTTTGCGAATGCTTCGGCGAAAGTATCACCAACACCCATCACTTCACCCGTTGAACGCATTTCAGGACCACGGATTGGATCCACACCCTGAAACTTAGCAAACGGCAGTACAACTTCTTTAACGCTGTAGTAAGGAGGGATCACTTCTTTAGTAATACCTTGGCTTGCTAAAGACTGACCTGCCATACAACGTGCAGCTACTTTTGCAAGCGCAACACCGGTTGCTTTAGATACAAACGGTACAGTACGTGCAGCACGTGGATTAACTTCAATTAAGTACACTTTGCCATCTTTTACTGCAAACTGTGTATTCATCAAGCCAACAACACCAAGTTCAAGCGCCATGTCAGTTACTTGCTTGCGCATTACATCTTGCACTTCTTGCGATAATGAATGTGCTGGTAATGAACATGCTGAGTCACCTGAGTGAACACCCGCTTGTTCAATATGCTCCATGATACCGCCGATGATTACTTGCTCGCCATCACAAATTGCGTCAACGTCAACTTCAATCGCATTATCTAAGAAACGGTCCAGCAATACAGGCGCTTCGTTTGATGCTTGCACAGCTTCGGTCATGTAGCGACGTAAATCGTCTTCGTCGTATACAATTTCCATTGCACGACCACCAAGTACATACGAGGGACGTACAACCAATGGGAAGCCAATTTCAACTGATTTAAGTAAAGCTTCTTCAGTTGAAGTTACTGTTGCGTTTTCTGGCTGAAGTAAGTTTAAACGTTCAACAAGTTGTTGGAAACGTTCGCGGTCTTCTGCACGGTCAATCGCATCAGGTGAAGTACCAATCACTGGCACGCCATTCGCTTCAAGCTCACGCGCTAGTTTAAGTGGTGTTTGACCACCATACTGCACGATAACGCCTTTTGGCTTTTCAACACGTACGATTTCAAGTACGTCTTCAAGTGTAATTGGTTCGAAATATAACCTGTCAGATGTATCGTAATCGGTAGATACCGTTTCAGGGTTACAGTTAACCATGATGGTTTCATAACCGTCTTCACGAAGCGCAAGCGAAGCGTGTACACAACAGTAATCAAACTCAATACCTTGACCGATACGGTTAGGGCCGCCACCAATAACCATGATTTTATCACGATCAGTTGGGTTAGCTTCACACTCTTCATCGTAAGTTGAATACATATAAGCAGTGTCTGAGCTAAATTCAGCTGCACACGTATCAACACGCTTGTATACTGGCACGATGTTTAATAGATGACGCTTTTTACGAATTTCAGCTTCAGATACACCCGCAATTTCAGCTATACGCGGATCTGCAAAACCTTTGCGTTTAAGTTTACGTAGGAAGTCGGCATTTAAGCCCGCCATACCTACTTCACCAATTTTTGCTTCGTCTTTTAAAATGTCTTCTATTTGTACTAAGAACCAGCGATTAACTTTAGTCAGTTCGTAAACATCATCAACGCTCATACCATGGCGCATTGCATCGGCAATGTACCAAATACGCTCAGCGCCTGGCTCGCGTAGTTCACGGATAATTTTTTCTTTTGCTTTAGGGTCATCAAGCGCAACTATCGGGTTAAAACCCGTTGCGCCCACTTCAAGACCACGTAATGCTTTGTGCAGTGACTCTTGTTGATTACGGCCAATCGCCATTACTTCGCCAACTGATTTCATTTGCGTAGTTAAACGGTCGTTCGCACCGGCAAATTTTTCGAAATTAAAGCGAGGTATTTTTGTTACAACGTAATCGATTGAAGGCTCAAAAGACGCTGGTGTTTTACCGCCAGTGATGTCGTTTTGAAGTTCATCAAGCGTGTAACCTACTGCTAGCTTTGCAGCAATTTTAGCAATTGGGAAACCCGTTGCTTTAGATGCTAATGCAGATGAACGTGATACACGTGGGTTCATCTCAATAATAACCATACGGCCATCAGCAGGATTAATACCAAACTGTACATTCGAACCGCCAGTTTCAACACCAATTTCACGCAATACCGCCATAGAGGCGTTACGCATAATTTGGTATTCTTTGTCGGTTAGCGTTTGCGCTGGTGCAACGGTGATTGAATCGCCAGTGTGAACACCCATAGGGTCAAAGTTTTCAATAGTACAAACAATAATACAGTTGTCGTTTTTATCACGTACAACTTCTGTTTCGTACTCTTTCCAACCAATCAGTGATTCATCAATTAGTAATTCGTTTGTTGGCGATAAGTCTAAGCCGCGCTCACAAATTTCTTCAAACTCTTCCATGTTATACGCTACACCGCCGCCGGTGCCGCCCATAGTGAAAGATGGACGAATAATACATGGCAAGCCAATGCGAGTCATTGTGTCTTTAGCTTCTTCCATTGTGTGAGCAATCTCAGCACGTGGACATTCAAGACCAATATTTTTCATTGCAATGTCAAAGCGTTCACGGTTTTCTGCTTTGTCGATTGCATCAGCCGTTGCACCAATGAGTTCAACGCCGTGCTTAGCCAATACACCGTGCTTGTCTAGTTCAAGCGCACAGTTTAATGCTGTTTGACCACCCATTGTAGGCAGCACTGCATCTGGCTTTTCTTTTTCAATAATTTTTTCTACCACTTCCCAATGAATTGGTTCGATGTAGGTTGCATCGGCCATATCAGGGTCGGTCATGATAGTTGCAGGGTTTGAGTTAACTAATATAACTCTGTAGCCTTCTTCTCTAAGTGCTTTACACGCTTGTGCACCAGAGTAGTCAAATTCACAAGCTTGACCAATTACAATTGGGCCTGCGCCTAAGATAAGAATGCTTTTTATGTCGGTACGTTTTGGCATTATTACTCCAGTTAAATTAGTGTTTACGCGCTTGCATCAAATCGATGAAGTGGTCAAATAATGGGGCTGCATCGTGCGGACCAGGGCTTGCTTCAGGGTGACCCTGGAAGCTAAACGCAGGTTTATCTGTTCGATGAATACCTTGAAGCGTTCCATCAAATAACGATTTGTGCGTGGCACGAAGCGTACTTGGCAGGCTTGACTCTTGAGCTGCAAAACCATGGTTTTGAGCCGTGATCATAACTACATCGCGGTCTAAGTCTTTAACTGGGTGGTTAGCGCCGTGGTGGCCAAATTTCATTTTTTCTGTTTTAGCACCTGAGGCAAGGGCTAATAACTGATGACCTAAACAGATACCAAAAATAGGTGTGTCGGTTTCTAAAAAGGTTTTAATTGCATCAATAGCGTAAGTACATGGCTCAGGATCGCCAGGGCCATTAGATAGGAAGATACCATCAGGGTTTAAAGCCAGTACGTCAGCGGCAGAGGTTTGCGCTGGTACTACTGTAAGTTTACAGCCTCGGTCTACAAGCATACGTAAAATATTACGCTTTACACCGAAGTCGTAGGCAACAACATGAAACTTTTCATCAGCAGTATCAAGGGTTTTAAATCCTTCGCCTAATGTCCAGCTTGATTCGCGCCACTCAAAATTTTCCTTGGTTGAGACAACTTTTGCTAAATCCATACCTTTTAAACCTGGGAAGGCTTGCGCGGCTTGTAACGCTTTTTTCTCGTCTAACTCGTCGCCAGCAATAATACACCCGTTTTGTGCGCCTTTATCACGCAAAATTCGAGTTAATTTTCTGGTGTCGATGTCCGCAATACCTAAAATATTACGTTCTTTTAAGTAATCATCTAACGATTGCTCGTTACGGAAATTACTCGCTAGCAGTGGCAAATCACGGATCACTAGGCCTTTAGCCCAAATTTGATTCGCTTCTTCGTCTTCGCTGTTGGTACCCGTATTACCGATGTGTGGGTACGTCAAAGTTACGATTTGTTCCGCGTATGATGGATCAGTCAAAATTTCTTGATAACCAGTCATAGACGTATTGAATACTACTTCACCGACAGACATGCCGTCAGCGCCGATTGCAGTACCGCGAAACACTGTGCCGTCTTCTAGGACTAACAGAGCGGATTTAGTCAAGTTAAACCTCCTAACAGTAAAAAACGGGAGCAAGCAATTGCTTAACACCCCGCCAATACCCAGAGGGATCGTCAAAACCAGATTTTTGTGAGCTTAAATTGTTTTACGCAGTCTTAAATGATGCAGATGTAAACCACTAAACCTTCAATCATTTTTTCTTGCCTAAAACTATTTTTATTCCCACTGAAACCGTGGATTTACTAGCCACTTGGGTATAATTGGAAACACGCATTTAGTAATTTTTGGCAAATTGGCTGCATATTACATGAAGATACTATTTAGGTCTAACATTATTTGGTAAATTGTTACAAACAAGTCACTGTAGGTGAAATTAGACCCAAACAGCTAAAAAAGTAACTAAACTACTTCAGATCTAGCACATCTTGCATATCATAAAGTCCTGCAGGTTTATTTTTCAACCAGCTTGCAGCCCTTACAGCACCTAAAGCGAATGTCATTCTTGAACTTGCTTTGTGGGTTAATTCGAGTCTTTCGCCCATTGTGGCGAAGTATGCGGTGTGTTCACCTACTATATCGCCCCCTCTTAGTACCGAATAACCAATTTCGTTTTGCGATTTAGCGGTTTCTACTTGGCTTCGGTCGTATACAGCAACCTCGTCGTGATCCCAGCCTTTTGCCTCTGCGATTGACTCACCTATAGCGAGCGCAGTACCCGATGGTGCGTCTATTTTATGGCGATGATGCGCTTCAAATATTTCAATATCTAAATCGTCACCAAATTTAATCGCTGCGGTTTGCACAAGGTTCAGTAATACATTGACTCCTACACTGTAGTTCCGCGCAAATACAATAGGAATATGCTTAGCGGCATCGTGTAAAAGTGCCATATCGTCGCTTGTTAAACCCGTTGTACCAATAACCATAGGAATTTTTTGTGCTACAGCGGTTTTTAAATGGTTTTTCATACCAGCGGGAAGCGTAAAGTCGATTAAAACATCTACATTATCTATTGTGGTTTCTTCGCTAAAGCTAACACTATTATCGGCTGCGCTATTTACTTGATTTACATTAATACCTAATAACGATGAACTGCTACGAACGTATGCACCTGTAAGTTGTGTTTGCTCTTTAATTGTTGCAGCTTCCAGTAATGCTAAGCCCATTCTGCCGTTAGCACCAAAAACGCCTATTCGATTTGTAGTCATTGTTTTTACCTAATTTAAATTTGAATCCGTTTTTTACTAATCTGAGTATATATCCGGAGCATTGCAAATACGCGTTTGGGCATTTTTATGCAGTTGGACAAATATTAATCGCTGAAAATAGCGTTACTTTGTAGATATTATCTAAAAGTCATGCAATAGTCAGGTAACCCTTTAATTAAATAATAATAACAATACCAGTTTACTTTAGCCATCTATACATTTAAACTTCTCTTTCGCGTCGATTTGGTCTTTGGC
The DNA here is from genome assembly GCF_015864775.1 of Pseudoalteromonas sp. NSLLW218. NCBI lineage: Bacteria > Pseudomonadati > Pseudomonadota > Gammaproteobacteria > Alteromonadales > Pseudoalteromonadaceae > Pseudoalteromonas > Pseudoalteromonas sp. NSLLW218. The sequence continues at coordinate 84,645 of NZ_JADYWO010000011.1, read as the reverse complement.
TTGCGGGCGCTGCATTCTCCTAATTTTGTTAATGATTAACATAGTAGGTAGATTTGCTAAATTCAGCTAAAAGAGGAATTTTTGGCTGTTGTAAATTAACTGGTTTCGAGGATTATGATGCAGCCATCATTTAACAAAAACAAAGCAATACTTTCTTTACTACCCCTTTTAACTTTTGTAGCACTATTTTTGGGCTCTGGTTTATATTTACAATCTCAAGGGGTTGACTACGCTTTTTATCAACTTCCTGCTCCAGTGGCTATATTACCTGCCATAATGCTTGCGTTCATTTTAAATAAAGGCACAGTAAATGAGTGTGTAGAAACCTTTATTAAGGGTGCCGGGCACAACAATATTATTACAATGTGTTTAATCTACTTACTTGCAGGTGCGTTTTCTGCCGTTGCCAGTGCAACCGGTGGTGTGGATGCGGTAGTAAATGCAGGCTTATCTCTTATTCCACCTGCGTTGTTGCTTCCTGGCTTATTTTTAATTGCAGCGGTTGTATCTACAGCAATGGGTACGTCTATGGGAACGATTGGTGCTATTGGTCCTATTGCTTATGCTGTATCAATTAAAACAGGTATAGATCCAGCTTTAATGGCAGGTACGATTGTATCTGGTGCTATGTTTGGCGATAACTTATCAATTATTTCAGACACGACTATTGCAGCCACACGTACACAGGGCTGTGAAATGAAAGACAAGTTTAAAGAGAATCTTAAAATTGCAGTCCCTGCTGCAATACTAACTATTGGCTTATTGTTTTATTTAACACCTGCGGCGCAAGTTGTTGAAACCAAAGATTACGATATTTGGTTAGTACTTCCTTATGCCTTTATTTTAGTGTTAGCCGTTGCTGGCTTGAACGTATTTGTAGTGTTGTTTAGCGGTATTATTTTTGCTGCATTAATGGGCTTTACAGGAAGTTATGAAGGCGCAAGCTTTGTAAAAGATATTTACAAAGGCTTTACCGATATGCAGGAAATATTTTTACTATCTATGTTTATAGGTGGCTTATCTGAATTTATTCGGATTAACGGTGGCCTTGATTACATTGCTCAAAAAATTCAAGCCATAACTAAAATCATCGCAAAATGGCACCGTAAAGTGGCCGATCAATTAGGTATTGCAGCATTGGTTATGACAAGTAATATGTGTATTGCCAATAACACCGTATCTATTATTGTTGCTGGCCCTATTGCTAAAAAGCTGGCAGATGATGGTGAAATAAGCGGTAAACGCTCTGCAAGTTTACTTGATATATTTGCTTGTGTAACGCAAGGCTCACTTCCTTATGGCGCACAAGCGCTACTGTTAGGTGCTACGTTTAAAATTAGCCCGTGGGAAGTATCAACGTCTTCTTATTACTGTTTTATTTTAGCATTTACGGCGATTACTATTATTTGTTTACGCCGTAATAAAGCGTAATACATTGAGTTATTACATGTTGCAGCTTATTAAGTAGGCTGCAACATGTGTTAAATTAGCGATCAACAAATCAATCTCTTCTGCTATAATTGCCGCTTCCGCGTGTCACTAAAATTATAGTTATTAAACAGTTATGAAATTTAAAAAATTACTCCCTTTTATTACCCTTACTTCTCTAGCTTTATCATCGTCGGCTTTTGCTGCCAATTGGAGCAGTACAGCGCTACATATAAATAATGGCAGCCAAAAAAATCCATTCACTGAGCAAGAGTCAGACACCACTGTATACTCGGTTCAACATGCATCAGGTTACGATTACGGCGATAACTTCTTTTTTATCGATTACAGTAAAGACGATATAGATGATGGTTACCAAGATGCTGATTTTTATGGTGAGTGGTACTCAACGGTTAGCTTATCTGCCATCACTGGTAAGCAAATTGGCTCTGGCGCATTATTAGATGTTGGCCTAACGGGCGGTATTAACGTTGCTGGCGATGCAAAAGTAATGAAATATCTACCAGGTGTTAAATTAAGCTGGGATGTACCTGGGTTCAACTTTTTTCAAACGCTGTTCACAGCCTACATTGACGATAGTGAAGGTGTCGCAAAAGGCGGCGCACCTATTGAAACTAATAGCTGGATGCTTGATGTAGCTTTTGAATATCCTTTCACTATTGGCTCACAAAAGTTTAGCTTTAAAGGCCACGCTGAATACATCGCAGAGCGTGAAGATGAATTTGGTAACGACGTAGAAGCGTGGATACTCGCACAGCCTATTTTAGTGTGGGATATGGGTCATGCCCTTCAAATGAAAGAAAACACACTACTGCTGGGTATGGAGCTTCAATACTGGCACAACAAATTAGGTACTGAAGTGACCGAGTCGGTTCCACAAATACATGTAGAGTGGACATTTTAAACAGCCACACTGCGTTAAAATTACATATATTGGAGCTCTTTTAAGCGCTCCTTTTTTTATGCATAAAAAGTATTTAATTGAACAGCGTCTAATACTTAGCTATTGTCGTACTTCATTTAAGCCACACGCTTGCCTTACTAGGAGTATCAACATGTCATCAATCAAAGTTATTTGTTTTTCTGCATTGTTAGCTTTAACTAATAATGCTTTAGCAAGTAGTGAAGTAAATACAGAATCTCTATCTTACGATGCACTTTTAAGTAATTACGAATACGATTTTAAAGTAAATTATTTTGCACTTGAGTCGCAAAAACAATCATTAAAAATGGCCTATATTTACTTAAAGCCAACCAAATCCGACATGCCTACAGTTACGCTTATGCATGGCAAAAATTTTAATGCAGATTACTGGACTACCACTGCGCAATACCTGCAATCTTTAGGTTACGGCGTATTAATCCCTGATCAAATTGGTTTTGGCAAATCGTCTAAACCAACGGATTATCAATATTCATTTGCGGCACTTGCTCATCATACTCACGCGTTAATAGATTCACTTAATATAAAGGAGTCGATTGTATTAGGGCACTCAATGGGCGGGATGCTAGCGAGTCGTTTTGCTTTAATGTATCCAAACACTACTAAAAAGCTAATTTTAGTAAACCCTATTGGGCTTGAAAACTACTTGCTGTATGTTGATTACAAAGATACTAACTTTTTCTATAAAAATGAATTAGCAAAAACACCTGAAGGTGTAAGAAAGTATCAACAAAAAAATTACTACGATGGTAAGTGGAATACAACATATTCAGCCTTAACTGACTTTATAACAGGGCAAATACAAGGCCCAGATAAAGAAAAAATGGCGTGGGTAAATGCTAAAACATATGACATGATTTTCACTCAGCCTGTAGTAACCGAATTTAAAGATTTAACTGTGCCGGTTAAATTAATTATTGGTACACGAGACAGGACCGGTCCAGGTCGCAACTGGAAAAAAGACGATGTTGATTACGAGCTTGGTCGATACGATAAGTTAGGTAAGCATGCTGCATCACTTATCCCTAATGCTCAACTATTTGAACTGAATAATTTAGGTCATTTGCCGCAAATTGAAGATTTTGATCGTTTTAAAGGCGTATTTAACAAGGCACTTAATACTAAATAACCTGAATACTAGATAATAAGTTTTTATAGTAAAAAAACAAAAACCCTGTAAGTAAACTATTTACAGGGTTTTTATTATATAAGCTAAATTACAGCTTACATTGTGGGTTTTTACCCTGCGCTTTAGCTGTACTTTGTTCGCCAAGAGCTTTGCTCATTTGCGCTTGTAAGTTTTTAATACGGTTAGTTGGCGCTGGGTGAGTTGATAAAAACTCAGGTGTTGTACCACTGCCTGCAGCACTCATATTTTGCCAAAGGGTTACTGATTCTTGTGGATTAAAGCCTGCTTCCGCCATTAAATCTAAGCCAATTTCATCAGCTTCTGACTCATGCGAACGGCTAAATGGCAAAACAACACCATACTGTGCGCCTAAGCCTAGACCCTGCATAATTTCATTACGGTATTGAATATTACCCATTTCAAGTGCTGCACTACCTAGTTGCATACCTGTATCTAAAATAGAGCTTTGTGAAACTCGTTCATTAGAATGCTCAGCAATTACGTGCCCAACTTCGTGCCCTAGCACTGTTGCTAGTTGGTCTTGATTGGTGGCTATTTTTAATAAGCCCGTATGAACCCCAATATAGCCACCAGGTAGTGCAAAAGCGTTAGCAGATTCATCTTCAAATACCACTACTTCCCAATTTTGCGACGCGTATTCTTTTGGTAATACAGCCACTACTTTTTCAGCAATGCAATTTACATATGCATTTGTTTTTGCATCTTTATTAATTGGTTGGTTTTTTTTCATATCTGCAAAACTAGCAGTGCCCATTTCACTCATTTGTTGATCTGAGTAAAGCGCTATTTGTGTGCGTCCTGTTGGCGACGTTTTACAACCGGCTAAAACAGCTGTCGCTAATACTGCAAGTACTAGTTTTTTCATGGTAATTCTCTTAAGTAATAAATTTTTTATTGCTTGTAGAATAGCAAACACAGTACCAATTTAAAATATTTGCTTTATATACCTTTATATTAAAAGATGCGATGAGACGATAAACTTAGCAGGCAAACTAAGTTTATCCAAATACAATGCCCTGTTACACTATAACCCTTGTTTTTAGTGATTGTTGAGTTTACACATGGACACCTCAGCCTCGTCTTTTAATACCCGTATTTTATTGCCTTTATTAGCCAGTATCGTAGCGATTACTCCATTGGCGATTGATATGTATTTGCCCGCCATGCTGGTAATTGCAAACGATTTACACACTAATATGCCAAATGTACAAATATCGTTGAGTATTTACTTAGCTGGTTATTCATTAGGTATGTTATTTTTTGGCCCTATTGCCGATCAAATTGGCCGTCGTAAGCTCGCACGTATTGGCTTAACCCTATTTGGCGCAAGCTCACTTGCACTGGCATTTACCACCGAAATCCATGCATTTTGGACTCTTAGAGCAGTGCAAGCATTTACGGGAGCTGCAGCAACCGTAGTCGTACCGGGTATTATTCGCCATATTTATCAGCAAAATACAGCTAAGGGAATGTCGTATGTGTCGATGATCATGATGGTAGCACCGTTAGTAGCCCCCTCTGTTGGTTCGTTTATTTTAGGGTTCTCTGTTTGGTCGAGCATATTTTTAGTACTTGCTGGTTATAGCTTTTTAATATTAGCGTTTGTACAAGTGTATTTAATAGATATACCTATTCATACAAATGAAAAAAAGGGCCTTGCTCTGTTTTTTGATAGCTATAAAACAGTACTCAGTAATAAAGACGCACGTGCGGATATACTCAGTTCTATGTTTGTATCGTTTGGATTTTTTTGCTTTTTGACCTCAGTACCATTTATTTATTTAGATTTATATGAGGTTTCAGAACAATTATTTGGTGTGCTATTTGCGTTTAATGTAATGGCGCTTATGTTTGGTAACTTTTTAAATACGCGAATTGTACCAAGGCTGGGCTCTCGAAAAATGCTCTATATTGGGCTTGTATGTGGGTTTGTATCGGGGCTTTCGCTGTTAACATTTAGCTTATTGCACTTATCACTTTATTATATTGTGGCTGCTATTGCGCCATTAATGATGAGTTTAGGTGTCACTGCAAGTAATGCTGATTCACTAATATTAATGAAATTTGAAAGAAACACAGGTACGGCAACGGCCGTAATTGGCACACTTCGTTTTGGTAGTGGTGCATTAGTTGGCCCGCTACTTGCCATTATGCATGCAGAAAGCGCAGTGCCATTTTCAAGTTTAATGTTTAGCGCCGTGTTACTCACTATGCTCGTGCAGTTAATTCACTATAAAAAAGACAAAAAAAATGCCTCAATATGAGGCATTTTTATCAAAGCTAATAATCTTAAATTAATTAAGCATCAGCAGCTTTAGAAACCATAACCATCGCAGGGCGTAATAAACGACCATTCAATGTGTAACCTTTTTGCATAACAGCAAGCACTGTATTAGGTGTTACATCGTTACTTGGCTGAATTGACATTGCTTGATGAAAATCTGGATTAAACTGCTCACCTTGTGGGTTTACAATTTCAACACCAAATTTAGAAACAGCGTCATTAAAGCTCTTAACCGTCATATCGATACCTTCAAGTAACGGCTTTAAAGTCTCATTTTCTTTATCAGAAAATTCAATAGCACGTTCAAGGTTATCAATTACAGGTAGTAATTCGTTGGCAAATTTTTCTAGTGCAAATTTATGTGCTTTTTCTACATCTTGTGCTGCACGACGACGAATATTATCTACGTCTGCTGCGGCACGAACAACACCGTCTTTTTGATCAGCAATTGTTTGCTTTGCAGCTTCAAGCTCTGCATATAACATAGCAATTTCTGCTTCAGGGCTTTGCTCTTGTTCTGCATGCTGATCAGCGGCTTCTACTGCTGCTTCTACATCAGCCTGCATTTTAGAAATTTCTTCGTTTAATTCTACTTCTTGCTCAGGGTTTTGTGTCTGCTCAGACATAAAATACGTGCTCCAATTCTTTACAACTGCGGTAATTATGGGGATTGAATAAAAAGATTCAAGAGTTAGATGCCTCAATTAATTTAAATTCTTGAATTATTTCTTCAATCTGCGCTGATTTAGGGCAAATTATACAAAAGCGGCTTTGATATTCTTGATTTTGAAAGTATGGCACACTTATTACAATCAATTCGTTGCACTCAGTAAAAGGCAGCTTTTCGCTATTAAGTACTGATAACCCGTTTTTAAAAGCGAGCTTATCTTCTACGTAATTTAAAAATGAAACACCAATATTTAAGCTCTGCTCGCAATCAATTTGTTTGTAGAGGTAATTTTCACCAACAACAATACTGTTATCTGAGCCTAATTTCTGGCTCAATTGTCGCGTCCATTGATTAAGCGAATCATGGCAATTTCGAGGCGCTGTATTTGCCATAGCTTGCATACGGTACAAACCTTCCATTAAGGTTTGTTGGCTAAATACTGTATTTAACCATGTGGCAAATTGATAACGAACAGAGTCTGACGAATCATGAGGTTTATCAATACAAATATTGTGACTCTGCCCAGCCCTATCTATTAATAAAATAAGCCAGTCGGTAGAATCAAAATCAAGCACTTCTACTCTAAATACTTGCTGTGAACTGGCTTGAGGTAAACCAACACAACAACAGACTTGATATTTTTGGCTCAAACCATGGGCTAACTCAACGAGTTGTGATTGCTGTGGTTGCCAATAATTAGCAATATCGCCAAGCACAAAAAATTCGTCAAACCAATAATCAAATCCTTCATTTGTAGGCACTCGCCCAGCGGATGTATGAGGTGAATACAATAAGCCCACTTTTTCTAAGCGAGCCATAGCATTACGAACTGTAGCCGAACACACTGCCATGCCTTTGAGCTTGGCAATTTTTGTTGATGGAACAGGCAAGCCTTCACCATTACAGTACATGTTCATAACAGCTGAAAAAATTTGCTGATCTCGTGGGTTTAGTTTCATGGTATCTACATCTTGTTGCATGAAAGAGATATCGGGGCGTTTAGTTCTTTTTCAAGTCGTGCAGCTAACTCACTGCGAATAAAATTGAAGGTTTATAATATTGCTATAATCTGTATTTTCAAACACTTCTGTTTTGAGTTACTCTACTATTATTAAATCTCTTTGTGCGTACATTATGGACTCTCCTTTTAACACCATAGGCCTAATTGGCAAACCTAATCACCCAGGAGCAGCGGCTACTCTGCAGCGTTTACATACCTTTTTACTTGCGCTTGGCTTTGAGGTAATAGTAGAAAAACGCACAGGGAGTCAGTTAGACGATATTCCGCATGACAAACTTGTAAAGTTAGTCGACTTAGGTGAACAAGCCGATTTAGCCATTGTTGTAGGTGGTGACGGTAACATGCTTGGCGCAGCACGCGTGCTTGCGCGCTTTAACATTGCTGTAATTGGTGTAAATAGAGGTAACCTAGGCTTTTTAACTGATTTAAACCCTGAAGGGTTTGAAGCAAGCTTAGAGCAAGTACTCAGTGGTGAATACTTAGAAGAAAAACGCTTTTTATTAGAAGTAGAAGTATATCGACATAATGAATTAAAAAGCGCCAACTCAGCTGTTAACGAAGCGGTACTTCATGCCGATAAAGTGGCGCACATGATTGAATTTGAAGCTTTTATAAATAATGACTTTGTGTTTTCTCAGCGCTCCGATGGTTTAATAGTATCAACCCCGACAGGCTCTACAGCCTATTCGCTATCAGGTGGCGGGCCAATCTTAACGCCCGAGCTAAATGCAATCTCGTTAGTACCTATGTTTCCTCATACCTTATCTAGCAGACCTTTAGTGGTAGATGCCGATAACGAGGTTCGTTTAAAGCTAAGCCTAGAAAATACAGATAGCCTTCAGGTAAGTTGCGACAGCCATGTAGTTCTTGCCGTATTACCCGGTGATGAAGTAGTAATTAAAAAAGCCGATAAACAGTTGCGCTTAATTCATCCAAAAAATTACTCTTACTACAACGTTTTGCGTACAAAACTAAATTGGGGTAGTCGTTTATACTAATTTTATTGCTAAAAGCAGTACTATAGAGCAAAATGTCACTATAAAAATAATTAACCATTTCAGGAACGGATAATAATGACTTATGTTGTTTTTTTTGCTCTATTGTTATTGATTACATTACTAGCTACTTACCTTAAAGTAGAAAGTAATCGTAAAAAGGCAATTGAAGCTAGAAAAAAGCTATTTAATGAACGTGTTTCGCATGTAAATACTCGCCTTAAAACAAAGCTTAATGAACTACTTGATGCTAAAATAATTCGCCCAAAATACATTCCTCGCATTCAAGCTATTGTGAATAATTTTTTTGTAGTTCAACCACATACAGACGAGAACTTGCAACAGCTTGAAGATATCGCCGACTTGCTAATTAACACGTTGTCTAACGAGTTAATTAAAACTAATCAGACAAATATAATTCAACCATTGATTGATAATATACAGTACTTTGTATCTGAATTGCCTCAGCAAGGAATTTTATACAATAAGAGTTTTTATATAAATGTACTACCTCCCCTCATAGCTCTAATTATAACTGAAGACACTGTACAACTGACTGATATTGTTGATGATAAAATTGACACCTCCTCCCAGACTACCGACACACAGTTTACTCAAGATGTAAGTGTTGCGTAAATAATACAAAATTAATTTGCAAAAAACCAAAACACTGTATAAATTAACAGTTAATTGACTGGATGGATAAACAGTATGTTAATTGGTTTAGAAGTTAAAAATTTCGCAATCGTGAGTAATTTAAGCACCGAGTGGCGCAGCGGTATGACCGCGATCACAGGTGAGACAGGTGCAGGTAAATCTATTGCTATAGATGCCCTATCCCTGTGCTTAGGTGAACGCGCTGAAGCATCAGCAGTGCGCCCAAGTTCTGATAAAGCAGAAGTATGTGCACAATTTGACTTAACAGATCTACCGCTTGCTCAAGCATTTTTAGAGCAACATATGCTAAGCACTTCAGACAATGAGTGCTTGTTGCGTCGTGTTGTTTGCAAAAACGGCCGCAGTAAAAGCTATATTAATGGTAGTGCAGTTACCGCGTCACAATTAAAAGAACTAGGACAATATTTAATATCTATTCATGGACAACATGCCCACCAACATTTATTAAAAGCTGAGCATCAGTTACAGCTTTTAGATGCCTATGCAGGGCATCACCACTTAGTAAACTCGGTAAATAAAAACTATAAACAGTTTGCTAACTTACAAAAAGAATTTAAACACTTAGAGCAACAACAACAGCAGCAAGCTGCGCAAAAACAATTATTAGAATATCAAGTTGCTGAACTTGATGAATTTGCATTGCAAGAGAATGAGTTTGATTTAATTGAAGCTGAGCATTATAAGCTTAGTAATAGTCAAACGATATTAGAATCGTGCCAACGCGAATTACAACAGTTATACGAAAGTGATGAGCAAAATGCCTGTTCATTACTCCAGCATAGTGCTCAACAATTTACTGAGCTGGCTCAATATGACGAAAGTTTAGCAAGCGTAGCTGCTATGCTTAGTGAAGCCGCAGTACAAGTTGAAGAAGCAAGCCGTGAAGTGCGTAATTACACTGAGCAAGCAGATTTAGACCCTGCCCGCTTAGTTGAAGTAGAGAATAGACTAAGTGGTGCGATGGATTTAGCGCGTAAGCATCATATAAAACCTCAGCAGTTAGTTGAGTTTCATCAATCAATTGCTCAAGAGCTTGAGTCAATAAGTAACAATAGTAATCGCCTAGAGCAACTTGAGTCAGAAATAGAAAGCGCATTACTTAGTTATAAGCAAACTGCTGATGAATTAAGTAAAAGCCGCTGTGAGTATGCTAATACACTGAATATATTAATAAGTGAAAGCATGGCTAATTTATCTATGGAAAACGGTGTTTTTGAAATAGCCTTAACCCAAGAGAGTAATCGTACACCAAACAGCTTAGGCTTTGATAATGTTTCTTTTTTAGTATCAACTAATCCGGGGCAACCACTTCAACCATTAGCTAAAGTAGCATCAGGTGGTGAGCTTTCTCGTATAAGCCTTGCTATACAAGTTATTATTGCCCAAAAAGTAACAACTCCAACACTTATTTTTGATGAAGTTGATGTAGGTATTTCTGGCCCAACGGCATCTGCTGTAGGTAAGTTATTACGCCAGTTAGGAAAGTCGACCCAAGTAATCTGTGTTACTCATTTACCGCAAGTTGCCAGTAGTGCACATCAGCAATTTTTTGTAGCTAAAGAAATAGCACAAGGGGAGACATTTACTCATATGCTGCCTTTAAATAAAGATGGCCGCATTAATGAAATAGCCCGTTTACTAGGCGGTGACAATATAAGTAAAACAGCTAAAGCAAATGCTAAAGAACTAATAATGGCTCACGCCTAATATGTTAGTAAATAACGTCTTCAAGGATTAAATAATGCACAGTACTTTAGTTGATTTTTGTATAATTTTAAGTTGGTTGTTATTAGTACTAAGCACCTGTTTAATTATATTTAGTAAATATAAACATACTTGTTTTAAACAACGCTTATTTCGTTTTTTAAATAGCTTTTTAGTTTTTCACCTAGCGGTTGTGGCCTATTACCTTGCAAGCGAAAAGGAAAATGGATTAAGTGGTTTAGGTATTAGTTATTGGGCTTTAATCACGGTACAAGTTGCGTGCAATATATTTTGCTATATGAGCGTAAAACGCAGAAAAGCTAAAATAAGGCCATCTCTAGATTCGTTCTCGATGGATTGAAATAAACATTTAAAAAGAGCACGTTCTGTTTTTACCTTGCTCTTTTGCTTTATAAAGTAGTTCATCAGCATGCTTAATATCTAGGTCAATTGAGCGCTCAGCGTTTGCAGCTGTGATGCCAATGCTTAGCGTTATATTTACACTATCAGAGAATAGGCTTACAGCTGAAGATTCAAGGGCATTATGGATTTTTTCTGCAACGAGCTCCCCCTGCTCAACTGTTGCATCTGGAATCACAATTAAAAACTCCTCACCGCCCCAACGGGAAGCAATCGCATTTTGCGGAATACTTTTCTCAAATGTTTTGGCTAAATGGATAAGAGCTTCATCGCCAAAATCATGGCCAAATTGATCATTAATTTTTTTAAAATTATCTACATCAGCTAATAATATTACAAACGGAATATTATTGTTTTTAAGCTCATTTTTAAAAACTATAAGCTTATTCATAGTGAAACGGCGGTTTGGCAGATTAGTGAGTGGATCTATAGTTGCTAAAAATTCATTTTTTTGGCTTAAAGCAATTAATTTACTGCTGTATTTCTCTCTTGAGAATTCGTAATAACCACTCAGCGATGCAACAATTATAAAAGCGAGTATGATTCTGACTGGAAACTGCTCAGGATTGTAGTCATATATATTAAATGTATCAGCGCAATAGAAACCGAGAACAATCGCCGATAAAAATAAAACAATATCATAAGTACCTCGCTTAAGCCCACGTATTGAATAAGTAACAGGAGATACTATAAATATCCATATTGGTCCTGTTCCTTGTGCTCCACCAGTGAGGACTAGGTAAAACATCAGTGCATAAAGGTTGTATAAAATTATGGTTGCAGATTTCTCTACACCTCTACCTATATTGAATGCCAATAAATAAACAAACGAAGAAGCTACTAAAGTAAATGTTAATAAATAGCTATTATTGATAAACGCTAAGCTAGCCATAGAAAAGGTTGCTATAAAGCCTATCGAAGAAAAGAATCGGACAATGAGCTTCCTTTCTGAATTGTTTGAATATTCGTACATAATTTATATTTATTTTATCATTATAGTAAGAGCCAACCTTATTATATAAAGTAAGCAAACCGTAAACAGCCTTTAATAATGAACTGACTTTATGTTTAAATCAACTATTAAGGTTAGTAATTAGCACTGACAATTGTGCCTATATATTTAGCCTTTTGCACTTATCCCAGATAAATACATTTTTATGAAATCAAATTACTTAGTCCTAATACCATTTTCTAAAATCATTTAAGTTCGCCCTTTTATTTCTGTAATAATTGAACTGACTGGGTGTAGAGCAATAACATAAACCTGCTCAGCTAAAGGTGGTAATAACGATTCTATGAATTGTGTGTGGACCTAGTACACAACACATTAATTAATTTCAGAAGTTGAGCTTAATGCTAGCTGCGTTAACGCTTGTGAGATACGACTGCATGAATGCAGAGTACTGTAAGAGGGTTTAACGAGAACAGCTAAATAGCGAAACTTTAGCCTTATTATCGACACGATTCTGTTATCTCAAGATAGACCACTTAATTAACCGAACTAGTATTAGAATATAAACGACAAAGAATAAAGGAGTGTCGGAAACGTTTGTATGTATGAAACTAGCCCATAAAGCTGGTTAGTAGATGCCAAAGCAAACGCATTAGGCTTAGAAAGAACAACCAACAATGACAAAGCAACTTTTTCTGGTAGTTACTGTATGAAGTTAGTAACTGGAGATATGGCTAAAGAAAATCATACAAAAGGTGGTGTGAATGTAGCCCCGTTTGCCACAAATTACGTTGATATTACATTCGAATAGAACAAATAAAAAAGCAAGCCTCTTGGCTTGCTTTAAATATCATTTAATCAATACGAGCAATTAAACTTTTAAGTAATCCATAATACCTTCTGCAGCGTTACGTCCTTCAAAAATAGCAGTTACCACTAAATCTGAACCACGTACAATGTCGCCACCAGCAAATATTTTAGGGTTAGTAGTTTGATGTGTAAACTCACCTTGTTCTGGTGCATTGATGCCACCCCAGTGGTTTATTTCTACATCGTATTTTTCTAACCAATCCATTTTGTGAGGTTGGAAACCAAACGCCATAATAACTTGGTCTGCTTCAATAACATGCTCTGAACCAGGTACTTCTTCAGCGCGGCTTCTGCCTTTTGCGTCAGGTTCGCCTAATTTAGTTTTAACCATTTTAACGCCGGTCACTTTACCTTTATCGTCCAATACAATGCCTTTAGGCTGAACGTTATACGTAAATATAACGCCTTCTTCTTTCGCGTTTTTAACTTCACGTTTAGAGCCTGGCATATTTTCTTTATCACGACGATAAGCACAGGTTACTTTTGCCGCATTTTGTCGAATAGACGTACGTACACAGTCCATCGCTGTATCACCACCGCCAAGTACAACTACTTTTTGATTAGCCATATCAATACACGGTTGTTTTGTCTCGTCGTAGCCCATTACACGGTTCGTATTACCAATCAAAAACGGCAATGCATCGTGAACACCTGGTGCATCTTCGTTTTCAAGGCCCGCACGCATACTCTGATACGTACCAACCCCTAAAAATACAGCGTCGTAATCAGCTAAAATTTGATCAAGTGTAATATCAACACCTACTTCAACATTTAACTTAAATTCTACGCCCATTTCAGTGAAAATTTCACGGCGCTTTTGCATTACTGATTTTTCAAGTTTAAAAGAAGGAATACCAAATGTGAGTAGTCCGCCAATTTCTGGGTGACGATCGAACACCACTGGTTTAACACCATTTCGTACTAAAATATCAGCACAGCCTAAACCTGCAGGGCCCGCACCAATAATAGCTACTTTTTTGTCGGTCCATGTTACATAAGACATATCAGGCTTCCAGCCCATTTTAAATGCCTCATCAGTAATATACTTTTCAATATTACCAATTGTAACTGCACCAAACTCTTCGTCGAGCGTACACGAGCCTTCACACAAGCGGTCTTGTGGGCAAACACGCCCACAAACCTCTGGTAAGCTATTTGTACGATGAGAAAGCTCAGCCGCCTCGATAATACGGCCTGTGCGTATTAACTTTAACCATTGTGGAATGTAGTTATGTACTGGACATTTCCACTCACAGTATGGGTTACCACAATCTAAACAACGGTCAGCTTGTGAGTTAACCTGATTCTCTGAAAAGGGTTCGTAAATTTCTACGAAAGATTTTTTACGTGACGAGATTGGTTTCTTGCGTGGGTCTACACGCTGCACGTCTATAAATTGATATACATTTTCGCTCATACTGCCCCCTTATTGCGCCTGAACACGTAGTTCGGCACTACTGCGAGCGCGATGCCCGAGTAAACTTTTTACGTCGCTTGATATCGGTTTAACTAATTTAAACATAGGTAAGTACAATTCAAAGTTAGCTAAAATACTTTCTGCACGGCATGAGCCTGTAAGCTCTAAATGCTCGGCAATTAAGCCGCGTAAATGCTCTTGATGCGATGTTAATTCATCCAGTGTTACTATTTCTACAAGCTCTGGATTAATGCGTTTTTCAAAATCATTTCGTTCATCTAAAATATAAGCAAAACCACCTGTCATACCCGCACCAAAGTTAACACCTACATTGCCCAGTACACATACAACGCCGCCCGTCATGTATTCACAACCGTTGTCACCTACGCCTTCTACAACCGCTTGCACACCTGAGTTACGCACTGCAAAACGCTCGCCAGCACAACCTGCAGCAAATAGTTTGCCACCCGTTGCGCCGTATAAACATGTATTGCCTGCAATTGTTGCTTTATGACTTTCAAAAGACGAACCAAGTGGTGGACGAATTACTAGCTTACCACCCGCCATGCCTTTACCTACGTAATCATTAGCATCACCAACCAGTGTCATTTCAAGACCGCCAGCATTCCACACACCAAATGATTGACCCGCAGTACCATGTAGTTCAATTGCTACAGGGTCTGCCGCCATACCTTGATTACCATATTTATCAGCAATATAGCCAGAAAGCATTGCACCAACCGATCTGTCCGTATTACAAATACGACTTACTAGTGAAATACCGCTTGATGCATCAATTGCTTCTTGTGCCTTAGCAAGTAAGCTCTCATTGAGCTTTCCTAAATAATGCGAGCTATTAGGTACACTGCAATAAAGAGTCTCACCTGTTGGGTTATTTGGCTGAGCAATTACAGAAGATAAATCAATTTTCTTTTGCTTCGCTGTTTTACCTTCAATTTCTTCTAGTAAATCCAGGCGACCAATTAAGTCAGTTAAATTTGCAACACCTAAGCTTGCCATAATTTCACGCGCTTCTTGAGCTATGAACTTAAAGTAGTTCATCGCCATTTCTGGTAAGCCGTGGTAATGCTTTTGACGAAGTGTTTCGTCTTGTGTTGCAACACCGGTCGCACAGTTATTTAAGTGACAAATTCGTAAGTATTTACAACCAAGCGCAACCATTGGGCCGGTACCAAAACCAAAGCTCTCGGCACCTAAAATCGCTGCTTTAATAATATCTAAACCTGTTTTTAAGCCACCATCTGTTTGTAAGCGAATACGATGACGAAGGCCATTTTCAACAAGTGCCTGCTGCGTTTCAGCAAGACCAAGCTCCCAAGGGCTACCCGCATATTTAACAGAAGTAAGCGGACTTGCGCCTGTACCGCCGTCATAACCAGAAATAGTAATTAAATCGGCATATGCTTTAGCAACACCTGTTGCAATAGTTCCTACACCTGGTTCTGAGACCAGTTTTACAGAAATAAGTGCTTTAGGGTTAACTTGTTTTAAATCGAAAATCAGCTGTGCTAAATCTTCAATTGAATAAATATCGTGATGTGGTGGTGGCGAAATTAACGTAACACCCGGTACCGAATAACGAAGTTTTGCAATATACGGGGTTACTTTTTCACCCGGCAATTGTCCACCTTCGCCTGGTTTTGCACCTTGTGCTACTTTAATTTGAATAACGTCAGCACTGCGTAAGTAATGAGGCGTTACACCAAATCGACCTGAAGCAACTTGCTTAATACGCGAGTTTTTCTCTGTACCGTAACGCAGTTTATCTTCGCCGCCTTCACCAGAGTTTGAACAACCACCTAAGCGATTCATTGCAATTGCTAGCGCCTCATGCGCTTCTGGAGATAGTGCACCAATACTCATTGCTGCTGAGTCAAAACGCTTGTATAGGTTTTCTGCAGACTCTACTTCATCGATGCTTATACCTTGCTCAGGTAATTTAAGCGCTAACATATCGCGCAAAGTCGCTATTGGGCGATTATTAACTAAATCAGCGTACGCACTGTAGTCTTTATAATCACCTGAACGCACCGCTTTTTGAAGCGTTTGAATAACATCTGGGTTATAAGCATGATACTCACCACCGTGAACGTACTTAAATAAACCGCCGTGGCTTAATAATTTACGCTTACTTAAAGCAAGTTTGTGCAAACTTTGCTGATCGTCATCAAAGTCAGTAAAGCATGCACCTTGTATACGACTTGCCACACCTTTAAAGCACATGTCAACAATAGCATCAGATAGACCAACCGCTTCAAACAACATTGAACAACGGTATGACGCAACCGTACTTATGCCCATTTTAGACATAATTTTGTACAAGCCTTTATTAATGGCTTTACGGTAAGCAAGAGTTACCTCGCAGTACGATTTATTAATAATTTTGCTGTCGCTCATCGCAACAAGCGACTCATACGCTAGGTATGGGTAAATTGCTGTAGCACCAAAACCTAATAACACAGCAAACTGGTGCGCATCACGTACGCTACCGGTTTCAATGATAATGTTTGATTCACAACGAAGGTTGTTATCAACTAAACGTTTTTGTACCGCACCTACAGCCATAGCTGCTGGGATTGGTAAATTTACTTCATCAAAGTTACGGTCAGTTAAAATAAGCATAATACAACCAGCGGCTGCTTTTTCTTGTGCTTGGTCACAAATACGCGTAACCGCGCTTTCTAAACCTTCTTCAACTGTGTAGGTAATGTCAATTTTACAGTAGCTGTAGTGCGCTTCATCAGCATTTAATAGCTGCTGCATATCTGCGTACATTAAAATTGGTGTATCGAACTGTAGGCGCTTAGCATGGCCTGTAGTTTCGTTAAATACGTTTTGCTCACTACCAATACAGGTTGCAAGCGACATTACATGGTTTTCACGCAGTGGATCGATAGGTGGATTTGTTACCTGCGCAAATTTTTGGCGGAAGTAATCATAAAGCGAACGGTGTCCTTCACTAAGCACAGCAAATGGCGTGTCGTCACCCATAGAGCCTGTCGCTTCTTGACCATTTTCACCCATTACACGGATAACGCTATCAAGCTCTTCGTTGGTATAACCAAACATTTTTTGATATTTAGCTAACGTTTCGTCATCAAATGAGCGATTACCGGCGTCTTGCTCAGTCAGTTCTTCAAATGGAACTAAACGCTTAACGTTTTCTTCAAGCCATGATTTATAAGGGTGGCGAGATTTTAAGTCTTGATCGATTTCATCAGAGTGCCAGATTTTGCCAAGTTTAGTATCAATGACTAATAATTCACCTGGACCAACACGGCCTTTTTCAACCACTTCATCGGCAGTGTAATCCCAAATACCTACTTCTGATGCAAGCGTAATAAAACCATCTTGTGTAATTACATAACGCGCAGGACGAAGCCCATTACGGTCAAGGTTACAAGCCGCAAAACGACCATCCGACATAACAATACCGGCGGGGCCATCCCATGGTTCCATATGCATAGAGTTAAAGTCGTAAAATGCACGTAAATCGTCGTCCATTGCACGGTTTTTCTGCCATGCAGGTGGAACGAGCATACGCATAGCGCGGAATAAATCCATACCGCCAGCTAAAAATAGCTCAAGCATATTATCTAGGCTTGATGAATCAGAACCGGTTTCGTTTACAAACGGCGCTGCGCTTTGTAAATCAGGAATAAGCGGTGACGCAAACTTATATGAACGTGCGCGTGCCCACTGGCGGTTACCTTCAATAGTATTAATTTCACCATTGTGTGCTAAATAGCGGAAAGGTTGAGCTAAAGGCCAACGCGGCTGAGTATTAGTAGAAAAGCGCTGATGAAAAACACAAATCGCACTCGTCATACGAATATCAGCTAAATCTAGGTAAAAATTTGGTAAATCTGCAGGCATCATTAAGCCTTTATAGATAGTTACCAAACCAGATAGACTTGCGATATAGAAAGCTTCGTCATCAACAATGCGCTTTTCCGCGCGGCGGCGTGCTACGTACAAGCGACGCTCTAAATCTTTAGAGCGCCAACCTTCTGGCGCGCTAACAAAAATTTGTTCAAAACCCGGTAATTGCTGTACAGCAATAGGACCCAACATAGATGGGTCGGTTGGCACAACACGCCAACCTAAAATATTTAGCGTTTCTTTTTCTAATTCTTCACTAAGTATTTTTTTTGCAGCTTGCGCTAAAACGGGATCTGAATTTAAAAATATCATACCCACTGCATAGTTTTTGCCTAAGTGCCAGTTGTGTTCACTAGCAATAGCACGGAAAAAGCTATCTGGCTTTTGTAATAATAAACCACAGCCATCACCTGTTTTACCATCAGCAGATATACCGCCACGGTGCTGCATGCGATCAAGCCCCGTAATAGCTGTACGAATAAGCCTATGGCTAGCTTGACCATTAACTTGAGCTATTAAGCCAAAGCCACAATTTTCTTTTTCTAACTTTGAGTCGTATAACATAGACCCCTCCCCTTGCTGCACTGTTAGCGTGGATGAACTACTCGACGATTTGCTAACAGACGGACAAAACTAGCCTCTATCTTAAATAGAGTCAATAGCACTTTGAATACATATTCACATTCTTGAATATTTCTCACTTCATAGCAAGATTTCTTTTTACCATTACTTTTAACATTTAGCGTTATTTTAACCACTATTTTTTCATGACACTGGTGTCAACTTTAACATATTGTAAAAAACACAAGGCTTCGTCGTGACAGCTTACGTAAACGTAAAGGCAACAAAAGTGAATAAGTATTCAGCAATGGAAGGGCTATTCAGTTAACATTTAGATAGTTTTGTGCTATTTCATTACTTTAATGACTTAACATCCCCGATTATTGCTGCTCATTAGTATAGTTATGAAAGTTCATGTCATTTTTTGTACGTTTATAGTGAATTTTTATTTAAACCAGTGTCCGATGCGGACACACAAACTGTCCGCGGACATGAATTTAAAGAACAAAAAAATAAAATCACTTAAATATCAATACCATAATTGTTGGCATATTAATCGTATAGCTTTATATATAATCGCTAATTGGAATTACTATGTTTACTCTAAGCTTATTTTTACTCTCTCCTATTGCCGCAATTTGCACAGCAGCTTTATTACTGCTGTGCGAAAAATACATAAAAGCAATGTAGGGAGAATTAAATGATTAAAGATACCAGCGCACAAGATGTACAGGTAAAGGCACCTATCAGCTATAAAAAATACGCAATAATCACTGCGATTGTTTTCATTGTGCTCTCTACAATTGCTTATATTTTTTTAACTAGCCATAGCGCTAAAAGCTCTATTAGCCGCTCAAAAGTGCAAATTGCAAAAGTACATGTTAAAGCGCTTATTCGGGACATTGCCGCCAGTGGTAAAATTGTTGCTGCCAATGCCCCTCAAATCTATAGCCCAGAACGTGGATTTATAGATTTAAAAGTAAAGGCCGGTGATACAGTAAAACAAGGCGACACACTTGCCCTGCTGCAAAGTCCTGAGTTGACTAATGAATTAAAGCAACAGGAGTCTGTACTTAAAAGGCTTGAAGGCGAGCAGCAAAGGCAACATTTGCAAGCAAGACGCCAAACACTCACCTTAAATAAAACACTCGATATGGCACAAGTTGAGCTTAACGCCGCTGAGCGCGAAAATCGTCGTGCGCAGTTATCAATTCAAAAGCACTTAATCAGCCAAATTGATCTTGAAAAAGCAGTTGATGATTTATCACGTGCAAGGCTCACATATAAGCATGCACAACAAGAGGTATTACTTGCCAAAGACACGCTCGCCTTTGAACTACAAGCAGCTAAAAGTGATGTAATCCGCCAACAACTTATTGTTGATGACTTAATCCGAAAAGTAAGAAACCTATCTATTAAGGCTACCGTTACAGGGATTGTGGGTAACCTATTAGTGCAACAAAAAGCCGCAGTGACGCAAAGCCAACCTCTTATGACTCTCGTCGACTTAAGTAATTTTGAAGCCGAACTCCAAGTTCCTGAAAGTTACGCAAACGAATTAGGGCTCGGTATGGAAGTAGAGCTTAAGTTAGGCAATGAAACAGTGATGGGGAATTTATCCGCCATATCACCAGAAGTAAATAATCGTGAAGTAACAGCACGCGTCCGGTTTAAAGGTGTTACTAACAATATTCGTCAGAACCAACGCTTAACTGCACGTATTTTACTCGACAACCGAGAAGGTGTAATGCAAGTAAAGCGTGGTGCATTTATGCAGCAAGGCGGAATTGTAGCTTATAAAGTCGATGGCAATATCGCAAAGCGCATACCTATTACAATAGGTGCCACCAGCATTAATGCGGTTGAGCTTTTGAGCGGACTAAAAGAAAACGATGAAATTATTATTTCAAGCTACAGCGACTTTAAGCAAGCCAACACGATTTTATTAAATTAAACAGACGTTCTCAACCAACGCTAAAAATAATTAGGAACAACCATGTTACAAATGAACAATGTAAGTAAAGTATACCAAACAGAAATGGTACAAACCCATGCGCTTCGAGACTTTAACCTGCACGTTAACGAAGGCGAATTTATTGCTGTTACTGGTCCTAGCGGCTCAGGAAAAACAACCTTTTTAAATATTGCAGGTATGCTCGAGCCTTTTAACGAAGGTGAATACCTGTTGGATGGTGTTAATGTTGGCAGCCTAAACGATAACCAACGTGCTGATTTACGTAATCAAAAAATTGGCTTTATATTCCAAGGCTTTAATTTGATCCCCGATTTAAATTTATATGAAAACATAGAAGTTCCTCTTCGCTACAGAGGGATTAAAGCAAATGAGCGAAAACGTCGAATTGAGCAATGCCTTGAACAAGTTGGTTTAGCATCTCGCGCTAAACACTTACCTCAACAACTCTCTGGTGGCCAGCAACAACGTGTGGCAATAGCCCGTGCGCTTGCTGGTGAACCTCGTTTTTTACTTGCCGATGAGCCAACAGGTAACCTTGACAGCTTAATGGCTCGCCAAGTTATGGAGTTACTTGAACAAATCAATCGCGACGGTGCCACTATTGTAATGGTAACGCATGATAGCGAATTAGCCCGTCGTGCTCCGCGTAATATTCAAGTTGTTGATGGACAACTTGCCGACTTTACGCTTTATCAGGGCGCGCAAACTATAAAAACAGCATCGGGGGTTTAGCTAATGTTTATTCATTATTTAGATTTAAGTTGGCGCAGCTTCAAGCGCACCCCACTGGTTAGCTTTTTAATGGTACTTGCCATTGCGTTAGGTATAGGCATAACAATGACCAGCCTTAGTGTTTATCACATGATGTCGGCCGATCCTATCCCAGAAAAAAGCAGCCAACTTTACAGTGTGCAATTACAAACAATGGACGATGGTAGTACGTGGAGGACAGAAGATAACATGCCACTGCAACTGACCTATCAAGATGCAGAGAACTTATTAAACACACCCACGTCAGAGAAAAAAGTGGCTATGATGCGTACCGGCTTTTCAGTTTATCTAGACTCCGACAAAATAAAACCTTTTATAGGTAATGCTCGCATGACAACGCCTGACTTTTTTAGCATGTTTAATTTGTCATTTTTATACGGAGGGGCTTGGAGCAAAGAGCAAGAAAACTCAGCCGCACCTGTGGTTGTTATTACCCAAGAGATAAACGATAAACTATTTGCAGGACAAAACTCCGTCGGAAAACTGATTTACTTAGATGATGCAAGCTATCAAGTAGTTGGTGTTATTAACCATTGGCCTCTCAATATTAAATATTATGATTTAAATAACGGTGCATTTAATCAAGTAGAAGAGTTATTTATGCCCTTTAGCTTAATAAAGGCAAAAGAGCTAGTAAGTTGGGGCAATAGCAATGGATGGAAACACGAAAACACACCAACCTTTGCAGATAAACTGCAATCTGAGCAAGTATGGATCCAGTTTTGGGCAGAGCTCAATACGCTTGAGCAAAAACAAGCCTATCAAAATTACTTATTAGCCTATATGCAAGAACAACAAAAACGTGGTCGATTTAATCGTAAAGAACTTGAGTATAAACTTCGCGATGTAAACCAATGGATGCAATACAACAACGTCGTCACCGAAGACAATAAAATTTTAGTGGGCCTGAGCTTTATGTTCTTAGGTGTCTGCTTAGCCAATATTTTAGGTTTACTTTTAGCTAAATTTTTACGCAGAGCGCCGGAAGTAGGTGTAAGACGCGCATTAGGTGCTAGTAAAAGGCAAATATTTTTACAGCACTTAGTTGAGGTCGCCATGCTTGGCTTTATAGGTGGCATGCTAGGAATTGTACTAGCACAACTTGGCTTAATGGGCGTAGGGCAAAGCTACGACTACTATGAAAACTTAGCGACAATGGATTTAACCATGCTATTGAGCGCCCCATTGATTGCAATTACAACCTGCATTTTGGCTGGTTTGTACCCAGCTTGGCTAGTGTGTAAAACCAACCCTGCCATTTACCTTAAGAGCCAATAAGGAATTTAACAATGTTAGAAATAAAACCTATATTCAACGCCTTATGCCGCTCAAAGGTGGGGGCTGTATTACTGCTAATTCAAATTGCAATCACAACGGCAATAGTCAGTAATGCTGCATTTATCATTCAAGACAGAATTAGCTATTTAAACCAAGAAACGGGCTACCCTGAACAAGATATATTTAAGTTTAATGTAATGACCTTTGGTACTGATATTAACTTAAGTCAGCAGTTTGAGCTTGATGAAAGCATGCTTAGAAAAATGCCAGGCGTGGTCGATGCCGCATTAAGTAGCAGTATTCCGCTATCAGGGAGTGGCAGCGCTTCGAGCTTTAATTTAAAACCTGCTCCACAAGAAGGCCTAAGTGTCAGGACCGCTTATTTTTTTATAGATGACCACGCAATTAATACCTACGGCGTAAACTTAATTGCTGGGCGAAACTTTACCGAAGATGAAGTGCTCGTTACAAACGAAATTACACAAAAGCGCACCAACGTCACTATAGTCACTAAAGCCTTACTTGATGAGCTCTACCCTGATAGAGATGGTTTAGGGAAAATAGTTTATTTTGGCGACCTACCACTTAAAATTATTGGCGTGATCGGAAACATGAAAGGCCCGTGGCTCAAAGATAGTAAACCCGATAATCTTGCGTTTATTCCTTATATTAAAGCAGCAAGTTATGCACAAGTTGCCGTTCGTACAGAGCCTGGTCAGCGAGCAGCTGTAATGAAAGAAATAGAAAATGCCATGCTCGAAAATTACAGCAAACGCGTTATTAACAACATTAAAGGACTTGATGAATTAAAAAATGAGTATACTGCTCAAGATCGCCTCATGATGCGCATGCTCATAGTATTAATCACTATTTTAGTGCTTATAACCGCTCTCGGTATTTTTGGCTTAACCTTATTTAATATTAGCAAACGTACTAAGCAAATTGGTACACGCAGAGCACTTGGCGCAAGAAAGTCAGCTATTGTTAGCTACTTTTTAGTAGAAAATGCATTAATTTGTAGCCTAGGTTTAGCCTTAGGTGTAGTAACAGCAATACTGCTTGGGAAAATGTTAATGCAGTATTTTTCTGTAGCTGCACTACCGCCAAGTTATATAGCCGTTACCGCCATTGCCGTATTTTTAATGAGCTTACTTGCGGTATTAGCGCCGGCTAAACGCGCTGCTAATATTTCGCCCAGTATCGCAACTCGCACAATTTAACCTAGAATCCGCTTGAGGTAGATTTATTATCCAGAGTTCAGGTTACTAAATCATGCAAAAATCACTATGCTACACTGATTAGTAAGGCAGTGTAGCCATTAAAAAATTATAAAAAAAACCTATGACTCATAAAATATTAATTGTTGATGATAACCAAGCAGTACTCGACGCACTTTCGTTATTGCTCGAGATCCACGACTTTTCGGTAGTGACTGCCACAAACACATTTGATGCACTGCAAATAGTTCGCTATCAGCGAATTGAGCTTGTAATTCAAGACATGAACTTTACCAGCGACACAACCTCTGGCGAAGAAGGTAAAACGTTGTTTTATGAACTACGAGAAATAAACCCACACCTACCTATTATACTTATTACAGCTTGGACCGAACTTGCCACCGCCATTGAGCTTGTAAAAGCCGGTGCTGCTGATTACTTACCAAAACCCTGGGATGATGCAAAACTACTAGTTTGTATCGGTAACTTAATAGAGCTAGGCAGTGCTAAAAAAACAGTTGCTACACATAATCGCCATCAACAAGAGCGTGAAGGTACATTTAAAAGCGCAGACCTTGCCGGGCTAATATTTAAAAGCACGGCTATGGAACGACTGGTCACTATGGCGCTACAAGTAGCTAAATCTGATATATCTGCATTAATTACAGGCCCTAATGGGAGTGGTAAAGAGTGCATTGCGCATATCATTCAAAAAAACTCCCCACTTGTATCGCAACCTTTTATTAAGGTAAACGCAGGCGCACTAGCACAAGAACTTATAGAAGCCGAACTTTTTGGCGCTGAAGCTGGCGCATACACGGGGATAACTAAACAACGTATTGGTCGATTTGAAGCAGCTGATGGCGGTACGTTATTTTTAGATGAAATTGGTAATTTACCACTCTCAGGACAAATAAAATTACTACGCGTAGTACAAACCGGCGAGTTTGAACGTTTAGGCTCAACACAAACACAAAAAGTAAATGTGCGAGTAATATCGGCTACTAACGAAAACTTACTACAAGCAATTGAACAAGGTCGATTTAGGGAAGACTTATATTATCGCCTTAATGTAATTGAACTCAATGTGCCTGCCCTTAGCGAAAGGCAAGATGATGTTTTAGCACTCATTAGCCACTTCTTACCTCACCGAGAGCTGACTATAAACACAGAGAAAGCACTTCAACATTATAAATGGCCAGGTAACGTTCGAGAGCTAGAAAATGCTTGTAAACGTGTAGCGGTACTAAAACCAACAGGTGCGCTTACAGTCGATGATTTTGCACTTTCGTCATCGGTTACTGCTCAACAAGAAGCAAAAGCAGAGCCGACCAAACAGGAAATAGAACAAGCAATGCGCGCTCATCAAGGTGTTATAGCCAAAGTGGCCCGTGAATTTGGTTTAAGCCGACAAGCACTTTACAGGCGATTACAAAAAATGGGTATTGATTATTAATGCCAAACATTATTAGCCACTTTACCCTAAGCCAAAAGGTTGTGTTAATTTGCTCACTTTGTAGCGCGCTGCCTGTTTTTATTATTGCCGCACTTAGTGGTTTTGATATGTACTACACTCTGTTTTTAATATTACTAACGCTTGCATTTAGCACCTTGCTTTCAAGAGCTCTCACCAAGCCAATAAAGCTTGGCATGCAATCGCTCGAAACCGGGTTGCTTAATTTTAAAGATGGTGAGCTCTCCAGCTTACTAGCGTATAAAAGTAATGATGAACTTGGAAAACTATGCCGACTTTATAATCAAACCGCTAAACAGCTTCGCCAAGAAAAACAATGGATTTACCAGCGCGAGTTAATGCTTGATAAAGTATTGCAAAGCTCGCCGCAAGCGTTATTACTGGTCAATGATAATAATACGGTGGTATTTAGTAATTTAATTAGCCGTAGTTTATTTAATAGCGCAACCCGCCTTGAAGGTATGCAGCTAAGTAAATTACTCAAAAATTCGCCTCTGCAATTAATAGCAGCTATAGAGCACGGTGTTGATGGCCTCTTTAATATAGAAATAGAGAATCAAGACTCGCAAACTTGGCATTTAGCCACAGGGGAGTTTTTACTCAATAACCAAAAGCATCATTTATATATATTTAAACAATTAACCCGTGAGCTTAGTCGCCAAGAAGTTGCCGTGTGGAAAAAGGTAATACGCATTATCAGCCACGAATTAAATAATTCACTCGGTCCTATGTCGTCCATGTTACATAGCGCACAATTGCTCGCAAATAAAGTCGATGAGCCCCGCCTTGCCCGTGTATTTGCAACTATTGATGAGCGAATTAGTCATTTAACTGAATTTGTACAAGGCTATGGCAAGTTTGCTAAATTGCCTCAGCCACAAAAAACACGGATTAACTGGCAAAACACACTCAATAATTTAAAAAATCACTGGCAATTTAGCTACGAAATAAAAAATTCACACAATGAATTACAAGCTGATCAAGCCCAACTCGAGCAGCTGCTGATAAACCTATTAAAAAATTCACACGAGTCAGGCTCCAACGCCAATGAAATACATATTCAGGTCGAGTTTGTACCCCAAGCATGTGTTATAAATGTAAGCGACTGCGGCAAAGGAATGAGCGAGCAAGTAATGGCAAATGCTTTAGTGCCCTTTTATTCAACAAAAAGTACGGGGAGTGGTTTAGGGCTAGCTTTATGCAGAGAAATAGCAGAAGCGCATCAAGGGCATATAAGTTTACATAACAAAATAGAGGGCGGCTTAAACGTACAAGTGAGCCTTCCCTATTCGTAAATTAACACAAATTAAAAACAACAAAGCCACTTAAGAAGTGGCTTTGTGTTTAAAGAGCTTAATAACCTGAGTTCAGGTTGAGTAATAAATTACTCTGCGTCAGCTTCTTTATATTTAGCAGCAGTTTCAGTAATTAACGGCTGTAATTCACCGCGTTGAAACATTTCGATAATAATGTCACAACCACCAACTAATTCGCCATCTACCCAAAGTTGTGGGAATGTTGGCCAATTTGCATATGCTGGAAGCTCAGCACGAATGTCTGGATTAAGTAAAATATCAACGTATGCAAATGGTTCACCACATGACATTAACGCTTGCGATGCTTGTGAAGAAAAACCACAATTTGGTAATTTTGGTGACCCTTTCATGAAAAGGATTATTGGATTTTCTGAAATTTGCTGTTTAATTTTATCAATGGTTTCCATCTACAACCTCAAAGTAACGATAGCTAAATATATTTAGGTCTTGAAAATAACTCATCGTGACCACAAATATATAACTTAAAATGGGCAAATAAAGCCGCAATTGAAATAGTCTTTCGCAATAGCATTGCTGTTTGCTTAAACTTGAGTAAAATACTCAACAATTATAGTAACACTATATTACCGCTTGGTATAGGTAACTGCTCTGTTTCAACAGGCATTACGTATTACCAAATGGACTATCAACCAAAGAAGATGGAGATAAAAAAATGGCATTTGAACTACCGTCACTACCATATGCAATCGACGCACTTGAGCCACATATTTCAAAAGAAACGCTAGAGTTTCACCATGGCAAACACCACAACACATACGTGGTTAAGCTTAATGGTTTAATCCCTGGTACTGAGTTTGAAAACAAATCTCTAGAAGAGATCGTATGTTCATCAGAAGGCGGCGTATTTAACAACGCAGCACAAATCTGGAACCATACTTTTTACTGGAACAGCTTATCTCCAAACGGCGGCGGCGAGCCTACTGGCGCAGTTGCTGATGCAATCAACGCTAAATGGGGTTCTTTTGATGCGTTTAAAGATGCATTAAATGACAAAGCAGTAAATAACTTTGGTTCAAGCTGGACGTGGTTAGTTAAGCTTGCTGATGGTTCACTAGACATCGTTAATACATCTAACGCTGCTACACCATTAACTGATGATGGCGTTACTCCAATCCTTACAGTGGATTTATGGGAACACGCTTACTACATTGATTACCGTAACGTTCGTCCAGATTACCTTAAAGGTTTTTGGTCGCTTGTTAACTGGGAATTCGCGAACGCTAACTTCGCTTAATTAGCCTTTAAACGCTAATGTAAAAAAGACGCTTAGGCGTCTTTTTTTGTTTCTTGTTTATCACACCTAAGCGCCTCACCATTTAATAAAACACTTTTAGTAACATGATCTTTTTTCACTTAAATTTTTAATTTTATTGCACAAAAATACACATTCGTGACTAGACTTTAAAAGGTAAGCACCTTTTTACAGCGGGTTTCGGAGGTTATTATGACGATTTTTGAGCATTACCAAGCACGATACGAAGCGGCACAGGAAGAAGAATACAGTATCGCTGAATTTCTTGAGATTTGTAAAACCGATAAGTCTGCCTACGCCAGCGCACCAGAACGCCTACTCATGGCAATTGGCGAACCACACATGGTAGATACCGCAACGGATGCACGACTAAGTCGATTATTTTCAAATAGAGTAGTTGCGCGCTACCCTGCCTTTGCTGATTTTTATGGTATGGAAGACGCCATCGAGCAAATAGTCTCTTATTTAAAACATGCGGCTCAGGGGCTAGAAGAATGCAAACAAGTGCTTTATTTACTTGGACCTGTTGGAGGTGGTAAATCATCCATTGCAGAAAAACTAAAATATTTAATGCAACAAGTGCCTATTTATTCAATTAAAGGGTCTCCTGTAAACGACCACCCCCTCTCCTTGTTTGATCCTATCGAAGATGCAGACGTACTAAAGCAAGAATACGGTATTAAACCGCGCTACTTAAAAACCATTATGTCGCCTTGGGCTGGCAAACGCTTAAAAGAGTTCAATGGTGATATAAGCCAGTTTAGAGTGGTTAAACGCTACCCTTCTATTTTAAACCAAATAGGCATTGCCAAAACAGAACCTGGAGATGAAAACAACCAGGATATTTCGGCGCTAGTGGGTAAGGTCGATATTCGCCAGCTTGAGCACTTTGCTCAAAATGATCCTGATGCATACGCCTATTCGGGCTCTTTATGTTTAGCTAACCAAGGGCTGATGGAATTTGTAGAAATGTTTAAAGCACCGATTAAAGTGCTGCATCCTTTACTTACTGCAACCCAAGAAGGTAACTACAACGGCACAGAAGGAATTAGTGCTCTGCCCTTTAATGGCATGATCCTCGCTCACTCTAATGAGTCTGAGTGGCAAACCTTTAAAAACAATAAAAACAACGAAGCATTTTTAGACCGTGTTTATATTGTAAAAGTCCCTTATTGCTTACGTGTAACTGAAGAAATTAAAATTTATGACAAATTACTTGAGCACAGCGAGCTGTACAACGCGCCATGCGCACCAGGTACACTTAAAACATTGGCGCAATTTACAACATTATCACGTTTAAAAGAGCCAGAAAATTCAAGTATTTATTCAAAAATGCGGGTATACGATGGCGAGACCCTAAAAGACACCGACCCCAAGGCAAAATCGTATCAAGAGTATCGTGATTACGCAGGAGTTGATGAAGGTATGACGGGATTATCTACTCGTTTTGCGTTTAAAATTTTATCCCGCGTGTTTAACTTTGATACCACTGAGGTTGCTGCAAATCCGGTGCACTTATTTTATGTGCTTGAGCAACAGATAGAGCGCGAGCAATTTTCAAGTGAAATAGAAGAGCGTTATTTAAGCTTTTTAAAAGGCTATTTAATACCGCAATACGTTGAGTTTATAGGTAAAGAACTGCAAACCGCCTATTTAGAATCCTACTCAGAATACGGACAAAATATTTTTGACCGTTATGTAATTTATGCAGACTTTTGGATACAAGACCAAGAATATCGCGACCCCGATACGGGACAACTATTTGACCGCGAGGCACTTAATGCCGAACTTGAAAAAATAGAAAAATCAGCAGGAATTTCTAATCCTAAAGATTTTCGTAATGAAATAGTGAATTTTGTACTGCGTGCCCGTGCGCATAACAACGGTAAAAACCCGCTATGGACAAGCTACGAAAAATTACGCACGGTAATTGAGAAAAAAATGTTCTCTAATACCGAAGATTTACTCCCCGTTATTTCGTTTAATACTAAAACGTCTGCAGAGGATCAGCAAAAGCACGAAGACTTTGTGAACCGTATGGTCGAAAAAGGCTATACACAAAAACAAGTTCGCTTGCTTTCTGAGTGGTATTTACGGGTTAGAAAATCGCAATAACCTTCATAGTCGTAGTATATAGGAGGTCAATATGGCGCATTTTATAGATAGGCGTTTAAACGGAAAAAATAAAAGTACGCTTAATCGCCAGCGCTTTATTAGGCGCTATAAAAAGCAAATTAAAGAAGCAGTTTCAGATGCGATTAACAAACGCAGCGTTACCGATTCAAGCTCTGGTGAGAGTATTTCTATTCCACAACGCGATATCAGCGAACCTACATTTCATCAAGGGCAAGGCGGGAATAGAGAACAAATTCACCCTGGTAACGATCAGTTTTCTACAGGTGATAAAATTGAGCGCCCTAAAGGCGGGCAAGGCGGCGGTGCCGGTGAAGGTGACGCCAGCGATTCGGGCGAAGGACAAGATGAGTTTGTATTTTCAATATCAAAAGATGAATACCTTGATTTATTGTTTGAAGATTTAGAGCTCCCTAACTTACAAGAAAACCAACTTGATAAGTTAGTGCAAATGAAAACCCACCGCGCTGGTTTTTGTAGCGACGGCATGCCAAGTAATATTGATATTGTCCGCTCACTTCAAGGTTCGCTTGCACGACGTGTGGCAATGAGTGCAGGTAAAAAACGCCGACTAGTTGAGCTTGAAAATCAACTTGATGCGTTGCTTGATGAGCCACATAGCGACAAAGCGGCAATTGCTTTATTGCAAAAAGAAATTGCAGCATTAAAAGTACAAATTAAATCGGTCCCGTTTATTGATAACTACGATTTACGTTTTCGTAACTACGAAAAGCGCCCTCATCCCACCAGCAAAGCGGTGATGTTTTGTATTATGGATGTGTCAGGCTCAATGGATCAGCCAACAAAAGACATGGCAAAGCGCTTTTATATTTTGCTTTATCAATTTTTAACACGCAGCTATAAAGACATAGAAGTTGTTTATATTCGCCACCACACACAGGCAAAAGAAGTAGACGAACAAGAGTTTTTTTATTCTCAAGAAACGGGCGGCACTATTGTTTCAAGCGCACTTAAATTAATGAACGAAATAATAAAAGAGCGTTATCACGCAAACGAGTGGAATGTATACGCCGCACAAGCCTCTGATGGCGATAACTGGGCGGACGACACCCCGCAGTGTGGTGAGATTTTACGTAATAAGCTCTTAAGCGCAGTACGCTATTTTGCGTATATTGAAATAACCACTCGTGCTCATCAAAGCCTATGGCGCGAATATGAATCTATAACACACAGCCATAGTAATTTCGCCATACAGCATATTCAAAGCGTTGAAGATATTTACCCAATTTTTAGGGAGCTATTTAAAAAAGGTCGTCAACAGCAAAACTCTGCATAGCATAAAGCGAGGTAGCATTATGAATGATAAACGATTGAGTGATGGCCCAGATTGGACCTTTGATTTATTAAATGAATACCAAGGTGAAATTGCTCGTGTTGCAGCTCACTACAGGTTAGACACATACCCTAATCAAATTGAAGTGATAACCGCAGAGCAAATGATGGATGCTTATTCAAGCGTTGGTATGCCTATTGGCTACAGTCATTGGTCGTACGGTAAAAAGTTCATTCAAACAGAGCAAAATTATAAGCGCGGACAAATGGGTCTCGCTTACGAAATAGTGATAAATTCAGACCCTTGTATTGCGTACTTAATGGAAGAAAATACCCTACCTATGCAAGCACTTGTAATGGCGCATGCATGTTACGGACATAACTCATTTTTTAAAGGTAATTACTTATTTAAAACCTGGACCGATGCTGGCTCAATTATTGATTACTTGGTATTTGCTAAAAACTACATAAGCCGCTGTGAAGAAAAGCACGGTATTACACAAGTAGAAGCCCTGCTCGACTCATGTCATGCATTAATGAATTACGGAGTCGATCGCTACAAACGTCCACAACAAATATCGTTATTTGAAGAACAAAAACGCCAACAAGAGCGTGAAGACTACCTTCAATCGCAAGTAAATGAATTATGGCGGACTATTCCTGAGCAACAGCAAGAAACCAAAAAGAAAGTCCGCCATTTTCCTTCTGAACCCCAAGAAAATATTTTGTATTTTATTGAAAAAAACGCTCCATTACTGGACTCTTGGCAACGTGAAGTGATACGTATTGTTCGTAAAATTTCGCAATACTTTTACCCACAAAAACAAACTCAAGTAATGAACGAAGGTTGGGCAACTTTTTGGCATTACACCATCCTTAATCACTTATATGATGAGGGAAAGCTCACCGACTCGTTTATGTTAGAATTTTTACAAAGCCACACCAACGTAGTTTATCAGCCACCTTATAACAGTAAGTATTATTCAGGCATTAACCCATACGCTTTAGGCTTTAATATGATGGTTGATATTCGCAGAATGTGTGAGCACCCAACACAAGAAGATAAACGCTGGTTCCCTGAATATGCAGGCAGTAATTGGCTAGATACACTGCATTTTGCAATGGAAAACTTTAAAGATGAGAGTTTTATTAGCCAGTTTTTATCACCTAAGTTAATTCGTGATTTTAAATTATTTACTATTATTGACCATACTAATAATCCCCATTTAGAAATTGGCGCAATACATAACGACAACGGCTATAAAGCTGTAAGAGAAGCCCTCTCAGCGCAGTACAACTTGAGTAATCATGAGCCCAACATTCAAGTATATGACGTTGATATTAGAGGTGATCGTTCACTAACCCTGCGCTACGTACCTCATAACAACATTCCTTTAGCAAACTCGCACAAAGAAGTACTTAAGCATCTTTACAGATTATGGGGCTTTAAAGTAAAACTTGAACAAGAGTCAAATTGTGGTGAGGTCTCTATAATTGGTCAGTGTCCAACCGATGACTCTCGACACACAACTGAGTAACAATAGGGGATAAGAAAAATTTGTTGTGCTGGTTGGCTTAGCTGACTATACAAACACCCTATTATTTAACTCTAAATTCTGGATATAAAAAATGACGCTTAAGCGTCATTTTTTATATCTTCGTAGGCTATTACTTTATTTCGCCCTGTATTTTTAGATTGGTACAATGCTTTATCTGCAGCCTCTATCCAGCGCTCATGATTTTTAAAATCATTACTGTTACCAGCTAGCCCTATACTTACCGTCATTGTTATTTCAAAGTGTTTATACTTAACAGGGTTAGTTTCAATCAGTACCCTTAAACGCTCAGCAAATACAAAAGCGCCTTCTTTATCTGTATCAAGTAATGTCACTGCAAACTCTTCACCGCCATAACGCCCTGCAACATCAGTTTCGCGCAGCGTCGTACGTAGTAAGTTAGATAAATGACGGAGCGCTTCATCACCGCAGCTATGTCCGTATTCATCATTTATTTTTTTAAAGTGATCAATATCAAACATTAATAATGTACTACAGCCACCACTTCGCTTAACTCTCAAAAACTCTTGGCGCAATGTACCTTCCCAATGTCCACGGTTTGCAAGCTGCGTTAAACTATCTGTTTGACTTACTTGTTCTAGTTTTTTGTTTAACTCTTCTAGTTCTTTTTTATTAACCGCTACATCTGTTACATCGTACAAAATTATACAAATATGACTAACTTCGCCCATCGTATTGGTAAGAGGAATAAATGTCGCATTTTGATACATGTAATCAGCTTTACCAGTAATAGGTCGATAATTTTTAAAACGAAAAATGTATGGCTGCTGCTCCCAAATCGTAAAAGAACGATTTTTTAATACAAAAACCGACTCTGACTTACTTCTAAACCATTTTTCGTCTATTGCTGGAAATAAATCAAATAGGTCTTTATCTTTTACCGCGCTTGGTAAAAGCCCTGAATGGTTTTCCATAAAGCCATTCCATACACACACTTTATAGTCTCTATTAAGCACTACAAGGCCTACATCAACGGTATTGAACATATCCATTAACCAATGGATTTCAGTCATCTCTAAATCAGCAGCCATAACTTAATCTTCTAATAGGTAAGCAACTTTGTACTTCAAAGTTTTAAGTGAATCTTCAGTAAATAACAGCATGAGATCGCAATTTATATCATGGTTTTCAATACCGTAACTAATCTCTATAGCAAGCGTACGCTGCCAGCGTGACTTATTTGATTTAACCAGTTCAGACACATCTCGGTGTTGGCCAAGTACAATCGGGTGCCCTTGGCTAAATGACATATCGAGCTGCTTAGAAAGCCCCGTTAAAATAGCGCCTATCAAAATATTACTAATATCCATAAGCAGCTCAAGTTCAATTTTATCGTTTAACTCACCGTCATAATTCATCAAAGAAGCTATTTCTTTAAAGCTTGAATCATTTAAAAGTAATAGCGCCTCGCCCGAAATACCACCGCCAATAAAGCCCTGGCACACACCCGATGTAGCTGCATTATTGTCTATAGACTGCAGCGCCATATCGAGTTCATTAACTTCCAAAATATTCACATTAGGAATTGGTAGCTCGACAAACACATTAAGAAGGCGTGCAAGTAAATCCCCAGCCTGACCCATAGCAACGTTAGTTAGCTCTTGGTATATATCTCGAACATCAGGGTCGACTTGCTCTCCTAGCGAATGAGAGAGACGCTCACGCATAGCTTTATCTTTGATGCCATGGTGTTCAATTATGCTGGCTAGCTTTTCGGGGGAACATGGCTTTTGAATAAAATCGATAGCACCAAGTTCAAGCACTCTTTGATGTGCACTTGGCTGTATATCACCAGAGACGACAACAGTGAGTATGTTTAGCCCCTGTTCTTTCATAGCGATTAAAACTTCATAGCCATCCATTTCAGGCATGTTTAAATCGAGAAAAAGTATCTCTGGTTCAATTAACTTTATTTGCTTTATACAATCAACACCGTCGAGTGCAAATTCAACTTTAATATCCCAATCTTCAGGTAATGAGCGAGCTAGTTGACGCCTAGCTAATTTTGAGTCATCACATATTAGTACCGATGTTGACATATTATCTCTCTGTTTCTAAACCAGTCATGAGCATTAAAATTACTTTATAGTGGTTTTTATTTTTATTATTGAAGATATATTTTGTAACTTCATGTTAATCAAAGTTTAGCACAGTTACAATTTTTATATTACAGAACTAATCCCAGTTTAATTAGAGCTGTATAATCACTTGGTTACTATAGCGCAGTATAATACACTGACGCCCATTGCGTTAATTTAAAAGGAAATACCTTATGTTACGTTCACTTGCCTTTGTTTTGAGTGCATTTTGCTCTGTGGCTATTGCAGCCGATTACCCAGAAAACATGCTAGACATAGGAAAAGTATCTGCACAGGGCAAACCAGTAACTTTATTAGGCAAAGGGATCTCTGTTGGAGATAGCGCGCCAAATTTCAAAGTAGTTGATGACAACTTCATCCCTGTAACGCTTGAGGACTACAAAGGCCAAGCTGTATTGATAAGTGTAGTACCCAGTCTTGATACAGGCATTTGTAGCCTGCAAACTAAACACTTTAATGAAAAAGTAGCCTCGCAATTTCCTGCGGTTGCTATGTTGACAATTAGTGCTGATTTACCATTTGCTCAAAAGCGTTTTTGCAAAGCTGAAAATATCGATAAAATCACTACGTTATCTGATTCTGTTTGGCGCGATTTTGGCCAAAAATACGGATTAATTATTAAAGATATGGGTTTACTAACCCGAACTGTATTTATTTTAGATGAAAGTCACAACATCATTTATAAACAATTAGTTAGTAGTCTTTCAACTGAACCAGAATATAACAGCGTAATTGAGAAACTTAAAACGCTGTAAAGCCGATTAATTAGCACTAATTAAGCAGGCTAAATAGACTTAAAACAAAAAACCGCCAATTGGCGGTTTTTTAATGTGCTTTTATAATTAACCTAAAAGCTCACCAAGTTGTGAACTTACAGCTTCAACAGCTTGTGTACCATCTAGTTTGTGGTACTGAGTGTTACCAGCAGCAGCTTCTGCTTGGTAGTAATCAACTAATGGCATAGTTTGTTCGTGGTAAATACCTAAACGTTTACGTACTGTTTCTTCAGTGTCGTCTGCGCGAACAATTAAGTCTTCCCCAGTTTCGTTGTCTTTACCTTCCACTTTTGGTGGATTGTAAACAACGTGGTAGACACGACCAGAACCAGGGTGAACGCGACGTCCGCCCATGCGTTCAACAATCACTTCGTCAGCCACGTCAAATTCAATAACGTGATCAACCACTACGCCATTTTCTTTCATTGCATCAGCTTGAGGAATAGTGCGTGGGAAGCCATCAAGTAAAAAGCCTTTCTCACAATCCGCTTTAGTAATACGCTCTTTTACTAAACCAATAATAATATCATCAGAAATTAGTTGACCAGCATCCATTACTTTTTTTGCTTCTAGGCCTAGTGGTGTGCCTTCTTTAATTGCCGCACGTAACATATCGCCAGTAGAAATTTGTGGAATACCGTATTTGTCCATTAAAAACTGAGCTTGAGTACCTTTACCTGCACCCGGCGCGCCCAAAAGAATAATGCGCATATTATTGTCCCCTAGTATGGATATTTATTTTAAAGCCTGAATTCTTCCACAAGCGCCGCAGATACTCAAGCAACTTATACTAATTGATGAGTCGCAGGTGTATTTACAGCGCATTAAAAAAGGGAACACACGTTCCCTTTTATTTAAAGTATATAATTTATACTTTTATTAACTAAATAAGTAGTTAACTACTTACTTAGCTCAAGCATTAGCTTGTTTAAGCGAGTAACGAATCCTGTTGGATCTTTAAGTGTACCGCGTTCTGCAAGTAATGCTTGGTCTAATAAAACATGTGACCACTGTGAAAACTTATCTTCATCTTGTTCGTCATTTAAATGCTTAACAAGTTGGTGCTCTGGGTTTAGCTCAAACACAGGTTTTGCTTCTGGGGCTGCTTGACCTACAGACTCCATTAGCTTTTGCATTTGTGAGCTCATATCGTTGTCGTCGCTTACAACACACGCTGGAGAATCTGTTAAGCGGTGCGTAAAGCGTACTTCTTTAACGTCTTCACCTAGTGCTGTTTTAATACGTTCAACAAGCCCAGCCATTTCTTTTTCAGACTCTTCTTGTGCTTTTTTAGTCTCTTCGTCGTCCAGCTTACCTAAATCTAGGTCACCACGTGTGATTGACTGTAGTTGCTTATCAGCAAATTCAGTTAAGTGGCTCATCATCCACTCATCAACACGGTCACTTAGTAGTAATACTTCAATGCCTTTTTTGCGGAAAATCTCTAAATGCGGTGAGTTTTTCGCAGAAGTAAATGTATCAGCTACTACATAGTAAATTTTATCCTGACCTTCGTTCATGCGCTCAACATATTGCTCAAGCGACACATCTTGCGTTTCTGAATCAGTATGAGTCGAAGAAAAACGTAATAGTTTACACACAGCTTCTTTATTTGCCGCATCTTCAGCTGGGCCTTCTTTCATTACTTGGCCAAACTCATTCCAGAATACTTGGTAATCGTCAGCTTTGTTTTTAGCCATACGCTCAAGCATTTTAATAATGCGCGATGTACACCCTTTACGAATAGCTTGCGTTACTTTGTTGTCTTGTAGAATTTCACGAGATACGTTTAGTGGTAAATCGTTTGAATCTAGTAAACCTTTCACAAAACGAAGGTAGCTTGGCATGAACTGCTCAGCATCATCCATTACAAATACACGTTGTACGTAAAGTTTTAAGCCACTTTGGCGTTCACGGTTCCATAAATCGAAAGGTGCTTTTTTAGGGATGTATAAAAGGCTCGTATATTCAGTTTTACCTTCAACCTTATTATGTGCCCAGCTAAGTGGATCTTCCCAGTCGTGGCTTACGTGCTTGTAAAACTCTTTGTATTCTTCATCAGAAAGCTCTGACTTATCACGCGTCCACAATGCAGTTGCACGGTTAATGCTTTCCCATTCACCTGGTACTGCTGGAATTTTTTCGCCGTCTTCGCCTTCAGACTCTGGTACTTCTGCTTTAAACATTTGTACAGGTGTTGAAATATGGTCTGAGTATTTAGTAACAATGCCGCGCAGGCGGTAATCGTCAGCAAATTCTTTTTCTTCATCACGAAGATGTAAAATAATGTCGGTACCACGGCCTTCTTTTTCAATTTCTTGAAGCGTGTATTCGCCTTCACCTTGAGATTCCCACTCGTAAGCTGTTGTTTCACCCGCTTTACGTGTACGAACAGTTACTAAATCGGCAACAATAAATGCTGAGTAAAAACCAACACCAAATTGACCAATTAACTGTGAATCTTTACTTTGATCACCCGTTAAGTTTTTGAAAAACTCAGCAGTACCCGACTTTGCAATGGTACCTAGCGAGCTAATTACTTCATCGCGTGTCATACCAATACCATTATCAGAAATGGTAATTGTATTTGCTTCTTTATCTGCGCTAATACGAACACGTAAATCGGCATCACCTTGGTAAAGGTCGCCTTGAGATAGCGCTAAAAAGCGTAACTTGTCTGCCGCATCTGATGCGTTTGACACAAGTTCGCGTAAAAATATTTCTTTATTAGAATAAAGAGAATGAATCATTAAGTTTAATAATTGTTTTACTTCTGTTTGAAAGCCTAATGTTTCTTTTTGTGCTGCAGTCATTTATATATCTCCAATTTGCAAAGTGTCTGCGTTATGCAGTTAATATGGGGTGAGGTGTTAGAACTTCAAGGGAAAAATCAAAAAAAGGTGAAACGAAAAAATAGAATATCTCGTTTATCTAAAATGGGTGCGGACAATTAATATGAATCTTTTCGCTTGTTGTTGGGTGTTCAAAATATAAATCGCTGGCATGTAATTGTAAGCGCCCTGCCATGTGTTCACTTTGTGCACTTTTATATAAATCACAGCCTAAAATTGGGTGCCCTATAAACTGGCTGTGTATTCGTAGTTGATGGGTACGTCCGGTAACGGGCGTAAATTGCACTAAGGTTCTGCACGGTTGTTTAAGCCGCTCAAGCACACTATATTCACTCACCGCTACTTTGCCCGTCGCTTGGCAAATTTTAACTCGCGGAAAAAGCAGCTTATCCTTTGCTATTGGCGCAGTAATTGACCCCTTATCAACAGCCAAGACCCCTTCGAGCATGGCTACATAACGCTTTTGAATAGTACGCGCCTGAAACTGTATATTAAGATGCTTGGATGCTTTGGCGTTTAATCCGACAATCATAATGCCCGATGTACCCAAATCTAACCGATGCGGTAACTTAGCCTCAGCAAAAGCGGCTGTTAACCCTTTTTGACCATGCACTAAACGGTAATGTACTGAGTCCCAGTTAAGCGGGTTTTTACCCGACAAACTTAATAACCCACTGGGTTTATTGATCAGTAAAATATCGTCATCTTGATATAATATTTCAATAAACCCAGCGCATTTAGGCGCTACAAAGTCATCAACTAGCATGTGTGTTCTGAAGGTGTTTGCGATGTTGAGTTATCTATTAAGTTAATCATTAAATTAGTCAATATCTTTCGAATGAAGCGCTTTTAAAGCCAATACTTGCTCACGTAAATCGTCTGCTACTACTTTGTCAGCGGCAATCGGGGTACCTACTGCAACCGACACCAAAGACCATTT
Organism: Pseudoalteromonas sp. NSLLW218; assembly: GCF_015864775.1. NCBI lineage: Bacteria > Pseudomonadati > Pseudomonadota > Gammaproteobacteria > Alteromonadales > Pseudoalteromonadaceae > Pseudoalteromonas > Pseudoalteromonas sp. NSLLW218. Next base: position 44,654 of record NZ_JADYWO010000011.1, on the reverse strand, counting down.
TAATCGTGGTAGTTGCCACTTAGCTTTTCGGCTAAACATACTTCCCCACAGGCCCCCTAAATGCACAGGAATAACGGGCACAGGTGAGCGCTCAATAATGCGCTCGATTCCACGGCGAAAAATATCGATAGAGCCGTCACTGGTTAGTTTTCCTTCAGGGAAAATACCAACAAGTTCGCCTTTATTAAGCGCAGCAGCCACTTCGTCAAACGCTTTTTTAAACGCTTCCGGATTGGTTTTTTCACTGTTAATGGGAATAGCTTTGGCCATTTTAAATAACCAATGTAGGGCTGGCGAATAATAAATAGGGGCAAATACCATAAATCGGATAGGCCTTGGTGATGCTGCTAAAATAAACATCCAATCGACAAAGCTCACGTGATTACACACTATAACGGCAGCGCCTTCATCTGGAATATTACTTTCACCTTTTGTGCGCACTCTGTACATACAAATAGCTAAAATATATATAATAAATCGTAAAAAGAACTCTGGTACTTTGGTATAAATATAAACAGAGATAAGCAAGTTTAGCCCAGCAAGTAACAGTAGCAACTCTGAAATACTCCACTGAAAAACAGACAGCGTTACAATACTTAAAACAGCACTGCCCACCATAAACAACGCATTTAATACATTGTTAGCCGCTATAACACGTGAGCGACTCGACTCTTCAGTGCGCTGTTGAATAAGCGCATACAGCGGTACAGTGTAAAAACCAGAGCCAATGCCAATGCCTGCCATCCATACAAAATGCCACAACATGTCGCCTGTTTCTAATAACTGCTCAAGCGTCAATAATTCAAGGTTTTGAGGTAAATAAGAGCTAATAGCGCTCTCTTGGCTCAGTAAGTATAAAAACAAGGTAATTAAAATAGCGCCAAAAGGCACAATTCCTAATTCTATTCGAGAGCGAGAGAGCTTTTCACACAATAACGAACCAATAGCAATACTTAGTGAAAACACAACAAGTGCACTAGTTACTACCAGTTCATCCCCACCCATCGTGTGCTTTACATAATTCGGTAGGGAAGTTAGGACGATTGCACCTATTAACCAAAACCAACTGATCCCAAGTACTGATTTACCAACCGATTCTGTTTGCGAATTAAGTGCTGAAAATACGTTTTTTGTGGATGAAAATATATTATAGGTAAATTTTAAGTTAGGCTCGTTTGCCTCACTAATGGGTATAAAGCGACTGCTAACATACCCCATAACGGCCAGTACTAATACGGCAATACTTATAAGCGTAGGCCCTACTGATTGAGTAATATAATAGGTGCCAAAAATTGTACCAATTAGTATCGCCACAAACGTGCCTGATTCAACCAAGCCATTCGCTTTTGTTAATTCGTTAGGGGCTACGTGCTGCGGTAAAATAGAGTATTTTAATGGACCAAAAAACGTACTTTGTACGCCCATTAAAAATACGGTGGCTAACATCAGCCAAACGTACTGCGTTAAAATAGAGGCAGCCCCTACAACCATAATAGGGATTTCACATAGCTTTACGATTCTGATGAGTTTGGATTTTTCTGTTTTTTCAGCTAGCTGCCCCGCCATCCCTGAAAATAAAAAGAAAGGTAGGATAAATAACCCAGCAGCAATATTTGAATAAAGTGCGCCATCAGAAAGCGTTGCAGCCTGAAATATCAATAGAATAAGCACTGATTGCTTATACACGTTATCGTTTATCGCTGAGAAAAACTGCGTAATAAAAAGCGGTAAAAAACGCTGACTACCCAGCAATGTACCTTGGTAGGGTTGATTATCTTTCATTGTGTTCCTTACTAATTAGATAGATAGCCTACAAGAATAAAACATAACAGGCCACCTCTAAGCTTACCTTAAAAACAAAAAAGCCTACATAATTTAATCATGTAGGCTTTTACAGTTTGTTTTCAAATAGTGGCTTAGAATTAGTCTTGTGTAACTAAACGCCTGCCGCTAAAAGCATGCATAAGCGTTCTACCATCTACTAAATCAAGCTCGCCCCCCACAGGAATACCGTGAGCAATACGCGAAGCACCTACTTTATATTTATGACAAAGCTGAGCAATATAATGAGCAGTAGTATCGCCTTCAACGGTAGGGTTAGTCGCTAAAATAACCTCATTAATACCGCCTTGAGCAAGTTTTTGCTCTAAAACGTCTAAGCCAATTTCTTTAGGGCCGATACCGTCAATTGGCGATAAATGACCCATTAAAACAAAGTATAGCCCTAAGTACTGACCCGTTTGCTCAATGGCAAGCACATCAGTAGGCGATTCAACAACACATAATATGCCGCTGTCTTGACGCTTTGTACTTAAACAAATATCGCACTGAGCTTGTTCGCAAAAAGTACGACAAGACTGACAATGCCCTATGGCTGTCATTGCTTTAGTGAGTGCATTACCAAGCTGAGTGCCCCCTTTACGGTCGCGCTCAAGCAAGTGAAAAGCAATACGTTGCGCTGACTTTGGACCAATGCCCGGTTGGCAGCGCAGTGCTTCTATAAGCTGATTTAAACTATCTGAAAGTTGCATTATTTACTTAAAACGGCATTTTCATACCTGGTGGTAATTGCATACCGCCAGTTACTTTACCCATGCGCTCTTGTGTTTCTTCTGCAACACGGCGTACAGCATCGTTACATGCTGCTGCAAGTAAGTCTTCAATCATGTCTTTGTCGTCTTCCATTAGGCTTTCATCAAGCTGAACACGACGTACGTTGTGGTTACCAAGCATAATTACTTTAACTAAACCGGCACCGGCTTCGCCAACAACTTCTAATGTTGCAATTTCGTCTTGGGCTTTTTGCATGCGATCTTGCATTTGCTGCGCTTGCTTCATCATGTTGCCCATTCCACCTTTAAACATAACTTTCTCTCTTTCTTTTAATACATTAATTAACATGAACATAAGGGCGATTGTAAGTAATTACAATGCCTGAATACTGTTTTCGTCGATTTCGGCGCTAAATACTTGCTGAAATTGTACTATGTTTTCGTCAGATGTGATCACATCGATTGCTTGTTGATGGCGACCTGCATCAATTTTTTGCTGAATAAGATAAGGAGAGTCAATAACTCCCTTAGCAAAATTAATACTTAACGACACGTTATGCTCATAAATACTCGACAGTGCGGCATCTAATCTTTGGCGAAGCATCGGTGTATCTAAATGCTTTTGTGATTCATCAACATCTATATGTAAACTGTTGCCTTGCTTGGTAAATATTGAATGCAGTGCAAATTGGCGCATACGACCACCCAGCCCCATACGTTTAATTAAATAAGCCCATTCATCTTGTTGATGTGCAAATCTAATTTCACTAATTGGGCTTTGAAAATCATCAGGCGCAGGAATACTTACTTCCTCTGGCACTATTTCGGGCGCTTTTTGAGGGTTTATTTGCTCAAGTAATTCTGGCGCTAAATTTTCGGTAATTGTTTGGTGTTTTGCTTTAAAATCAATCTTACTAGCTGGCTTTGTGCTGGATTGACTATGTACCTGGGTTTGGCCCCCTGTTACTGGGAGCTCATGCTTTTTTTCACTCTCACCTGCGCTATCAGTTGCCCAAGGAGGGGTATCGCCAGGCGTAGTGCTTGAAGGGCCATTAAGCTCACTTGCACTTGTATCTGCACTACCTTGATGAACACTTTGGGCTTTAGGCATTCTTGGATGCTGTTCAGGCTTTTTAGCAGGCGCTTGGCTTGGCTGTACTGCTACATTACTCGCAGATGTATTTGTATTCTTACTTGATAACCTACCTGCACCCGATATGTTTCTGTCACGTAAAATACGGGCAATGGCCGATTGAGCTTGCGCTTCTTGCTCGGCAATTGGTGTACTTACATTTTGATTAGCTGCAAGCTCTAATGAAGGATCTGAATTTGTATTAGTAGCAGGGTTAAAGCCCTGATCTACAGCGCTACTCATTATATCGTCAAACTGCGAGGCTAACGTTTGTTCAGCATCGCTGTGTTGCATATAAGCTTCATCTTCACTTTGACGCTGGGCTTGATCATCCGAAACAACATTAGCTTGTGGTTGCTCATTAACTGAGACTTGTTGTTCAGGAGTGTTTTCTGTTTGTTGAGCCGGTTGCTCTACTGCATCATTCGCTGGTTCATTTTTACTTTGTGCGACTTCATCATTAGATATTTCAGTGGCAATCGTTGGCGCTGATTCAACTGGTTTTGATTGTTCGGTATTATCAACCGGTAAGGCATTGCTTACCTGCTCACGGCTAGCACTTGATAAGCTATTTTGCGGTGTTTTATTTTTATTTAATATATCTCGCAGTGCACTTGCTCGGCCTTGCTTATTTTGAGCCGGCTCTTCATTAACTATAGGTACACTTTGTTGAGCGTCTGTAGGCTTAAATGCTAATAGTCTTAGCATGATCATTTCAAAACCTAAGCGAGGCTCTGGTGCCCATTGTAAATCTTTTTTACCATTTAACAGCAACTGATAATAAACTTGAATTTGCTGTGGGCTCGTATGCTGTGCAACATGAGCAATATAATCTACATTTTTTTCATCAAGCCCTGCCGCTTCTGGCACTAACTGGGTTAGTTGAGTCAAATGCGTAAGTGCAATTAAATCATCAAGCAATGCCACATAATTAGGATTACGACTTGCCACTTGTGCAATTTCATCCATTAATGCAGCACCATCTTGAGCAAGTAATGCTGCAAGCAAGCTTTGGCTGTAATGGGTATCCATTAAGCCAAGCATAGTTTGTACTGCTTGATTATTAATATCACCATTTGTTTGCGCAATAGCTTGGTCGGTTAAGCTAAGTGCATCACGCATACTGCCATCAGCGGCTTTTGAAATAATACTAAGTGCATCGGTATCAAAGCTAAGCTGCTCTTGAGTAAGTACGTGTTCAAGCTGTGTTTTAATTTCACTTTGCGATAACGCATTTAAGTTAAATTGCAAACAGCGAGATAAAATAGTAACGGGTAACTTTTGAGGATCGGTCGTCGCTAATAAAAATTTCACATGCTCTGGTGGTTCTTCAAGCGTTTTTAAAAGTGCATTGAAACTGTGCTTTGAGAGCATGTGAACTTCATCGATTAGATATACTTTATAACGTCCACGCGTTGGCGCATATTGAACGTTATCGAGTATTTCGCGGGTGTCCTCTACTTTGGTTCGAGAAGCCGCATCTATTTCGAGTAAATCAATGTAGCGCCCTGCTTCTATATCTAAACAGCTGCTACATTGACCACACGGATTTGCAGATATACCTTCGTCGCAATTTAAGCTTTTAGCAAAAATACGTGCAATGGTCGTTTTACCTACACCGCGGGTTCCAGTGAATAAATAAGCGTGATGCAGTCTATTTTGTGTAAGCGCATTTACAAGCGCTTGCTTAACATGAGACTGCCCAACCAATTCATGAAAGGTTTGAGGACGCCATTTTCTCGCTAGAACCTGATAACTCATCGATTACTCGCCTTCGAATTCAACCAATTTTAGGATTTTAATACCCATTTTTTTGATGCGCTGCTCGCCACCAAGTTCAGGTAATGATACAACAAATGCAGCATCTGTGGCTTCGCCACCTAGTTTATGAACTAATTTAGCAGTGGCTTCAATTGTGCCACCAGTTGCTAACAAGTCATCAACTAGTAATACTTTATCGCCAGGTACAATTGCATCAACGTGCAGTTCTAGCGTGTCTTCACCGTATTCAAGTAAGTAATCTTGACGAATTACTTCGCGTGGTAACTTACCTGGTTTACGTACTGGAATAAACGGAATGCCTAACGCGTAAGACAATGGCGCACCAAAAATAAAGCCACGTGATTCTGTGCCAATTATTTTAGTAAAACCCTGATCTTTATATTCAGCGATAAACGCGTCAATAGTTGCTTTAAAGGCTTCTGGATTTGCCATTAAAGTGGTTACATCGCGAAACATGATGCCCGCTTTTGGATAATCCGCAATTGTAGTTATGCTGTTTTTGATAATTGCTGGTGTTACTTGAGTCATAATTTTAACTGCTCAATTGTTTATATTACAAAGCAGGTGATTATAACCTTAACTAACCTTTAATTGCGAGTTTGGCGTTACTATAAAAGAAGTATTAAGTGTAGGGAGTGTAATTAAAAATAAAGAGACTCAAGGCTGAAGTAAGCAACAGCCTTAATAAACGCTATGCATTTTAAGTTAAGCTAGTGATCCAGCCTAATATTGCATTTAAACAGCCAATCCCTGCAAATACAGCTAAGAAAGCAAGAAAGTAAGTAGCGTTGAACGGATCTTTAAAGTCTTTATCATCTGACATTGGTACAACCTTTTATTAAGCACGGCAAATAAGGGTGTCATGATAGACGATGTAAAATCATCAATAAAGACCTTAATCTTGATTTTTTGTCACAATGACACCGCGTTCAACCATAGCATTAAGGGTAACCAATGCACCTTGAGCAATTTGCTCTGCATTAAATTGCGGCGCGTGAGCTAATACCTGTTGGCAAACTTCATCAAATGTCGCTCCATCACTTGCCTCGATAATTGACAGCAATAAAGCAGTCATCGCATTGGTAGCCAAAAATTGAACGTCATCATCTTCATCTCTATATACAACAAAACAATTAGCCTGGGCTGATGGCTCTTTAGGTATAAAGTGATTGCTAATATTTTGAACTGGAAATTGATAACTTAAATTTCTTGCCGCTTTCGATAAATACAAAGCAGAACTAGTGAGTGCTGTTGCTTGTAATTTTTGCGCTTGCTCATCTTCATGTGCAATCGATACATCTAGCTCTACCCATTCGTAATGGGCAAGCTCTAGCATAAATACAGGATCGTACTCTTTCATTTTATAATCACTAGATAAGTAATTAACAAACTCCCCTGCTATATCTAAAAAGTACGGCGAATGACAATCATATTCGCTAAAAAACTGACGTATAAGTACCTGCCATTGCGTGTCGGTGTATAAGGTTTTTAATACCGGAAAACCTGATGATATAAAACCTTCAATGTTATTAAAAAATAGGTCGCGATAAATGGCCATACGTCTGTCTTCGATACCGCTGGGCTTATTATTTTTTTTAGGCTCGCGAATATGCGCCATAAATTCGTTTTGTATTTCAATAAAGCTCATAACCAGGCACTCTTTTAATATTTATAAAGGCTTATATTAAGCTCGTTGTTTTGAAAAAGTTGAAGTAATGTGTTTAGCTTGTAGCTCATGAATTATATCTAATTCTTTGGTTAACACATCCATAGTAGGAATATTAAAATCGCGCTCAAGCAAGGTTGGAAATACGCCATGTACTTCATATGCTTTATCCAATAGCTCCCACACAGGATCAATGACATCAGCACCATGTGTATCCACTATTAAGTCATCAGCCTCATTATAATGGCCTGCAACGTGCCCATAGGCAATACGATTAGAGGGTAACCCAGTTAAAAACGCTTGTGCGTTATAGCCATGATTAATCGAATTCACATAAATGTTATTCACATCAAGTAAAAGCTTGCAGTCTGCTTGCTCTAAAATGATATTTGTAAATTCCAGCTCAGATAACTGCTGCCCAGGAGCGGTATAATAAGAAACATTTTCTATCGCAATTTGTTGCTCAAGTATGTCCTGTACTTGTTTAATACGTGGAACAACGTGCGCAATAGCATCTGACGTGAACGGAATTGGCATTAAGTCATACATATGCCCGGTGCCAGAGCAGTAACTTAAGTGCTCACTAAAAGTTTTTATATTGTGCTCTTCAAAAAAAACTTTTAAAGATTTAACAAATTCAACATCCAATGGTTCGGGTGAACCGATAGACAGTGATAATCCATGACACACAAAATTATTTGCATCTGTTAATGTTTTAAATTGTTTTTTAAAACGCCCCCCTAGTTTTAACCAATTTTCCGGCGCAACTTCTAAAAAATCTACTTGATTAGGCACGTGCTCAAGGAGCTCACCAAGCATTTCTCGTCGTAGGCCAAGGCCCACCATCCCGAAATCTGTACTCTGAACTTGTGTCATAACTACCTCTAACTTATCAAAAAAGGGCCTTAAGGCCCTTTTAGCATAACTTATTTAGAATAAGAAATTAACGGCCGCCACATTTACCTTCACCGCACTTGCCTTCCGCTTTAGCTTTAGCGCCTTTAGTATCTTTTGCGTCGCCGCCACATTTACCTTCGCCGCACTTGCCTTCAGCTTTAGCTTTCATGCCTTTAGCATCTTTTGCGTCGCCACCACATTTACCTTCGCCGCACTTGCCTTCTGTTTTAGCTTTTGCATCTTTTGCATCGCCACCACATTTACCTTCGCCGCACTTGCCTTCTGTTTTGGTTTTTGCATCTTTTGCGTCGCCGCCACATTTACCTTCGCCGCACTTGCCTTCTGTTTTAGCTTTTGCATCTTTTGCATCGCCGCCACATTTACCTTCGCCGCACTTGCCTTCTTTAGCGTCAAGTTGGTAACCTGTCACTAATTGTTGAAACTCAAATGGATTAGCCTGTACATCTGCAGATACAAAGCTTGCAGAGCCAACAACTACTGCACCTAAAGTTAACGCGATTGTATTTTTTTTAACTGTATTCATTTTGTGACTCTCTTTAATCAAGTATTGTAAATCTCAGCAATAAAAATGTATTTTAAATTGCTTGTATGCTTAAGTAGACCTGTACAAGAATAAAAACTTTCATTTATTTTCATAATATTTACTTTTGCGGTTTCTACATTAAATATGGTTGGTAATTACAGATTTATCAATGTGTGATTTACAGGTAAACTATGCGTCCAGTTTTTTATCAAAATTAATCACCTTATGAAACTTGTTTTAGCGCCTATGGAAGGTGTCGTTGATTTTAAAATGCGCCAATTACTCACTGATATTGGTGGGTTCGATTTGTGCGTTACCGAGTTTGTAAGAGTGGTTGAAACATGCTTACCTGACAAAGTTTTTCATCGATTTTGCCCTGAACTACATAATAATGGATTTACGCGAGCAGGTACTCCTGTGCGTGTTCAGTTGCTCGGCCAAGAAGCAAATCCGTTAGCCGAAAATGCAGTAAGAGCAATTGCTTTAGGATCTCATGGGGTCGACCTTAACTTTGGCTGCCCAGCAAAAACTGTAAATCGTAGTCGAGGAGGCGCTGTACTACTTAAAGATCCTGATCATATGTACACTATTATCAAAGCAGTCCGAGACGCTGTAGATGATAAACATGAAGTAAGTGCAAAAATTCGCTTAGGATTTGATGATGACAGTAATAGCCAAGAAATAGTTGATGCTGTGGTAAGTGCGGGCGCAAATAGTATAGCTATACATGCTAGGACCAAACGTGATGGCTATAACCCGCCAGCATATTGGGAAAAAATTCCGCCAATAATAAAAGATAAAAACATTGCCGTTGTTGCTAATGGTGAAATTTGGCAAGTTGAAGACGCTATGCTTTGCCAAAAACGTAGTGGATGCACTGATTTAATGCTTGGTCGTGGCGCCCTTTCGCACCCTGATCTAGCAAAAAAAATTAAAGCTCATGTAAATAACGAACAATATGATGGCCTTCAATGGGAGCATATCATTTATCACTTAATCCACTCTGCTATTCATCAAGACCCTGCAAAAGATGTAAAGTACTTTGCTTCTCGTACAAAGCAATGGCTAGGTTACCTTAAACGCCAATACCCGCAAGCGATCGATTTATTTGATGAAATCAGGCGTTTAAAAAGTAAAGAAGATGTGGCAAGCGTATTAAATAAATACGCCAAAGCACCGCAACTTGATTCAAATCATAACGGCTAGATTAAAGCATCTAGATAATATCAGTATAACGAAAAGACAATTTAATAAGGTTGTACTGATAATGCATCATCAAAAGATTCTAAACGATGAAATAGCACAAGTTAAATTGCATATATTAACTATGCTTTCTCAATCAGCCTATCCGGCACACCAGCATTTAATAAAAATTTTAAACAGTACAGCAAACAATGAATGGTTAGACTGTGCAGCACAGAAACTAGGGCCTGAATATGCGCTTTTAATCAATCGCATGACTAAACTAGAAGCAGCAGTAAGCCAAATAGAAATTGGCCAATACGGTTACTGCTGTGACTGTGAAGAAAAGATATCAGCCAAATTGCTTGAACAAGACCCTGCAATTCAACGATGTACAAAGTGCGCATCATGAGCGCACTTAAAAGTTATTACATCAGTTGCTGTATAAAGCTAAATGATTGTCCAGGATAAAGTAATATATCTTCAACTAAATATTGGGCCTCTTCTTGGCTTATTTCTAAGCGTTTCATAAGGTTCACCTTTGCTTGTGGTAAAGTCCACGCATGGTAATGAATGCCAATATCTGATTCCATCATTGCAAGCATAAGAGTGTTATCTTTATCGGACATGTTCATATTGCTCGCCATTGCCGGTAAGTCTAGATAAGCAGACTGCCAATCAAGTCCCTCTATTAACTTTTCATCCGAGAGATACTTTACTACAAATGATGTTTGATGAGAGGTAGACAATTTGCTATCGAATACTACATGCTCTGATACTTTTATTTTTTCATTAAGAAGAGTAACCCATTCTAGCGGTGAGTGTACTTCGCCACTAAAGTAATTAAGCTTGCTCTGATACCACTGTGTTCCATTTGGAAGCCCTCTTAAACCAACACTGCCTCTGGGCTTATAACTAGCTAAATAATCGCTAAAAGCTCTTATATGACTCTTAAGTGCTGGTTGAGCATCATTACTTCCTATAGCACTCAATACATAGCTTTGTAATAATGTGAGCTCAATTTTATTCAGCTTTAAATTGCTTTGTTTTGCACTGTCTAGCGTATCTTGGGTTAACTTAAGCCAAGTAATAACATTATCAGGTGTACTTTTTGAGTCCTCGAAAGCAAGCATGTTTTTTAATACATCGACTTGAGCCGGCCAATTAAAATAGCGCTCAGGAAAACGCTCTGCAATAACCAAATAGTTTACTTGTGCGATTTGATTGAGATTAAGGTCCATACCCATTAAGTTCTGATAAATAGTATGACGTTTAGCTAAATATGCATCAGAGAACACCAATTGCTCTTTAGTAATTCTATCGGTTTTTTTAGCGCCTGGTTGTACAAGTGCCATGTTTAAAGTTTTTAAAGCGACTTGCGCATCTTCAAATGACTTATAAGATTGAGGCTGCTTTGAACATGCAGCTAAAAATAGGCACAGTAATAATGAAAAAGAGAGCTTTTTATACATAGTAGTTCCAATAAAAAAAGCCCCAGAGGGGCTTTTTATAAGTTGCTTTAGCTAAATAAAATTAAATTTTAACACCGTTGCGAGCGGCTTTATCTTTAATATATGTAGACCAACCTTTTGCAAACTTACGCGTGCGAGGGTCATCCATAGCTTTAGTAATTGCAGCATATGCTTGCTTATACTTACCTTGGTAGTAATACGCCTCAGCTAAATCTGAATAAATAGTACCCTTTTTATCAGAGCCAAGCTCTAATGCTTTGTTCAAACGAACAATAGCAGCACTGAATTTTTCAGATTGTAAAAGTAACGAACCAGCTTTGCGGAAAAGCTCGGCGTCGTCATCAAATTTAGCAGCTTCTTCGTAATACTTAGCAGCTTTTTCTAGATCCTTAGAGCGATGATAGTTACTCGCAATCGCGCTAACATTCTGCTTAGTACGTTTTACCTTTTCACTCTTAATGGCCTTTTCTAGCGTTACAGCTGCTTTAAAAGGGATCTCATTTAGAGAGTAAAAGTTAGATAAGACTTTATATTCAACTTCATTTTCAAAGTAACCATTCTTGTATGCAACTTCCATAGTTGCTAAACCTTTAGAATAATCCTCGGTTTGTAGGTAATACTTACCTAAGCTAACCCAAGCTTTTTTATCATCAGGCCATACACGAACAATCTCTTCGCCAATTGTAACCATGTTTGCATAATCTTTAAGTTCAAAGTATGCACCCAGTTTTAATTGGAAAGGGCCTTTATTAGGCTCTTTTTGAAGCTTTATTGCCTTATCTGCTGGTTCAAAAACATCACGGAATTGTCCTAGCTGATAGTTAGCTTGGGCAATACGTGTGTAAACCGTAGGATCTTCTTCACCGGTAAAGTCCATCCAAGTAACATAAGCTTTCTTAGCTTCTTGATACTTTTCTGTACCGGCATATAAATCACCTAGCAGCTTTAGAGTTTGTTCTTGATCAGCAAAGTTTAAAACATCAGGCGCAACGGCTTGTTTAGAATATTTAATCGCTTCGTCATACTTTTCTTTTTGAGCGTACATGCTACCTAAGTAACGATTTACGGTCGCCTTGTCAAAGTCATTAGAAGGGTCAATCTCTCTAAGCAAAACAATTGCTTCATCAACTTTTTCTTCGTTGTACAAGTCAAACGCTTTAATTACTTTTTTACCAGTACGCTCGCCCATGATTTTAGTTTTTGCTTTCTTACGCTCTTCAATCTTTGCGTAATCTGGCGCTGCTAAAACAGATGCACTTAAAGTAGCACCAGTCACAGACATAAGAATTGCAAGAGCAGTTACTTTAGAAAAATTTCTCATTACTCGCCTCCTTAGTTGCCTTGGTTAAGTTTAAAGTCTAATTGAACTTGTAAACCTGGTTGTTTCTGTGGTTTTCCGTCAATGATCTTAGGACGGTACTTCCACTTACGCAGTGCACGTTTAGCTTCACGGTCAAAGATACGCTTCGGATCTGCGTCAATTACTTCAACGTCAGTTACTCCACCTAACTCATCGATAGTGAATGAAAGTTGAACCCAACCTTCTTTGCCATCTCGCGCTGCTTGCGTTGGATATTTTGGCTCTATACGAACGATCGGTGTCGCATCACCATCTCGTCCAAATGCACCAGGACCACTTAGTCCACCAGCTGAACTACCAACATCAATGCTACCCATGTTAAATGACATAGCACCAGGGTTTGGATTATTATTTTCCGGCTGTGGCGGCTGCGGTTTAGGCGGCTGCTTTGGCGGTGGTGGAGGAGGAGGCGGTACACGCTTCCTCTCCTGCACCTTAGATTCAGGCGGATTCGTCATTATTTCGACTATGATCTGCTCTTTTTGTTCCGTATTACGGTCAGCCCCACCAGAGATGAGGAAGGCCATGAAGTAGAACAAGCCGAAAGTAACTGCCCCACCTGCAATCAGTGAAAACAGAAAACGAATCATTACTGATCTCCAGCTATTGAAATTCTAAGGTTGTCACCCGTCGCTTTAATCTGGTCCATAACTTTAACTACCGTACCGTGTTTAGCTTCTTTATCAGCTTGTATAATTACAACTTCGGTAGGTTGCTCTGCTAATAAACTTTCGATTTTTGCTGAAATACGTTCAACATCAATTTGTTGTTTATCAACCCAGATTTCGCCGTTACCACGAATAGCAATAAAAATGTTAGCATTTTTTTGCTTAGTAGCTTGGGCAGCTTTTGGTTTATTGACCTCGATACCAGCCTCTTTAACGAACGATGTAGTTACGATAAAGAAAATAAGCATGATAAATACGATGTCAAGCATTGGCGTCATATCAACCGCAGCTTCTTCTTCTTCACGAAAACGTTGTTTACGTGCCATATTTAATTCTCTCTCTAGTGATGAGGCATACTATCAATAAGTTTGGCTTTCACCATTTTAGCTTTTGTCTCAAGACGTGAGCTAAAAAATACTCCAGATAATGCCGCAACCATTCCAGCCATTGTTGGGATTGTTGCCATTGAAATACCTGATGCCATTAAACGTGCGTTACCTGTGCCCTGGTTGGCCATGGTTTCAAAAACCGAGATCATACCAGTAACAGTACCAAGTAAGCCTATTAAAGGACAAACAGCTACTAATGTCTTAATCAACAACATACGCTGATCTAATTTTTCAGACGCTTCAGAAATCCATGCTTCACGGATTCTGTGTGCGTACCAAGACGTAGTGTCTTGGCGGGCATCCCACTTTGCTACAATTTCTTTCGCTGTGCGAGGAAATTCTGCAAGTAGGAACCAATAGCGCTCAATCATTAAAACCCACATCAGAAAGAGTGCTATCGCGACCACGTATAAAACCTGGCCGCCTGTGCCAACAAAATCCCTGATAGATTCCCATATCTCCATCAGGACTAGCATTAGGCTTTCTCCTTCTCCGCGTGAGTAGCAACGATACCCGCGCTTTGCTCATCAAGGATGTGTAATACCGACTTACTACGACCAGCTACAAGAGCGTGAAGTAGAATTAGTGGTAATGCAGCAATTAGACCTAGCGCTGTAGTTACAAGTGCTAGAGAGATGTTACCTGCCATGATCTTCGGATCACCCGTACCGAACAATGTGATTGTTTGGAACGTTAGGATCATACCGATTACTGTACCTAGTAGACCAAGTAATGGTGCGATTGCAGCAAGAATCTTAATTATATTGATACCAGCTTCGATGCGTGGCGTTTCACGAAGAATCGCTTCATCAAGTTTAAGCTCAAGGTTTTCAACATCTTGGTTCTTGTTGTCATGGTAAACTTTAAGAATACGGCCCAGTGGGTTATTTGTATTCGGTGTAGCAACATTTTTAAGCTGGCTCTTAATCTTACTAGTAGTAAGTGTAAGGTCAACAAAACGAATTAGAGTAATTAGCATACCTAAAGCTAGTAAAGCTGTAATGATATAACCAACTACGCCACCTTGATGGAAGTATTCCATAAGTGTCGCTTTTTGAGTGTTGATACGTAAGATAGCACCACGAGTCGGATCGATATAAACACCAGCGTAGTTATCTGATGATGTATTTTCAAGCTCAGCGATACCGTCTAAAATATAACCATCTGGTTGTTTACCTAGAGGCTGAATAGACTTAGTTTCTGGTGAGTAGATTAAGTAACCATCATCTGTAACTAAGTTAAAGTTACCGATACGTGTTACTTTCTTCATTGACGGGTTACCATCAAGACCAGCAACTTCAGTTTCAAAAGTCGAAACTTTAGCTGATTCAGTCATTTCTGTTTGAAGTGAAATCCAAAGTTCTTCAAGTTCACGAACAGTTGGAAGTTCTTTAGCAGCAGCTAATGAACGTAAGATTTCTGCACGGCCAGGTTTCTCAGCACTAACTAGTGATGCTTCGATAGAACCAATAGCGTCTTGAGCTGCACGACGTACAACACCAAACATCTCACCCAAAGTACCTTGAGCACTTTGTAGAGCTGCTTCTTTTTCAGCTAATGTATTTTCATTTTGTGCATATTGCTTAGCTAAGCTTTCACCACGAGACTTCTCAGAAGCAAGTTCGCTTTTAGCTTTGTTAAGTAAAGATTGCTTGTCAGCACGTTCTGATAAGAACTCTTGCTCACGTTGCTTATTAATTTTACCTTCAGAGATACGCTCTTGCTTTACTTGCTCAAGAATTTTATCTAGAGCTCCAGTATTTGCATGTGCATTAAGCGCGGTACCTGCAGAAACAGTTAGTACTGCTGCAACAGCAAAACCTTTAAATAGTTTCTTCATTATTGATTACTCCGCGCCAAAGATAGGTAGTTTAACAAGTTCTAATGTCGCTTGCTTACGCGCCATACGAATAACTTCTTTAACAGGTTTTAGGTATTCTTCACCTAATTCTTTCCACTGTTTAGTATTGTTATCCCACACCCAAGCATGTTTCAAGTCAAAAGACTGAGCAACGTAAGTGATACGACCTAACTGACCGATATCAACGTTAATGCTCTTGCCATCAACTTCTAGAGTACCTTGTGAAGCAGATACAAGTGAGCTGTACGCTGTTTCAATAGTGTACGATTCAAGTACTTGACGGAATTTTTCAGACGTCGTTACAGACGCAGAAACCATGATTTCACGTAGTCTTTCAACACGTGCTAAACGCGTTTCTAGATTAAATGGAACGTCCGCTTTGATGAATTGCTCAAGCGTATCGATCATGCGATACATCAAAGGCACAACGTTTTGTTTCGTGTTATCAATCGTAGCGATTTGACGATCAAACGATTCAATAGACGCGTTTTGGCTATCAACCAAGCGCGACACGTGATCGTTATACACTTTCATTAGTTCAGTCTCATCAACAACGCTACGGTACTCAGCGATTAGCTCCTGAGTTTGACCATATACATTGTCAATTTTAGTTTGAGACTTAACCGCAGCCTTTTGAATTTGTTGACCTGCTTTTTGCACGTCATTCAAAGGATCTGCAATCACATTGCTGCTTGCAAATGCAAAAGCGCCAACCAACGCAGTTGCTACAAGACTCTTTCTGATTTTAACAGACATAGTTCCCAACCAATTAAGTAATGTTACTTTTATAATTTAATTATCCTCCGAAGAGAACAACCCTGATATCTTTTAATAGATATCAACCTTCCAATAATGCTAAATGCAATTAGCGCTGTCAACTTGATGTTTACTAATCTCTGCAAATAAATAGCTAAGTTAATGCTTAAACAAAAGTACTAGCACGCAAATGTTAACATTATTGCAACTAACCTTTTTCTTAATATTTCGATTAAAGCCTTTTAAGGGGTGTATTTATTCGCATTGTACTGACATAAAACAACATTATTGCAACATTTAGCTAAAGCTGAATTCGCACTGAAAAAAAACAAAAAAAAATATAGATAGATATCGTAAAAGTTATTTTTTAAACGATTTCAGTACATTTTATCTCCCCAACAACACTTCATCTGAAAAAACAAACCATTTATCGCACAAAAAAACAACACCGCGTAACCGCTAATATTAAAAGCACCTACTTCACGTTCGTACTTTTTAAAATTCCTATTAAAATGTATTTCCCGTAAATAGTAATAATAACCTTAACGACAGGTTTATTTAGTAAATCAATAACTGTTGATAATTAGACGAACCCCACTCGTCGTTCCAAAAATATTTCATATTATTTAAAGCTTAAAGTTAGCCAATATCTAAGCTAATCACGAGGAATACCAATTTTCTTAATTACGCTATCTATTTTGGGGTAATAAAATCTTATTGATAACAATTAGCTCCCTTGTCTATTTAGGATACTGCACCACCTCCTACATCCATGCAGTCGTATATCAGAATTTTTTATCTGGTTAATGCCAAGCTTAATTCGTCAAATTAATTAAGAAATATCTCGGGGTTGTATTGGTATCAGTTTAAGATTATTTTGCATAATTATAGGAAATGCTTTAACAGCGCTAGAAAGTGATTTAACTTGTTGGGTTATTCGAATAGCTAAAGTTTTTTGATGTATATTGAAATAAAGATGAACTAGATATTTTAAATGCAGGAATTTGTAAAGTGTAAAATAAAGTAGATTAAGGAGGGGGGGAATTATGGTGAAACAGAGAACTGCTTCACCAAGATGAACTAGAGTTCACATAATAAATTATGCTGCTTCTACGTTCTCAGCTTCAGGGCCTTTTTGACCTTGTTTGATGCTGAATGTCACTGCTTGACCTTCGCTAAGAGTGCGAAAACCAGAACCAGTGATTGCGCTGAAATGTACAAACACGTCAGGACCATTTTCTTGTTCAATGAAACCAAAGCCTTTAGCTTCGTTGAAAAACTTTACTTTACCAGTAACCGACATACTAAATTTTCCTGTAAGTCAATAATTAAAATTCAGCCATATTATTATGGCAATATCCTCCCTGAGTCAATGCTCAAAAATATGGAGGTACAGTACAGGAACAAGTAATAACCTAACCGGTAACCTTAAACGCAGCACAATATCCGTAAATTCAATACATAAAAACTCAAAGCAAGGTAAGATTAACACATTATATTTTTTTTCGCTCTATTAATTGGGAATTATTTATTAAAAATATAAATTTGTTTTGAATCGCCTTTAACTGACTAATTTACAAGCAAAAACTATAAAGTATTATTGTAATATATATTGTTATAAGCCCGTATAAAAACTCCCTACAACCGCCATACAGTCAAATAACGTCTCAATAATATCAAAAACACAAACAAAAAAGCCGCCTAAAAAATTAGGCGGCTTTTGGTTTAAATATATAATATTAGCTATTCAACAGACCAATCAATAGTATCCTCAGCTTTTATAGGCACAACTTCAGAGTCGCCTAAAGTGAAGCTTGCTGGTACTTGCCATGGTTTTCTTTGCAATGTAATTGTATCGGTATTACGTGGTAAATCATAAAAGTCAGGGCCAAAGTGGCTTGCAAACCCTTCAAGCTTATCCAGAGCTCCCGCATCTTCAAATGCTTCCGCGTACAACTCAATAGCGGCATGAGCCGTATATGCTCCAGCACAACCACACGCAGCTTCTTTTTTATCTTTATAATGTGGTGCAGAATCAGTTCCTAAGAAGAATTTTTTATTTCCACTTATAGCTGCGGCCATTAATGCTTGCTGGTGAATATTACGCTTGAGAATTGGCAAACAATAATAATGTGGGCGAATTCCACCGGCTAACATATGATTACGATTATAAAGTAAGTGATGAGCTGTAATTGTTGCTGCTACATTGCTAGGTGCATTAACGACAAACTCTACTGCATCTTTAGTTGTAATATGCTCTAGTACAATTTTAAGTTCTGGAAAGTCACTCACAACATCCCCTAAAATCGTATCCAAGAATACTTTTTCACGGTCAAAAATATCAATTGATGAATCGGTAACTTCTCCGTGTACTAACAGCAACATACCTACTTCTTGCATTGCTTTTAAAACCGGGTAAATATTTTTTACTGATGTAACACCCGAGTCAGAATTAGTTGTAGCGCCAGCAGGATAGAGCTTTGCAGCTACTATTTTTCCCGTTGCTTTGGCTTTTTTTATTTCTTCTGGTGTCGTTTTATCAGTAAGGTAGAGCACCATTAAAGGCTCAAAGACACCTTTTGGACCTGCTGCCATAATGCGCTCTCGATAAGAAAGAGCTGTATCAGTACACGTTGCCGGCGGAACAAGGTTTGGCATAATAATAGCGCGGCCCATGTATCTGCTAATGTCTCGTACAGTATCTTTTAACTGGTCGCCATCACGTAAATGTACATGCCAGTCATCTGGGCGAGTGATAGTAAGGGTTGTTACAGAATTTGTATTGTTACTTGTCATTACTTTGTTCCACGGCTGAATTTATCCGATCATAGGCATATGAGGTTTTCGAGTAAAGATTTTATTAAAAATAATGCATATGTCGATTACATTACTGAGCTGTTAGTTAAAGCTTAGTACTCTAATTCAATTGGCATTAGCCTTTGTTATTATTTACAATTAATTAAAGTCATTCGTTGTAAAAGTTTACAGCTAATTAAAACCACTCATCGCTTTATTTTGTACAAAATCCGAGATTAGGTTAACTTAGCCCTGTATTTAAAAATAAAAAGAATAATATAAATTGCCTATGTCTTACAAAAATGATGCTACAAAAGCACTTGAGATAAAAACTGATCAACTGAGTATTATTAATCAATTTTCATCCAGCTTATTGCAACTCGATACACTAGACGAGCTATTTGAGTATGTTACAACGCACGTTGTTAACCGTTTAGGGTTTGTTGATTGTGTGATTTACCTTGCCGACAACAATGCTTACACATTAAATCAAGTTGCATCTATGGGTATTGCTCACGCCCGTGACAAATATCAAGCCGAACGTAAAGTAATACGCTTTAGTGAAGGTATTACTGGGGCTGTTGCAACTACTGGCAAAGCCGTAATTATTGATGATGTAACAAAAGACCATCGTTACATTGCTGATGAGCGCCCTGCCCAATCAGAACTATGCGTGCCTCTTATATACAAAGAACAAGTTTTAGGTGTTATTGATTGTGAGCATCCTATTAAAGCCTACTTTACCAACGCACACCTCGAAATACTTACAACAGTTGCCCACTTACTCAGCGCTAAAATCAACCAGGTAAATACGGTAAATAACTTACAAAAAACCGTTGAGCAGCTCAACAACGCACAAAAATTAGAAAATAGCTTATTGCAAATAGCTAACCTGACCTACAAAGCTAACGACTTAGATACCTTCTTTGAAGCCCTGCATTCAATTATCAACAACCTACTTCGTGCTGATAATTTTTTTATCGCTTTATATGATAAAAAAGTAGATATACTTGACCTTGTTTACATAGTCGAAGAAGGCATTAACACCAAAACACATCAAAAAATATCTAAAGAGCAGCTAAAAGACACTGCTTCATATTACCTACTGCAAACAGAACAAACCTTATTACTCAACAAAGACGCCTTTCAAAGTCATATTAATAACGGTGACTTTAAAATGGTGGGAAGACAATCTGAGTCATGGTTAGGTGTTCCATTTAAAACAAGTGATCGAATAAGCGGTGTTATTGTTGTACAAAGCTATGATAAAACGCTGCACTATAACGAGCACGACAGTGCTCTTCTCACCTATGTCAGTCGCCAAATCAGTATGGCATTAGATAGGCAATTAGCCCGACAAGAGCTCGAACATAAAGCATTACATGACGAACTTACTGGCCTTGCTAACCGCTCATTACTCATTGAGCGAATAAAACATGCTATTTTACGTTTAACGCGCGCTAAAAAGAGTACTAGCCATGCCCTGTTGTATCTAGATTTTGACCGTTTTAAAAGTATTAATGATTCGCTGGGGCATGAAGTCGGAGACCATTTTCTTATAAAAATATGCGACTTAATTAAAAGTACAGTAAGAGGCACTGATACGTTTGCTCGTTTAGGTGGTGATGAATTTGCTATTTTCATGGAAAATATCACACATAAAAACCAAGTTAATGAAGCTTTAAACAGAATTAAAAGCGCATTATCGAAACCTATAAATGTAGATAGCCACTTACTTCAAGCCTCTACTAGTATTGGTATTGCCTATACCGACAACATAAACGATAAAGCTTATATATTATTGCAACAAGCTGATGCTGCTATGTATGAAGCAAAATCCACTGGGCGTGGACAAGTTAAGTTTTTTAATAACACGATGCGTAAAAAACTTAAAACCCATGCGGATATCGAAAATGACTTGCAACACGGTATAGAACACAATGAATTTGAACTCTATTTTCAGCCAATTTTTACAATTACCACAAGTGAGGTTATTGGTTTTGAAGCACTTGTGCGCTGGCATCACCCTAAAAAAGGATTTGTACCCCCTAATGACTTTATACCGATAGCTGAAACTACAGGGCAAATTATAAATCTTGATTTACATTTACTTGATTTAGCCGCTCAGCAGATTTCCAATTGGCACCAGCAAGGTCATCGCTTTTTGAAAGTAACGGTTAATGTGTCGTCACGACATTTTGCAAGCCTCGATTTTGTAGCGCAAATACATTCTATTTATAATAAGTACCAATTACCTCTGGGTTCTTTATGTTTAGAAATTACCGAATCAGGCTTAATAGAAAATCTAGAACTCGCCACTCAAATAATAGAAGGTCTTTCACCTTTAAAAGTAAAATTGTGCCTTGACGATTTTGGAACGGGTTATTCAGCACTTGGCTACTTGCACCAGCTGCCTATTCATATTTTAAAAATAGATAAAAGTTTTATTGACCACCTACAAGATTCCACCAACCCACTTGTTGAAGCAATTTTATCACTTGCTCAATCATTAAAGCTTGGAGTTGTTGCTGAGGGAATAGAAACATCTGAACAATTAGCGATTTTACAATCGACCGCATGCGATTACGGCCAAGGCTTTTTAAAGTCGAAACCAGTTACTGCCAAAGAAGCCATATTACTAATTAATAAACCCTTATAAAAAGAGCCAGCGAGTTGGTCGCTGGCTTAGGTATTACGTATATACTCATCCATTGAGCTAAACTAAAGCAAAACAGTAAAACGACTCTATTTTTTAAACCACAATCTAAAGTAAACATTCAACAAGCCCCGCCTCATACAGTTATCAACATGGTCAAAATTTACGCTCATGTAAAGCACACTGTAATCGATATACTTAAAATACAACATGAGGCAAACTCATCTGAATCTCATCAAACCAGTTTTTAAATGACTTTTATCGTTACTAATTCTAATATTTTCGCGATTCATAGCAATAAACTGTAATAAACCACAATAAATCGCAAACTTTTAGCCATCTAGACGTTGAAACGTTTTTTGTATAGGCGTAGTATGTGGTTAATCTGAGCTGAACTCACTTTCCCCATGAGAATTTTTAAAGATGATTGGTATTAAACATTTAAAAACCATAGCAACCCTTAAAGAAACAGGATCTTTGGTTAATACGGCACGAGAGTTATTTTTGACACAGTCTGCTTTATCTCATCAAATCAAAGATTTAGAGAACAAATTAGATTGCCAATTATTTGAGCGTAAAACTCAACCAGTCCGTTTTACTCCTCAGGGAATGCTATTACTTGAGTTAGCTCACGAAATATTGCCAAAAATGGAAGCGACTAAATGCCGTTTGAAAGAAAGCTTAAATCAGCCTATTTCTCAACTGCGTTTAAGTGTGGAATGCCATGCATGCTTTCATTGGTTATTACCTACTATTAAAGAATTTAATAACTTTTGGCCTGATATAAAAATTGATTACGAGCGTGGCTTTAGTTACGACGCGATTCCTGACTTACTAAGCGATGAGCTCGATTTAGTTTTAACATCTGACATACGTGAACCCGACACACTAGAATACGCGCACTTATTTGATTTTAAATTAAAGCTTATTGTGGCACCGGATCATGAACTTGCTAAAAAAGCGTATGTAACAGCGCTTGATTTAAAAAACGAAACTATTATTTCATACCCAATCCCACGTGAACGCCAAGATATATTTAAGCATTTCATTCAAAATGCACGTTTTGACGGTACGTTAAAAACGGTTGATCAAGGGTTACTTATTTTTCAGTTAGTGAGTGCCGGCATGGGCGTTGCCGCTTTACCTGATTGGCTAGTTACACCTTATGAAAGCCAAGGCTTGATAAAGTCAATTCCTTTGGGTGCTCTTGGCCTTACTCGTCCTATGTATTTAGCAATGAAAAAAGACATGAAAGACAACCCTGTTTATCGTCACTTTTTAAATACGTGTAAGTTAAATAACGGTCGATAATCATCAATATAATGAGTAATATCGCTGTAATTAACTCTACAGCGTTTAACTCTTATGTTTGTTATTAAAAAAATTATTGGTGGTTTACTTATGCCACTGCCTCTATTTGGTTTATTTGCGTGCCTGATGCTCCTACTCGCATTTAAAGGCCGCAAATCAGCTCTCTTCTTATCTGCTTCAAGCTTAATTGTATTACTTGCATTGAGCACACCCTTTATCGCCAATTTAATTATCCACAATAATGAACCTACGTCGCTTGCATTTAATGCTTTAAAGCATCCAAAAATAGACAAAATAGTTGTACTAGGTTGCGATATAAACCCAAATCCTGCACTCAGTGCTAATAATCAATTAGGTAATTGTGCGTTAACGCGCTTATTAGAAGGTGTAAAACTAGCAAAGCACTACCCTAATGCAGAGCTTATAGTTTCAGGCGGGGGTTATAAAAATACCACTAATAGCGGGCTTATGTATCAAACAGCAATTAGTTTAGGAATTAATAAAAGTCGTATACTCCAAAACCCTAAAGCGATGGATACCGCAGAAGAAGCTAAATTATTAGCACCTAAATTAGTTGATTTTAAAGTCGCGCTAGTAACATCTGTGCTGCACATGCCCCGCGCCAAAAACTTATTCAATGCTCAAGGTATTGAAGTAATAACCGCCGCCACTGATTATCATAATTTTGCTGCACTTCCATGGAGCAAACAGTTTATTCCCAATGCTCATGCCTTACTTGTGGTTACGCAATACAGTCACGAAGTAGTAGGAAACACTTGGATAAGTCTGCGCCGCTGGGTAGAACCAGAGGCACTGTAGCTCATTTCGTCTAACTAACCTGAACTCTGGATAATAAATCTACCTCAAGTAGAGTTCAGGTTAACTAATAGGTAGCCTAGTTAAACTGGGTTATCTATATCTATAAATGTCACATCAAAACCATGCTCTTGAGCAAGTAACTCACCCAGAGCTTTTACACCATAGCGCTCTGTTGCATGATGCCCTGCAGCAAAAAAATCAATGTTTTGCTCACGAGAACTATGAATTGTTTGCTCCGATGCCTCACCCGTTAAATATGCATCAATGCCTTGCTCTGCTGCTAAGTCAATATATCCTTGCCCACCACCAGTACACAGTGCAATGGTTTCTATTTTAGCTGAGCGTACTAAGCTTGTGAGCGGGGTTCGATTAAGCACTTTTGCAATTTTATCTGCAAAATCTTCACCACTTAATGGTGTTTTTAAACGCCCTTTCATTGCTACGCTATTTGAAGTTGGCTCTAGCCCTGTTTCAATTTCAATATCCAATAACTTTGCAAGTTGCGCGTTATTGCCAACTGCTGGATGAATATCGAGTGGTAAGTGATAGCCGAATAAATTAATATCGTTTGCTAGTAGCGCGCCTATGCGATGCTTTTTCATACCCGTTATTGGTTGAGATTCCCCTTTCCAAAAAAAACCATGATGAACCAAAATAGCATCTGCTTGTTGCTCAATGGCAGCTTCTATTAAAGCTTGACTTGCGGTTACACCCGTCACAATTTTTTTAATTTCGTTTTTACCTTCGACCTGTAAGCCATTTGGGCAAAAATCTTTTATTAAATGAGGTTTCAAAATGTCATTTAGGAGTTGGTTAAATTCTCTACGTTGCATATAACTTACCTTACTTAGCACTGAATTTTGTGCAAATTTTGGCGTTTATAGCCCTAAAATGGAAGGAAAATCGCAAAAAATTGAAAAACTGTTTTAAAATAGGTATAAATACCTCTTCTTTATCTGTGTTCACAACGTATAGGGTCTCTGATGAGCAAACTAGACAAAACAGAAGTGTTATCTGCCTTTGAAGCAGCGTACGAAACTGCCAATGGTAAAAAACCTGAAATCACAACTAAACCTGGTTGGTACAGCATTGATGGCGGTAAAAATTTACGCCTAGCTGACGTAGCAGAGCTTACTAAAAAATTAAACTCTGGTAAAACAACTAAAACGAAAAAACCAAAAGCAGCTGCGCCGGTTAAAGCACAGAAAAAAGCGCCATTCACTGTTGTTACCGAAAACGAAGAAGGTTACACAGCGGAAGAACTTTGGATTGTAATTTTAGCTCGTAAAGATCATGACTGTCGCTTACCGCGCGGTGTTGTTTAATCAACATTTATGATTTTTAAAAGAAACCGCGTTAAGCGGTTTTTTTATGGGT
Source organism: Pseudoalteromonas sp. NSLLW218 (assembly GCF_015864775.1). Classification (NCBI taxonomy): domain Bacteria; kingdom Pseudomonadati; phylum Pseudomonadota; class Gammaproteobacteria; order Alteromonadales; family Pseudoalteromonadaceae; genus Pseudoalteromonas; species Pseudoalteromonas sp. NSLLW218. The sequence continues at coordinate 19,434 of NZ_JADYWO010000011.1, read as the reverse complement.
GTTATTTACTAAAAAATAAAGCTTATAAGTTGAGTAAGACTAAAAAAAGCGGCTATGTAGCCGCTTTCAAAAGATCTAAATAAATTATAACTTTTCGAAGTAAAGTGGTTGGCGTTCTTTTTTACCCACTTCATTCATCGTTTCTGCATTGAATAATCGACCATTAATCATGGTGTAATCTACTTTATCCGAATCTCGAATATTTTTAAGCGGATCGCCATCTATAACCATTAAATCAGCCAGTTTGCCCACTTCAAGCGAGCCTACGTTTTTATCAAGCCCTAAATACTTAGCCGGATCGAGTGTTGAAGCACGTATTGCCTCAAGCGGCGTCATTCCGCCTTGTGCAAACATCCACATCTCCCAGTGTGCACCTAAGCCTTCACGCTGACCGTGAGCACCTAAGTTAACTAAAACACCTAGGTCTTGCAGCTCAGCTGCAACGCGTGCGTTATTAAAGTGATTATAGTGATGATCGGGCGCTTTAATGCGGCGCATAGAGCGTGGTAATAATTGGTTTTTAGGCACAAACTTACTTAAACGCGGATGATTCCACACATCAGTTTTATCGTACCAGTAATTTTCACCCCAAATACCACCATAAGCCACTACAAGCGTTGGTGTATAACCAACATCACTTTGCGACCATAACTGCTTTATATCGTCGTATATGTTCTCTACAGGGATTGAATGCTCAATACCTGTGTGTCCATCTACAATCATACTTAAGTTATGTTGTAATAATGAGCCACCTTCAGGGACGACCATCATTTCAAGCATCCGGCCTGCCTCAATAACTTGTTGGCGCTGCTCACGACGAGGTTGGTTGTACGACTTAACACTAAATGCACCTACTTTTTTAAGGCGCTCTAAATGAAATTTAGCATCGTCTAACGAGTCAATATGCGACGTATAACCTGGCATATTTGCGCCATATAAAATAGTACCCGTTGAGAAAATACGCGGGCCAACAATCATGCCTGCCTTTTGCATTTCGCTTGCTGTAAATATTTCAGAGGTATCGTTTGATGGGTCGTGAATTGTAGTTACACCTAGCGCTAAACCTGCAAAGTTTTTCCAGTTTTGCTCAGGTATAATTTCGTTACTTGCTTGCGAGCCATGTGCATGAGCATCAACAATACCAGGCATAATTGTTTTGCCTGTTACATCAATAACCTCAGCACCTTTAGGGATGCTTATATCACTGGCTGTACCAATTGCTTTAATATGCTTGCCATCAGTAATAATGACACCATTTTCAATAACCTTTTCGCCGTCCATAGTAATAATTTTTGCACCAGTAAGCGCAATCATACCTTTAGGCTCAGCCATTTTTTTACTGAAACCAATATTATCGCCACTTTTTACTTTAAGGTCGGCATCTTCGGCTTTGTTAATAGCAAACATCCCATCAAGGCTTGCATGATAAAGTTCAGGCCCTAATGTCCAATAAAGCGTGTTGCTCTTAGCGCTCCAACTAATGTTTTCACCAGCACGTACCGATAACTGCTCTATTGGAAATTGGCTGTCTTTAGGCCCAATATTAATTGTTTTACCACTTTGTACAAACGGCGTTACAAATACTTTAAATCGCTCAGCAAAAGCTAGGTATTTGCCATCTGGCGATACTCTAAATTCTGTAGCATGCTCTGACTCATATAGTTTGCGAACTTTTTTACTTTCAAGTTCAACCACACTTAGCGTTGGTTTTGGCCAAGGACTCATTATAAAAACGCGATCGTTTGCATCTCCAAATTGTGGTTGATAACCACTTTTTGAAATAAGCTCACTTTTACCGCCTTTTGCGCTTACACTATAAACCCCCGGATTAAGTGACCACTTAGGGTTTAAAATACTCCCCCCCGTGGCTTTACGATAAACAACCGTTTTCCCATCTGGACTAAACGTAGGCTCTACATACTTACCTGGCTCTTTAGTAATTGTATCGCCGCGACCACTGCGCGCAGAAACCACTCTTACAGACCCTTGTTTGTTATCATCCCATGTGGTGTAAACTATTTTTTTTCCATCGCGGGAATACTGCGGAAATAATTCGTAATGATCAGTTTGTTTTGTTAAACGCTTAATTTTACCTGACTCTAAATCGCGTTTATAAATGTGTCCTAGCGCTTCAAAAATTGCCGTTTCGCCATCTGGGCTTACTTGCACATTACGCAGCATTTTTACGTCAAACTCATCAGTATCTAAGTTTTGTGTAAAGCGCACTGCTTTTTGAATTTTTTTACTTGTTTGCACTTTAAAAGGAATGGTTTTAACGGATTTTTCTGCAACATCTAGCTTGTGAATTGTACCACCAGCCCAAAATACTAACTCTTCGTTATCGGGTGTCCATGCAATAGTTGGGTATACACCATGAATAGCCCATGTTTCTTGCATATCTCGCTCAAGCTTATCGTAAAGTTTAGTGTGCTCACCGCTAGTTAAGTCATATAAATAGAGGCTTGTTTGAAAATCATCACGCTTTATATAAGCAAGCTTTTTACCATCTGGTGAGGGTGTAGGCCTAATTGCGCCGCCCATCGTATCGATTATGGTTTCAATTTCACCTGTTTCACGGTCGTAGCGCTTAATTTTATAAATGCCCGCTACAGAATCCTTTGAATAATGAAAGGTTTTACCCGGTGTTGCATCATGCGAAAAGTATACATAACGACCATCCGGTGAAAACATTGGCTCACCTAAATCTTTTTGATCGTTCTCGCGTTTTGTAAGCTGCACGCCCTTGCCACCGGCTTTATGGTACAACCACACTTCACCCGCACCCAATGAGCGGCTAGCTGTAAAGTGTTTACGTGCAACTAAGTAGTCGCCATCAGGACTCCATGCAGGGCTATTTAGTAATCTAAAGGTTTCGTCAGTAACAGCGTGTTGGTTCTCGCCATTTAAGTCCATTATCCAAATGTTATCGCCACCCCCTTGATCGGAAGTAAACGCAATACTTTTGCCGTTAGGACTAAAGCGTGGTTGCATTTGCCATGCAATATCAGAGGTGAGCTTTGTAGCTTCACCGCCACTCATTGGCATAGTATAAATATCGCCAAGTAAGTCAAACACCACGGTTTTACCATCTGGGCTAATATCTATATTCATCCATGTGCCCTGCTCAACGCTAATTGCAGCGTCAACAAATTGTCCTTTAGGTGAATCTACTTGCCATTTTTGTTCGTCTTTTTCAGCGGCATTTACCTGCCCTATCGCTAATGACACCGACAGCGCCAATACTGTATGAAGCATTTTTTTCATGCGTTTCTCGCTTGTTATTGTTGCAGTAAAAACTATTTCACATGATTGCAACAAAAACAAACGCAACTTGCCAGCGTTATATGATAAAGCGCGGTTTATGTAGGTTTAATGCCAAACAATAGGGTCAAATTGATAGTAATTCACCAACATGCTATAAATTTCAGGATCGTATCGGCGAAGCTCTGCAGGCTTTTCGAGAAAGGTTTCGGTGAGTACAGCAAAAAACTCAGCTTCGTTAGTCGCACCATAGCTGTGAATAACATGCGGCATGCTATAAGCAACATGACTTTTTAACTGGGTGAAAGCGCGGCTAAATACTCGGCCCCACTCTTTGTAATCTGCTGAGCTTTTTAAAATGGGTGTGCCTGTGGTTTTACCTGTTTCTTGATCGAGTTGATGCGCAAACTCATGAAATACCAGGTTATGTCCATCACTTGGTAAACGATTCCCCTCAAGCACGTCATGCCAACTAAGTACAAGCGTGCCGCCTGGCCAAGACTCACCTAACCTTACCGTATTATGGTAACTCACAAGTCCTGCACTATCGCGAGTTGATTGCGGAGCGTAATAAGCACTTGGGTATAATAAAATTTCTTTTACATTTCTATATAACGGCCACGGTTTATTAAGCACTAATACACACGCATCGGCGGCAACAATTAGCTTCATTGCAGACGTTAACCTTAAGCCATCACAACCGACAAAGCGTTTTTCGTTTAAAAACCACGTAATATGTCGCTCTAATTTATCTCTGTCAGCGTCGGTCATTTTTTTATAGATAGGCATGCAACGCAGTAAAATATCTTTTTGCTGCGAATTTAAAGCAAAGTCTTTATATTTACTGCGCCATAATCTATTTTGAATTGATGGCCAGCGCCAGAAAATCACCACAAAAAGAATTAAAACAACAATTAACAGTCCATTTATCATGGGGATTTCCTGAGCTAAGGTATGGTATATAAATATGTCCGGCACACGTGTATTTCAAGCATATGAGGTTTGTATTTAAATATAAAGTAATTCGAATTGTATGACCTATAAACTACTTATAAATTACTTACTGCTTTGCACTACCGTTAAAATGGTGACTTTTATGATTAAACTTTGCAAAAGGTGTCAAATGTATTCTGCAATGTGTTTATAAACTTTGCTACGTGCAAACCATCCATTAATGAATGGTGTACATCAATAGCTAAAGGCATTGTGCCGGTGTGTTTATCAAACTGACCAAATACAAATTTAGGAATACCTAAACTCTCACCTTCACTAAATGCATGCGAAAACGCACTAAAATTCAGCCACGGCAAAACAGAAATATGAATTAAGTCTGCCTGCCCTTCCGTTTGGGCAAACGCATCAGAAAATAACGGCTGTAATTTCGCTTTTGTGCTTACATCACTTGCATGTTCTGCAAACTCTTTAAACTCGCCCGTGCTATTAAAATAACTAAAAACAAATGTATCGTTTTCAGCAAGCTCCACCACGCTTGCGCGAACACTGTTAAGTAGCCATGGCTTACTGTCTATAATACGTAGCATTATTGAGTCGTACTCATGGCACGCTTTTAAGGTGCAATATACATACGCTTGAAAAAAAGAATATTGATTGGTTTTACAATAGTCGTACAGTGCTTGAGCATCTAAACGCACACACACGTTAAAATAAGGCTGAGAAAAGTTTTTAAATAATTCAAAGTGTTGCTTTCTAGGCCAATTATCTAAATCGATAGGCTGAATGAGAGAAGTTGAGGGAGTCATAATTTGCCGCACAAAATTAAAAATAAAGTGTACCGCTGTTCAATAATAATTGCATTAACTTACAGATAAACAAAAGGTGTGCAATTGCACACCTTTATATAAATTCAGACTTAGATTACAGACCGTTTTTAATGATCTCTTGCGCTAATTCATCAGCAATTAAATGCGTTGATTTTTGCTCTTTTTCGCTACGGGAAAAAATTTCAGTTAACGTATTAAAAATACCTTCAACATGTTTATTAGACGCTGCTGCACTGTAACCTTCTGGCGCTGTTTCGTAATAAACATTAATAATACCACCGGCGTTAATTACGTAATCAGGTGCATATAAAATGCCTTTTTCACGAATAACTTCACCATGGCGAGACTCTGCCAGCTGATTATTGGCACAGCCTGCAATAATAGTCGCTTTTAAACGCGGTATTGTTAAATCGTTAACCGTTGCACCTAATGCACAGGGTGCATAAACATCAACATCTAAGTCGTAAATTTCATCAATACCAACTGCAGTTGCACCAAAATCATTAACCACACGGTCAATTGCAGCTTGGTTAATATCAGTTACAAACAGTTCAGCGCCTGCATCATGTAAATGTTTACATAAACCATAAGCAACAGCACCTAAACCTTGAACGGCTACTTTAACGCCTGCAAAATCTTGATGGCCACGTTGATGTTGTAACGCGGCTTTAATTCCTAAAAAAGTACCGTATGCAGTGAATGGCGATGGGTTACCACTTTTACCTTCAAGACCCAGTACATAATTAGTTTCTTTATTCATAATAGCTACATCAGCACATGTGATGTTTACATCTTCTGCTGAGTAATAACTGCCATTTAATCGCTCTAATTGGCGACCAAATGCACGAAATAACTGCTCAGATTTAATTTCTTTTGCATTACCAATAATGACAGATTTACCGCCACCAAATGGTAAGCGCGCAACTGCATTTTTATAAGTCATGCCCTTTGATAAACGTAGCACGTCATAAACGGCATCTTCGTCGTTCGCATAATCCCACATTCTACATCCGCCAACTGCAGGACCTAGGTTAGTATTATGTACAGCAATAATTGCTTTTAAACCCGACTCTTCATCAGAACAAAAAACCACTTGTTCATGGTTATCAAATTCAACTCGATTAAACACAGCCACTTAAAATACTCCGAAATAGTTAACCCATGAGAGGGTATGCGCGCTGGAAATTGCCGAGACTTTATCACTTCATATTCGAGTTCGCTATACTCGCAGAAGATAAAACCAATGAAAACATCGAGCTTAAATTAAATAACCAAATTAAAACTATTGTATAGATAAAAAATTCACAAAATCGTTATTTGTAAGTTTTAAAAACTATAAACATAAGAACCACACCAATTTACGTTTACGTGAACGTAATACCACTATTGCGTGTAAAGTTTAATATACAGGTGCGACTTGGCCGCCACGTACTGCTGCCTATAGGTTTTCAGTAAAAGGTGAGCTTTTTCGTTAACTGGTCAGAGCTGTAAACTTACTAATAACTCTATTTAAAAAAACAAAAAAGCGAGCACTAGGCTCGCTTTTTAAAAACATAACGTACGTTATTTTAGCTTGCTATCAAGCTCTTCAATTTTAGCTTTCCAGATTGCAGGGCCTTGTGTATGCGCATTGGCGCCTTCACTGTCTACTGCAACGGTCACTGGCATATCTTCTACTTCAAATTCATAAATAGCTTCCATACCTAAATCTTCAAAAGCAACTACGCGTGCTTTTTTGATCGCTTTAGATACTAAGTAAGCTGCGCCGCCTACTGCCATTAAATAAACAGATTTATGCTCTTTAATCGATTCAACTGTTGCAGGGCCACGTTCAGCTTTACCAATCATGCCTACAATGCCTGTTTTTTCTAGCATCATATCGGTGAATTTATCCATGCGAGTAGCTGTTGTAGGGCCTGCAGGACCTACTGCTTCATCACGTACCGCATCAACAGGACCAACGTAATAAATAAATTTATTATCAAAGTCTACGCCTTTTGGTAAACCTTCACCTGAATTGATCATATCTTGCAAACGTTTATGCGCTGCATCACGGCCTGTTAAAATAGTGCCCGAAAGTAAAACGGTTTCACCCATTTTCCATTCTTGAACATCTTTTTTGGTCAGTGTATTTAAGTCAACACGACGTGTGCCTTCGCCAACTTCAAATGTTACTTGTGGCCAATCTTCTAGTTTAGGCGCTTTTAAATTCGCAGGGCCAGAGCCATCAAGCGTAAAATGTACATGGCGAGTTGCCGCACAATTTGGGATCATTACTACAGGCTTTGAAGCCGCATGCGTTGGTGCTGTTTTAATTTTAACGTCAACAACCGTTGTTAAACCGCCTAAGCCTTGTGCACCAATGCCTAATTTATTAGCACGGTCAAAAATTTCTAAACGCAGTTTTTCTTCTGTTGTCTCTGCGCCGCGCTCCATTAGTTCATGGATATCAACCGGATCCATTAACGACTCTTTAGCCATTACTGCTGCTTTTTCAGCCGTACCACCAATACCTATACCCAGCATGCCTGGCGGACACCAACCAGCACCCATTGTTGGTAGTGTTTTTTCTACCCACTCAGCAACGTCATCTGACGGGTTTAACATAACCATTTTACTTTTGTTTTCAGAGCCGCCGCCTTTAGCCGCAACCATTACTTCTACTTTTCCACCCGCTACTAAATCAATATGCACAACCGAAGGCGTATTATCTTTAGTGTTTTTACGCGTGCCAGCAGGGTCTGCAACAATAGATGCACGTAAAGGGTTATCTGGATTCAAATATGCACGACGAGTACCTTCATCAACCATTTGTTGAACGGTTAAATCTGTTTTATCCCACTTAACATCCATACCTACTTTAACAAAACAGGTAATAATACCGGTGTCTTGGCAAAGTGGACGCTTGCCTTCAGCCGACATGCGTGAGTTAATTAAAATTTGTGCAATGGCGTCTTTAGCCGCTTTACTTTGTTCTTTGTTATAAGCTTTTTCAAGTGCTTGAACAAAATCAAGTGGGTGATAGAACGAAATATATTGCAATGCATCTTCAATGCTATCAATAAAGTCTTGCTGACAAATTGTACTCATAGTGGTTCCTTAAGTTACCGTTACGCGTTTTCGCGTAATCTAAATCAAACCGGTGACGGTGGTTTGCACTGTTTTTTGCAGCTTAGTGCTGCCAAAAAATTTGACTTATGATACCCTCCCAGCCCGTTTCGAGCCAGTTCTTAAAGGGGCAGTAAATGCTAAACAATAAAAAAAATTGTATTAAATTAGGCATAACACAAAACTGCATTGACGTTTTTGCGCATTTTTCACACTTGCCTTATGCAATTCTATTAGATTCTGCAAATAGTAATCATATAAACAGCCGTTTTGATATTATTGCCATTGAGCCGCAAAGTACCCTTGAAGTAAAAAATAATAAAAGCTTTTTAAATAATATAGAAAGTAGTGATAACTGCTTTGAAATTATGAATAATGAGCTTTCGCATCTTGATAAAACAAAAGCCGGTTACGATTTACCCTTTAACGGCGGCTGGCTTGGCTACTTTGGCTACGACCTAGGCCGTACAATTGAAAACATCCCTACTCGTGCTATCGAAGACATTAATCTTCCCCAAATGGCTATTGGCCTTTACTTAGATGCCCTTATTTACGACAAGCAGCAACAAAGCTGGTTTTATGTATCGCAGCCAAGTACCGATCGATTAGCGCTTTATCAGCAATATTTAAATACACACGTTAACTCCCAAGTTAATACGCAGTCCTTTGCCCTAAACAGCGACTGGCAATCAAATATGAGCGAAACGGAGTACGCTGCAAAATTTTCTCAAATTGAGGAGTATTTAAAAAGTGGCGATTGTTACCAAATTAATTTAGCGCAGCGCTTTAACGCTCAGTTTGAAGGCTCCCCTTGGGCTGCTTATATTAAACTGCGTGAAGCAAATAAAGCACCGTTTTCAAGCTTTATAAATCACCCTCAAGGGGCTATTTTATCAATTTCTCCTGAGCGCTTTATATCTGTAAATAATAACGTTGTAGAAACCAAACCTATTAAAGGCACGCTACCGCGAAAAGCAGATGCACTAGAGGATCAACGCCAAGCGCAAATACTCGCAGCATCAGCTAAAGATCGCGCTGAAAATGTCATGATTGTTGATTTACTACGTAACGACTTAGGCAAAGTAGCAAAACCTGGCAGCGTTCACGTACCTTCCCTTTTTGCTATTGAAAGCTTTCCGGCAGTGCATCATTTAGTAAGCACGGTAACCTCAGAACTTGATGAAGGTAAAACAGCGGTCGATCAGCTAAAAGCGGCTTTTCCGGGTGGCTCAATAACCGGTGCCCCCAAAATTAGAGCTATGGAAATAATTGAAGAATTAGAGCCGCATCGCCGCAGTATTTACTGTGGTTCAATTGGTTATTTAAGTGCCTGTGGCAATATGGATACGAGTATCACTATTCGCACCTTGGTGTGCCACAAAGCGCAAATTTACTGCTGGGCGGGTGGCGGAATAGTCGCTGATTCTAAAGTCGAATTGGAATATCAAGAAACTTACGATAAAGTAAATAAAATCCTCCCTTTATTAAAACAGTAGGTCGCTTTGAATAGTGAACACATTATGGCGCGGTTTCTGTTAAGCCCTACAGCTGCGCCAAATCAGTTAAAAGACACACGTAAAAAGCGCGCTAGCGCTGTTATGCTGCCAATTATTGATATAGATAACCATGCACATATTTTACTGTGTAAACGCCCTACTTATTTACACCATCACCCTGGGGAGATTTGTTTGCCCGGAGGCAAGTTTGAAGTAAGCGACATTACCCTTCGCACCACAGCACTTCGCGAACTAAAAGAAGAGCTAAATATTGCCCAAAGCAACGTTAATGTATTAGGTCACTTACCTGAGTATTCAACCTTAACGGGTTTTAGTATTAGCCCCTATGTGGGTTTACTCAAAAAAGACACCACCTGGGAAAATGACTATAATGAAGTACAAGCGAGCTTTTTGCTCTCTGTCACTGAGTTAAATAACGAAGCTAACTGGCAACCCTTACCTTTTCAACGTTCTGGGAAAACGGTTATTTTGCAAGGTTTTAAAACGCCACATGGTTTACTTTGGGGTGCGACTGCAAGCATTATAAAAAACTTTACAAAACAACTCGCCTTACCAGTTTAAATCTTCGTTATTAGTAGTTACACAATCACAATTCCACGTTATCATGCTCGACCGTTCAAAGAGCAGCTTCGTGCTGATAAAACAAAGTAGAGACACACATTATGATCAGTGCATTTGATATGTTTAGCATTGGTATTGGCCCTTCGTCATCACACACCGTTGGCCCAATGCGCGCATCACGCTTATTTGTTAATGACCTACAAGAACAACAATTATTAGCAAATGTTACCGATATTAAAGTAGAGCTTTATGGCTCTTTGGGTCAAACAGGTGTTGGCCATGGCTCGGGTAAAGCCGTAATTCTTGGTTTAGCCGGTTATGACCCTGAAACAATTGATGCCGATTTAGTAGACGATATTTTAGCAACTATCGAAAAAGATCAGGTTATTTATTTAAACCAAACACACAAAGCTAAGTTTCCAAAACAAGGTGCTATTGTTTTTCATCGTCGCAAAACGCTGCCTAAGCATTCTAATGCAATGGAAATTATTGCCTCAAACAACGGCGAAAAAGTTTACAGCAAAGTATATTACTCTATCGGCGGTGGCTTTATTGTTACTGACGAAGAGTTTGAAAACGAAAAACAGGCGGCACTCGATATAAGAGAAGAAAACCCAGCCCCCTTTCCATTTGGTAGCGCAAAAGAGCTGCTAGAGATGTGTAAAGAGTCTGGATTTAGTGTTTCAAGCTTGATGATGAAAAACGAAAAAACACTGCGCACAGAAGATGAAGTAAAAGACACACTGTTCCATATTTGGAAAGTAATGATGGCTTGTATTGACCGTGGTATGCGCACCGAAGGTATTTTACCTGGCGGCTTAAAAGTAAAACGCCGGGCACCTAGCTTATACTTAAAACTAAATATAGAAGTAAGTAACGACCCTCTTCGTGCAATGGATTGGGTTGATTTATTTGCCCTTGCAGTTAACGAAGAAAATGCTGCTGGTGGCCGTGTAGTTACCGCACCAACTAATGGTGCTGCGGGTATTTTACCAGCTGTGCTTATGTACTATCACACATTTGTAAAAGAAGTAGACCGCGATATAGCCACGCGTTATTTATTAACGGCTGCTGCTATTGGTATTTTATATAAAAAGAATGCCTCTATATCGGGTGCCGAAGTAGGTTGCCAAGGTGAAGTTGGCGTTGCGTGCTCTATGGCTGCAGGCGCATTAACAGAAATTGTTGGTGGTAACGTTGTACAAGTAGAAAACGCTGCAGAAATTGGTATGGAGCATAATTTAGGCCTAACGTGCGACCCTGTTGGTGGCTTGGTGCAAGTGCCGTGTATTGAACGTAATGCAATGGGCGCAATTAAAGCAATTAATGCCTCACGTTTAGCTATTCGTGGCAGTGGCGAGCAAAAGGTATCACTTGATAAAGTGATTAAGACCATGCTTGAAACCGGCAACGACATGAAAACTAAATATAAAGAAACCGCTCGCGGTGGATTAGCAGTTAATATTATCGAATGTTAACCAGCTCTTTATAAAAGTAAAAAGCCGTCTATTTAAAAATAGACGGCTTTTTTATTATTCGTTCAATGTAGTGACATTATTTAACGGGTAACTCTATATCTGCAAATAATTTATCTACGTCATCTTGGTTACGTAGTAAACTTGCTCTCTCTACGCGCTCTTTAGTTAAGTGCGGTGCAAAACGTTCGATAAAATCATACATGTAAGTACGTAAAAAGCTGCCCTTTCTAAAACCAATTTTGGTCGTGCTAGCCTCAAATAAGTGGCTTGCATCAATACACACTAAATCAGTGTCGCTCACTTGATCTATCGCCATTGACGCAACAACACCTACTCCTAGCCCTAAACGTACATATGTTTTTATAACGTCAGCATCGGTTGCAGTAAATACAATGTGTGGTTCAAGCCCGTGTGCGCTAAACGCTTTATCTAACTCTGAGCGCCCCGTAAAACCAAATACATAGGTAATAAGTGGATACTGAGCAATGTCAGCCACAGTTAAACTGTTTGCTTTTTTAGCCAACGGATGATCTTTAGCAACAACAATACTGCGGTTCCAATGATAACAAGGCAACATCACTAAATCTGAATACAAATGCAGTGCTTCTGTTGCAATAGCAAAATCGGCATCACCACGTGCTGCAGCATCAGATATTTGTTGTGGTGTACCTTGGTGCATATGAAGCGATACCGCAGGGTATTTTTTCATAAAGCCTTGAATAACATTAGGCAAAGCATAGCGAGCTTGGGTATGTGTAGTTGCAATGTTTAACTTACCTTGGTCAGGCAACGTATGTTCATTAGCAACAGCTTTAATACCTTCTACTTTAGAGAGTATTTCGCGAGAAATATTAATAATATCTTCGCCAGCACCCGTTACATGCGTTAAATGCTTACCGCTGCGACCAAAAATTTGCACACCTAACTCATCTTCTAACATGCGTACTTGTTTAGAAATTCCTGGCTGCGAGGTAAATAAACTCTCAGCCGTCGCTGAAACATTTAATTTATGATTTTGTACTTCTACGATGTATCTGAGTTGTTGTAATTTCATGGCTGCAAATTTTAACGTTATTATTCATATTATTTATAAAGGCAATACTAGTTAAAACCAAGTGTTATTTACATAAAATGACACATATAGGCTTTACGTATGCAATTATCTGATTAGAACTCAAGGCTAGCATAATAAATATGCTTGAGGTAGCGATGATTATTCAGCTTCAGTTTATAAGTCCTTAGGCTTACTACAGTTTGTAAAGGGCTTAACCTATAAATTTTTGGTATATATTTTAAGTTAATCAGCGTAAAGCTACCCTGTTAACGTATATTTAATGTAAGATTAAAAAATTAGGTTATACATCCGAGAATTACGCCATGATCGTTTCTATTATAATAGTGCTTATAGTTGCATTGATTGTGATTGCACTTTGGGTAAGTGCTGTACAGCAACATAAAGAAAAACAAGAGGCTGAACGCCGTAAAGAGCTTACAAAACAAAAAGCTATAATAGAAGAAACAGAAGAAGCGCTAATGAATAGTGCTAATATTCCCCTTTCTGAAAATTTAATTCGTACGTTACAACGCCGTATTTACGAAGCTTTAAATACAATGGTTACTAACTCGCAAACATCTAAAGCACTTAAAGGCCGCTTAAGTGAAGCGAAAACGCACTTATCTAATCCAGTTCAAGATAACAGCAGTGAAGCATTAACGTTACCCAGCAATGACAAACAGCTTGTAGGCCTAATTCAAGGCATTAAAAAATTACGCTCAATTTTACGTTCTGAACACAGTAAAGGTCGTATTGACAGCCAAGTTTTTGTTTTAGAAGATAAGCGTCTCGAAAAACTACAACTGCGTATTAATATTGAAAGCCAAATAAAACGAGGCTTGTCTGCCCGCTCAGCAAGTATGGTTGGTTCTGCAAGACAGTATTTTGAAAAAGCACAGGCAACACTCAGTGCAGTTACCTACTCTGATGAATATGTAACAACAAAACGCCAAGAAGTTGAAGGTTACTTAGAAGCGATTAGTGTTGAACTAAGAGCCTCTAATGCAAGCGCACTTAAAAAGAAAACAGAAGAAGAGCAAGACGACTTAGACATACTGTTTGCTCCTAAAAAGAAATGGTAGCGTTTATATACTAAAAAATAAGCATTAAAAAAGCCTGCATAAATTAAAATTTATGCAGGCTTTTTTTGTATTTTTTGTTAACTATTAAGACAAAAATGCAAACTTGAAAACAAACAAGGCTGTTAATATCCAAACACTAATACTGACTTGATCTTGCTTACCGCACAATACTTTAACCGCTGTATAAGATATAAAACCAAGTGCAATACCATGCGCAATCGAAAACGTTAGTGGTGTCATTAGTAATACCACAGTAACAGGAATTGCATCGGTCATATCATCCCAGTTTACAAACTTTAAGTTTTGCAGCATCAGCACAGCAACATATAAAATGGCGCCCGCCGTTGCATATGCCGGTACCATTTGTGCAAGCGGTGCAAAAAACATCATTAGTAAAAAGCAAATACCTACAACTACAGCCGTTAAGCCAGTACGTCCGCCAACAGATACACCAGCAACCGATTCTATGTACGATGTAGTCGTAGAGGTGCCTAGCATCGCACCTGCAATTGTTGCTGAGCTGTCAGCACTTAGTGCGCGCCCTAAACGAGGCATGTTACCTTTTTCATCAGCTAAACCTGCTTTTTGAGTTACAGCAACTAACGTACCCGAAGTATCAAAAAGATCGACAAACAAGAAAGCAAAAATAACACTCATCATTGATATATCAAAAGCGGCTGCAAAATCTAGCTGCATAAAAGTAGGCATTATTGATGGTGGCATAGCCATAACGCCGTGATATTCAACAAGCCCAAAACTTAGAGCAATGCCAGTCACTAATAAAATACTAATAAGCACGCCACTTTTAAAGTCGCGGTATAAAAGTGCTGCAATTACAAAAAAGCTTAATATAGCCAATAACGGTCCTGGAGAAGTAATATCGCCCAACTGCACTAATGTTGCCGGGCTTGAGACAATAATGCCTGCATTTTTAAGGGCAATTAATGCTAAAAAAGCACCTATTCCCGTTGCGATTGCTCGCTTGAGCACCAGAGGTATGGCATTAATAATCCACTCTCTGACTTTAAATAAGCTTAAAAACAAAAATATACAACCCGACATAAATACAGCCCCTAACGCGGCTTGCCAGGTATAGCCCATCCCTAATACGACACCATAAGTAAAAAAGGCATTTAGCCCCATACCCGGCGCTAATGCTAATGGATAATTAGCCCATAAACCCATTATGAAACAGCCTATCGCAGCTGCTATACATGTCGCTACAAATGCAGCCCCTTGATCCATCCCTGCCTCTGCGAGCATAGCCGGGTTTACAAATACAATGTATACCATAGTTATAAAGGTAGTTAGGCCAGCAACGCATTCGCGTTTAACTGTTGAATTATTTTCGCTCAGTTTAAATAAGGCTTCGAACATAATAAACTTGTGATAGTAAAAAGTGGCGAGATTTTAACATAAAAATTATCTTTTACAGGACATTTTACCTTGCTATATACTAAACTGTTAAAGTAGTTAAAATAATAAATGAACCAATATGCTTAAAACAACACCTTGTGAGCAAGACTTAGAGCAACAGCTAGATAATATTTTAGGTTTTGTTACTCAACCCGAAAATACCTCTGTGCCCGTTGATAATAAAAAAGATGAGCAAAGTACGTTAAATAAAGCCCTATATTATTTAAAAAATAATCAAGCTCCATTGGCTGCAAAATGGATGCGCCTTGCTGCAATGGCAGGAAACCATAGAGCACAGTTTTATTTAGGTTTATTTTTTGTGAAAGGTGAAGGCGTACCACAAAGTGTATTTCATGCTGTAGCTTGGTTAAGCCTAGCAAGTAGCCAAGGGTACGCACCTGCCACTGCAGCAGTTACAGATATACGCAAACATATCGAAACTAAGCGATTTAAAGATGCTCAATGTTACGCAGCAAGTTTGTACGAACAAATCCACCAACTTCAGTTTTCTCATATGATCCCTCGCACGAGTGAAAACACATAGGCTAACTATGGAAAAAGTACTGTATACAGTGTTTTAAAGTACTGTATATGGTTGTAGTAATAGTCTTATACAGTATAAAAGCCAGTAATGAAGACACGACTAAAAAATTTATTTTTAGAATCCCCTTTCAAAAACAACTCCATAACAAGCTGATTAATAAAGAATTATAAATTAAAAAATAAAAACAATGATCAAAAGCTGAATAACTGTACAAATAAATAGCATAAAATGCTTGCACGAAAGCACTGTATAAACTACTGTATATGAATACTGTATAAAAACCCAGTGAGTGAAATTATGTTACAGCCTATTACCGTAAGAACAGTTAAAAGTTACCAACAAGATGAGCAAAGCGATTGCGTGAATTTGATTCAAATTGAAGATGAGATTTCAGCGACCTTTGAGCTTTTAAAAGTATTACACCAATACAATAGCTCTAATGCATGGACATTATTAATTGCTCCAGATCATGTACCGAGCAAAGCTTTACTTGACTCATGCTCTATTGATACAAGTAAATTACTTGTTATTAGACAAAAGCACTTAGTAAATCTAGAGTATGTATTAAATTCTGCATTGCATAACGGAAACTTTGCAGCGGTAATTACTTGGACCGATATAGTTAATAACCAATTACTTATGAATCTATCGTTCGATTTAAGTAAAACGAATACAAAACTATACTGTTTTACTAAAAAGTCTCAAACAACAGAGATATCACTCGCCCAATAAGCTTGTTAAACTAATGTTTTAAACTTTTTATTATTATTATGACTTCACTCAATACCACATTATGTTTTTGCAGCAATGGGCACAATTATGCCGATTGCTGCGAGCCACTTCACTTATCTGTTAAGCAAGCTAACTCTCCTGAACAACTTATGCGCTCAAGATTCAGCGCTTATGTAATTAAAAATGCAGAATATGTTTATCAAACCTACGCAAAAGAAAAACAAGCTGAAAATCCGGTTAAAGAAATCAATGATTTTGCTAACAGCTGTCGATTTATAAATCTTGATGTAATTGGATCAAGCCATGATGACAATACTGGCAATGTAGAATTTAAAGCCCAGTATTTTTATCAAAACTTATTTTGTGAGCTTCACGAAAAGTCGCAGTTTATTAAAGAAGATTCCAAGTGGCGTTATTTAGATGGCACTATATACCCAGTTGAAGATATT
The DNA here is from genome assembly GCF_015864775.1 of Pseudoalteromonas sp. NSLLW218. Lineage (NCBI taxonomy): Bacteria > Pseudomonadati > Pseudomonadota > Gammaproteobacteria > Alteromonadales > Pseudoalteromonadaceae > Pseudoalteromonas > Pseudoalteromonas sp. NSLLW218. Next base: position 2,451 of record NZ_JADYWO010000011.1, on the reverse strand, counting down.
AAAGTGGGCAGAAATGATGACTGCCCATGTGGTAGCAATAAAAAGTACAAAAAATGTCATAGCGTGTAATAAATAATCTTATTTAATATTTATTACCTACAAGGTGTTTTTAAGTGGCAGAGTGATTTATTAGCTAGCTAAACTTAAAAACACACTTGATTACGACCTTGCATTTTAGACTCATACATTTTTTCATCTGCGATCTGCAACGTGTTTTTGTTATTTACATATGGTTGTAGGGTTGCACCGCCAATACTAATAGTCACAAAGTCATATTCTGAATATCTGTGTAATATTCCTAAATCGACCACATTTTGTTTAATTTTATCAGCAACACAAATTGCACCATCAATGCTTGTATGCGGTAGGACAACTACAAACTCTTCGCCGCCGTAACGCGCAACAAAGTCGGTTGGTCTTTGCAAACTATTAGTAATAGTTTGTGCAACAAGGTTTAAAACCGTATCACCTTGCACATGACCATAAAGATCGTTGTATTGCTTAAAGTAATCTATATCGATGAGTAAGAGCGCATAGTCGACTTTTTCTCGCAAAGCGCTTCGTTCCATTTTAGAAAAATGCGCATCAAAATAACGACGATTGAATACCTTTGTTAAATCATCTAGAAATACTTTTTGATTGAGTAGGTCATGTTGCAGTTTCATCGTAATATGGGCGCGCACCCTTCTATATAAAGTTTCCGAGTTAGTTGGTTTCTTTATAAAATCTACAGCCCCGGCCTCCCAGCACTCTTCTTCTTGATTTTCAGATGAGGTAACAAAAATAACAGGAATATCTTGTGTTTCAGATATGTTTTTTAATTTCAGACATGTTTCAATACCACTCATTCCTTCCATATTAATATCGAGTAGTATTATATCTGGCGGATTATGTTTACAAATTTCAATCGCATCCTCACCACAGCTCGTTGTTGTTACACTAAAATGCTCTGATAATATTTTTTTCAATACTATGAGGCTCAATAGCTGATCGTCAACGACAAGTACCTTAGAGTTCTTTAAGCTTAATTTTAATTGATGGTCAGAGTAATTTATCGGCATGGTACAACTGTTTTGTTTTTTTTATTAAACACACCCTATATCACTACATTTTGTTATGCAAATGTTAATAAAGTAAAGCTCTACTTATTAGTTACTAATAAAATGATTTATGGTGAATCTTTAATACATAAAAACAAAAAATGAGCCACTTGGGCTCATTTTAAAACTTCGAACACTTAATTAAATTAAATGTTATTCGTCATCATCTAAATCTAACTGTTGACGTTGAGCAGGTCGAGCTAAAATCTCTACATAGAAAGAGGTCAAACCTTGCTTTTCAATTTCGCCAATTTGGTTACTTAATTCAGCTACGTGCACAACTTGCGCATCTTCAGCTGTGTTACCAAACTTACAGTCAAATGCCCAATAGTCAGCATCTTCAGGTAGCGTTTTATTACGCTCTCTTTTCAAATATTTTTTCACTTCGTGCTTTGCAGCATCAACCATACGAGGGTATTTGATTTTCTCGTGATTTAGCGTGAATGTTTTCTTCATTACGTTCCTAATTACCTTGGTTTAATGATAATGGCATTTCATGTCATACCATTTGATGCCATTATAGCAATTGCATTTAATTTTTGGATGCTTTTTTTTCATTAAATCAATTATTAGCAAATATATAAAGCAGACCCGTTATAAAGCATATATTAACTGATGATTATTACAATCATATATCACACAGCAATAAGGTGAAGTGGTTGATGTAATGAATCATTATTGAGGCTGTCGTAAAAAGCAGCCGCATCTATAGGGGGGTTAGCTAGTTGTGTTTGCTCGCTTTTAATTCTTCTTCTGACAGCAAGCTCACAGTTATCTATTATATTAAGTGGAATATGCTTATCATCATTTCTAATCGCAAGTGGTTCAGGGCTTAAGCATTGTCTTAGCTTAATACTTGTCATACCACAGCGCTCTCCTTCTTGGGATATTAATGAAGCATTAAATTGTCCAACCAACATATTATATTCATCAGGGGCTAAAAGTTGCTTTGGACCTGCGCCAAATTGCTTTCTTAACGCCTCTTCTTCTATAACTAAATTATCTATTTCAGTTTTTGGTAAATGAAATTGACTAAAGTCGAGTGCGTCATGTGACAGCATCGCTAATAATAGTGCAAATTCGCCACGGCGATTTTCATGCACACTATTATTGAGTCTACTGTTTAACTGACTCTCTGTGATTAACAAATCATCTATTTGCATAGTCTTTAGCCGATTGTGGTAACTGATAGATATTTATCGGCTTTATTTCAATTTTCTTTAGCTTTTTTCTTTACTTAAATACGTAATTTGCTATTATCAGCGCCGTTGCATTGGAGGGGTTCCCGAGCGGCCAAAGGGATCAGACTGTAAATCTGACGGCTCAGCCTTCGCTGGTTCGAATCCAGCTC
>NZ_JADYWO010000010.1:0-163970 GCF_015864775.1 Pseudoalteromonas sp. NSLLW218 | reverse complement strand
GTTTTACCGTGGTCAACGTGGCCGATTGTACCAACGTTTACGTGCGGTTTTACGCGTTCAAACTTTTCTTTTGCCATCTTAAAAAATTCCTAATAAAGAAATTAAAGCCTGACTCACTATTGAGCCAGACAAGCTAAAATTATATAACAGCGCGAGCTGAAATTATTGTATCTGCAACATTTTTAGATGCTTCAGCGTACTTCACAAACTCCATAGAGTATGAGGCACGGCCCTGTGTTGCAGATCGTAAAGCAGTCGCATAACCAAACATTTCAGAAAGAGGAACTTGCGCATTAATTTGCTTAAGTCCACCTAATGCATCTTCCATGCCTTCGATTATGCCGCGGCGACGGTTTAAGTCGCCAACTACATCACCCATATTTGAATCAGGAGTGAGTACTTCAACCTTCATTACTGGCTCTAAAAGTACAGGGTCAGCTTTACGCGCCCCATCTCTCATTGCCAGTGAACCTGCTATTTTAAATGCCATTTCATTCGAATCTACATCATGGAATGAACCATCATATAAAGTCGCTTTAACGCCAAGTAATGGGTAGCCTGCAAGTACACCTTGAGACATTTGCTCTTGGATACCTTTGTCTACCGCAGGAACGAACTCTTTAGGAACAGAACCACCTACGGTTTCGTTAACGAACTCGTAGATTGGTGACTCATCATCCGTAATGTCCATCGGTTCAAGTTTAAGCCAAACGTGACCATATTGACCACGACCACCTGACTGACGTATAAACTTCCCTTCAACCTTAACAGTTGAACGAATAGCTTCTCGGTATGAGACCTGCGGCTTACCAACGTTACATTCAACACTGAATTCACGTTTCATACGGTCGACGATGATATCTAGGTGAAGCTCACCCATGCCAGAGATTATAACCTGGCCTGATTCTTCGTCAGTTTGTACGCGAAAAGAAGGGTCTTCAGCAGCTAGTTTACCTAGCGCGATACCCATCTTATCTTGGTCAGCTATAGTGCGAGGCTCAACCGCAATAGAGATTACTGGTTCAGGGAATTCCATACGCTCAAGCGTAATAATAGAATTCGGATCACACAGTGTTTCACCTGTTGTTACGTCTTTAAGACCAATAGCTGCCGCGATGTCGCCTGCGAAAACTTCTTTGATCTCTTCACGAGAGTTTGAATGCATCTGTACGATACGGCCAAGTCGCTCACGCTTACTTTTTACTGGATTATATACCGTGTCACCCTGTTTAACAGTACCAGAGTAAACACGGAAAAAGGTCAAGGTCCCAACAAACGGGTCTGTTGCAATCTTAAAAGCGAGTGCAGCAAACGGCGCTTTATCATTAGCCGGACGTTCTTCCTCAGTACCATTTTCTAGAATACCTTGGATTTGTTTCACTTGCTCTGGTGACGGCATATACTCAACAACGCCATCAAGCACAGCTTGAACGCCTTTGTTTTTAAATGCGCTCCCACAAGTAACTGGAACAATCTCATTCGCTAATGTTCGTTGGCGTAAAGCATTTTTAATTTCTGCTTCACTTAACTCTTCACCTTCTAAGTATTTATCCATTAGTTCTTCTGTTGCTTCGGCAGCGCTTTCAACTAAGTGAGAGCGCCATTCTTCAGCTAATTCCAGAAGTTCTGCCGGTATTGCCTCATAAGAGAAAGTCATACCCTGGTCCGCTTCGTTCCAGTTAATCACTTTCATTTTTATAAGGTCAATAACACCTTTAAAGTCGTCCTCAGCGCCTACAGGCAACTGAATTGGAACAGGCGTTGCTCCAAGACGAGATTTCACCTGGCTAACCACAGCTAAGAAGTCAGCGCCCGTGCGATCCATTTTATTTACGAAGATCATTCTCGGAACTTCGTATTTGTTCGCTTGACGCCAAACTGTTTCAGTTTGCGGCTGTACACCAGATGAAGCACAAAGAACAACTACCGCACCATCAAGTACACGTAAAGAACGCTCTACTTCAATAGTGAAATCTACGTGTCCTGGAGTATCAATAATATTGATACGATGGGCGTCAAATTGAGCGTCCATCCCTTTCCAAAAACACGTTGTTGCAGCAGAAGTGATTGTGATACCACGCTCTTGTTCCTGCTCCATCCAATCCATAGTTGCAGCGCCATCATGTACTTCACCGATCTTATGAGAAAGACCTGTGTAGAACAGAACACGTTCTGTTGTGGTGGTTTTGCCTGCATCTACGTGAGCAACAATACCTATATTACGATAGCGCTCAAGTGGAGTTGTACGTGCCATATGATCCTCTTAAAGGTTAAAGACAGATTACCAACGGTAATGAGCGAATGCTTTATTCGCTTCAGCCATACGGTGAACGTCTTCACGTTTCTTAACCGCAGTGCCTTTATTATCAGAAGCGTCAACGATTTCTTGAGCTAAACGTAAGCCCATAGATTTTTCGCCACGCTTACGTGCAGCGTCTACTAACCAACGCATACCTAATGCGTTACGACGAACTGGACGTACTTCAACTGGTACTTGATAAGTTGAACCACCAACACGGCGAGATTTAACTTCTACCTGTGGGCGAATGTTATCAAGTGCAGTTTCAAAGATTTCTAGGTGCGACTTGCCTGATTTCTCAGCAGCCACGTCTAGCGCACCATAAACAATTTTTTCAGCAGTAGATTTCTTGCCGTCTAACATCACGATGTTAACGAATTTAGCAAGAAGTTCCGATCCGAACTTAGGATCTGGAAGAATTTTACGTTGACCGATTACGCGTCTTCTAGGCATTTTGTATCTCCGGTTTATTCAGGTTTGCTCTTTCGAGTCAATCACCCAAAACAATAATTATAAATATTTAGTGCTTGGCCTTACTAACGGAAAACAATTAGCCTTTAGGGCGTTTTGCACCGTATTTAGAACGAGCTTGACGACGATCGCTAACGCCTGCACAGTCAAGTGCACCACGAACAGTGTGAAAACGCACACCTGGTAAATCTTTAACACGACCACCACGGATTAGGATTACACTATGCTCTTGAAGGTTATGACCTTCACCGCCAATGTATGAAGTTACTTCGAAACCGTTAGTTAAACGTACACGTGCTACTTTACGTAACGCCGAGTTAGGTTTCTTAGGTGTAGTTGTATATACGCGAGTACATACACCGCGCTTTTGCGGACACGCTTTTAGTGCAGCTGAGTTACTTTTCGTAACCTTGCTACGGCGTGGCTTACGCACTAGCTGGTTAATAGTTGCCATTTAAATAGCTCCTGAAATTAAAATTACTACTGAAAAAAATAAAAAATCCGCCCTTTATTTACGAGCCTGCATTGAGCACACAAGTAAATGGGTGGCGGAATTTTAATGAGCAAAGTTTAACCTGTCAACCTAAACTAACCGTAAGACAGCATATAACTGCCTCACGATCACTTAATCTATTGATTAAGAACAGTTTATTGATTTCCAGACAAATCAGCATTTAGAGCGTCTGTAAGTGCTTGAGTTGCCTCTTCTGCACTTACTGTTTGCTCTTCTACTACTACTTTGCTTTGTTTACGGCGAGCCATACGTTCTTGATGATACGCAAAACCGGTACCGGCTGGGATCAAACGACCCACAATTACGTTTTCTTTCAGACCGCGAAGCTCATCGCTCTTACCATTCACTGCCGCATCTGTAAGAACACGTGTTGTCTCTTGGAAAGACGCTGCAGAGATGAAAGATTCTGTTGCTAGTGATGCTTTTGTGATACCCATTAACTGGATTTCAAACTTAGCTGGTATCTTACCTTGTTTTTCAAGGTCACGGTTTGCGATATTAACGCGCGCCACTTCGATTTGTTCACCGGCTAAGAAGTCAGTATCACCACCGTGTATGATGGTACATTTACGAATCATCTGACGGATAATTGTTTCAATGTGCTTGTCATTGATCTTAACGCCTTGCAAACGGTAAACCTCTTGCACTTCGTTAACGATGTAGTTAGCAACATGAGTCACACCACGTAGGCGTAAGATGTCATGCGGCGATTCAGGACCATCGGCGATAACTTCACCTTTAGACACTTGCTCACCTTCAAACACGTTAAGTTGACGCCACTTAGGAATCATTTCTTCGTAATGATCGCCTTCTGCTGGAGTAATAACTAAACGCTTCTTACCTTTGGTCTCTTTACCGAAGCTAATAGTACCAGTTACTTCAGCTAATATAGCTGGTTCTTTTGGCTTACGAGCTTCAAATAAGTCGGCTACGCGTGGTAGACCACCCGTGATATCACGAGTTTTCGAACCTTCTTGCGGAATACGTGCTAACACGTCACCTGGGTTTGCTGTAACGCCGTCAATAACTTCAATCGTCGTGAATGAAGGAAGACGTGTTTCTTGCAGACCGCGCTCTTCATTTTCAATGATAAGCTTTGGTTCTTTCGTATTTACTTTAGCAAGATCTTTAACAACTATACGGGTTAAACCGGTTAGTTCATCAGTCTGCGTTTCTGTATTTGAATCATCGATATCGCTAAACGATACTTTTGATTTATGCTCAAGAACGATTGGGTGACTATGCGGGTCCCAAGTAGCAACGATGTCGTTACCTTGAACTTCAGCATTATCTTGCACTGTTAATACCGCACCGTAAGGTACTTTATAACGCTCTTTTTCACGACCATAGCTATCAATGATAGTGATCTCAGTAGAACGTGAGGTAATAACAATCTTACCATCTGTATTTAATACATATTTAGCGTTGTGCAGTTTTAATGTACCGTTAGTTTTAACTTGTACGTTGTTTTCTGCTGACGCTCTTGATGCTGCACCACCGATGTGGAATGTACGCATCGTAAGCTGTGTACCCGGCTCACCGATTGACTGCGCCGCGATAACACCGACTGATTCACCCGCGTTAATGATATGACCACGTGCAAGGTCACGACCATAACACTTAGCACATACACCAAAGTCGTTATCACATGTGATAACAGAACGTACGCGAACTTCATCCACTGAGTGCTCTTCTAAAAGATCACACAGTTTTTCATCAAGCATGATATTACGTTCAACAAGTACTGTATTAGTACCTGGAATTACAATATCTTCAGCAACAACACGACCTAGAACACGTTCACGAAGTGCTTCTACAACATCACCACCTTCAATAAGCGGTTTCATTGTTAAGCCATCTTCTGTGCCACAGTCATCTTCATTGATTACCAAATCTTGTGCAACGTCTACTAGACGACGCGTTAGGTAACCCGAGTTAGCTGTTTTAAGTGCTGTATCGGCAAGACCTTTACGCGCACCATGCGTTGAGATGAAGTACTGAAGTACGTTTAGACCTTCACGGAAGTTAGCTGTGATTGGCGTCTCGATGATTGAACCATCTGGACGTGCCATTAGACCACGCATACCCGCCAACTGACGAATCTGTGCAGCACTACCACGAGCACCTGAGTCGGCCATCATAAACACTGAGTTAAATGACGGTTGCTCTACTTCTTCACCTTTAGCATTAATAACTGTGTCTTTCGACAAGTTAGACATCATTTCACGTGATAAGTTTTCGTTTACACGTGACCAGATATCGATAACTTTATTGTACTTTTCACCAGCCGTTACAAGACCTGATTGGAATTGTTGGTTGATTTCAGTAACTTCAGCTTCAGCTGATTCAATTATCTGTGCTTTAACCGGTGGGATAACTAAGTCATCAATACCGATAGAAACACCTGACTTCATTGCGTAATGGAAACCGGTGTACATAACTTGGTCAGCAAAGATAACTGTATCTTTAAGACCTAGACGACGGTAACACTCATTCAATAAGCCAGAAATCTGCTTTTTACCTAGCGGCTGGTTGATTGACGCAAACGGCATGCCTTTAGGTAAAATTAGAGACAAAATTGCACGACCAACAGTTGTATCGATAACAGTGATAGTATCTTCTACTACGCCGTCTTCGTTTTTAACTGATTGGCTAATACGTACTTTCACAATAGCGTGAAGGTCTGCATTGCCACTACGGTATGCTTTTTCTGCTTCTTTTGGATCTTTAAATATCGCGCCTTCGCCTTTAGCGTTAATGCGGTCACGAGTCATGTAATAAAGACCCAATACAACATCCTGTGAAGGAACGATGATTGGCTCACCATTCGCAGGAGATAGAATGTTGTTTGTTGACATCATCAATGCACGAGCTTCAAGCTGCGCTTCGATTGTTAACGGTACGTGTACCGCCATTTGGTCACCATCGAAATCGGCGTTGTAAGCCGCACATACTAATGGATGCAAATGAATCGCTTTACCTTCGATAAGCACAGGCTCAAACGCTTGGATACCCAAACGGTGAAGTGTTGGTGCACGGTTAAGTAATACTGGATGTTCACGAATTACTTCGTCAAGTACATCCCATACTTCCGGAACTTCACGTTCAACCATCTTCTTAGCTGCTTTGATTGTCGTAGCCATGCCGCGACGCTCTAATTTGCCATAGATGAATGGTTTAAATAGCTCTAGTGCCATCTTCTTAGGAAGACCACATTGGTGAAGCTTAAGTGTAGGACCAACTGTGATTACAGAACGGCCTGAATAATCTACACGCTTACCAAGTAAGTTCTGACGGAAACGACCTTGCTTACCCTTGATCATATCAGCAAGAGATTTAAGAGGACGCTTGTTAGAACCTGTAATTGCACGACCACGACGACCGTTATCAAGTAGCGCATCTACCGCTTCTTGTAACATACGTTTTTCGTTACGTACAATAATGTCTGGTGCTGCTAAATCTAGTAGACGCTTAAGACGGTTATTACGGTTAATAACACGGCGGTAAAGGTCGTTTAGATCAGATGTCGCAAAACGACCACCGTCTAATGGTACTAATGGGCGTAGATCTGGTGGCAATACTGGAAGTACTGTCATGATCATCCACTCAGGGTTATTACCTGATTGGTGGAACGATTCCATTAACTTAAGACGTTTAGTGATTTTTTTACGCTTAGTTTCAGAGTTAATTGTTGGTAACTCTTCACGCATCTCAGCAATTAATTGAGCAAGATCGAGTTCACGAAGCAAGTCTAAAACTGCTTCAGCACCCATCTTCGCTTCAAACTCATCACCATGCTCTTCTAGTGAATCTAAGTATTCTTCTTCACCTAATAGCTGACCACGCTCAAGCGTTGTCATACCAGGCTCAGTTACTACGAATGATTCGAAGTAAAGAACACGTTCAATATCACGAAGCGTCATATCTAGCATTAAGCCAATACGTGACGGTAATGATTTTAAAAACCATATATGTGCAACTGGGCTCGCAAGGTCGATATGACCCATACGATCGCGTCGCACTTTAGTGAGTGTTACTTCAACGCCACACTTTTCACAGATCACACCACGGTGTTTAAGGCGTTTATATTTACCACATAAACACTCATAATCTTTCACTGGGCCGAAAATACGGGCACAGAATAAGCCATCGCGCTCAGGCTTGAAAGTACGGTAGTTAATAGTCTCAGGTTTCTTTACTTCACCGTATGACCATGAACGAACCATGTCTGGTGAAGCAAGACCAATGCGAATTGCATCGAATTCTTCGGTCTTATTTTGTTGCTTCAGAAACTTAAGTAAGTCTTTCACCTTAGCTCTCCTGTCGGAGTTAATCTTGAGGACGGATAGTCTCGTCCCTACATTCTATTCAGCCGTAACAGATGCTGCAGCGTTAACTGCAGCATCTAATTGGCTTAATTTTCTTCCAACTCGATGTTGATACCCAGTGAGCGGATTTCTTTCAACAATACGTTGAACGATTCTGGCATACCTGGTTCCATTTTATGGTTACCATCAACGATGTTTTTATACATCTTAGTACGACCGTTCACGTCATCCGATTTCACTGTTAGCATTTCTTGTAGAGTGTAAGCAGCACCGTAAGCTTCAAGTGCCCATACTTCCATCTCACCAAAACGCTGGCCACCGAACTGTGCTTTACCACCCAGCGGCTGCTGAGTAACAAGGCTGTAAGAACCAGTAGAACGTGCATGCATCTTATCGTCAACCAAGTGGTTAAGTTTAAGCATGTACATGTAACCAACAGTTACTTGACGTTCAAACTGATCACCAGTACGGCCATCATAAAGTGTAACCTGACCACTACGAGGATAGCCCGCAAGCTCAAGCATGTCTTTGATTTCGTTTTCTTTCGCGCCATCAAATGCAGGAGTAGCTATTGGTAAACCACCTTTTAAGTTTTCAGCTAGACGACGAATTTCGTCATCAGTGAAGCTAGCAATGTCTACAACTTGGCGAGATTCACCAATTTCGTAAGCTTGCTTGATGAATTCACGTAGCTCATGAAGCTCACGTTGTTCTTTCATCATCTCTTCAATACGTTCACCGATACCACGTGCAGCAAGACCCATATGTGTTTCAAGGATCTGACCGATGTTCATACGCGATGGTACACCTAGTGGATTCAATACGATATCTACCGTACGACCTTTGTCATCGTAAGGCATATCTTCTACTGGTACGATAGTCGAGATAACACCTTTGTTACCGTGACGACCCGCCATTTTATCACCCGGTTGGATACGACGTTTAACAGCTAGGTATACTTTAACAATCTTAAGTACGCCTGGTGCTAGGTCATCACCTTGGGTAATTTTACGACGTTTGTTTTCAAACTTCTTATCGTATTCAGCTTTAAGTTCATCGTACTGTGCAGCTAGTTGCTCAAGCTCAGCTTGCTTGTCTTCTTCAGCAAGGCTTTGCGTAAGTACTTTTTCAGCATTTAGAGATGCAAGTTTATCTTCATCAAAACCAGCAGCTATAAGTAGCTTACGTGCACGGTCTAAAACGCCTGCTTCTAAAATACGGAACTCTTCGTTGAAGTCTTTCTTCGCTTCGCGAAGCTGCATGTCTTCAACTTCTAACGCGCGTTTATCTTTTTCAACACCATCACGGGTGAAAACTTGCACGTCAATTACGGTACCAGTTACAGAATTTGGTACACGTAAAGAGCTGTCTTTAACGTCAGACGCTTTTTCGCCGAAGATAGCACGCAGTAGCTTCTCTTCAGGTGTAAGCTGTGTCTCGCCTTTAGGAGTCACTTTACCTACTAGGATATCGCCGCCTTTAACTTCAGCACCAATATATACAACGCCTGATTCATCAAGCTTGCCTAGCGCAGACTCACCCACATTCGGGATATCTGCAGTGATCTCTTCTGGACCTAATTTAGTATCACGGGCAACACACTGTAGTTCTTGAATATGGATAGTCGTTAGACGATCTTCTTCAACTACGCGCTCTGATAACAAGATTGAATCTTCGAAGTTGTAACCGTTCCATGGCATGAATGCCACGCGAAGGTTTTGACCAAGGGCTAAGTCACCTAAGTCAGTCGAAGGACCATCTGCTAACACGTCACCACGAGTAACCGGTTCGCCAACCATACAAGTTGGCTTTTGGTTAATACATGTATTTTGGTTTGAACGTGTGTATTTGGTTAAGTTGTAGATGTCGATGCCCGCTTCACCAGGAATGCGTTCTTCTTCATGTACATTTACAACGATGCGACTTGCGTCAGCATACATTACTTCACCACCACGTTTAGCAACGATAGTTACACCAGAATCTTTCGCTAGTGTTAACTCAATACCAGTACCTACTAACGGCTTATCCGCTTTCAATGTTGGTACTGCTTGACGTTGCATGTTTGAACCCATCAATGCACGGTTAGCATCATCGTGTTCTAGGAACGGGATAAGTGCTGCCGCTACAGAGATCACCTGTTGTGGTGATACATCCATATACTGCTGGTCCATGCGACCCATAAAGGTAGATTCACCTTTGTGACGACATGGGATAAGTTCATCAACAAACTCATTGGTTTCAGTTAAGTTTGAGTTCGCCTGTGCAATAACAAACTGACCTTCTTCAATGGCTGATAAATAATCAACTTCATCAGTTACAACACCGTCTACCACTTTGCGGTAAGGTGTTTCTAAGAAACCGTAGTCATTTGTACGTGCGTACGTAGACAACGAGTTAATTAGACCGATGTTTGGACCCTCAGGAGTCTCGATTGGACATACGCGACCATAGTGAGTTACGTGAACGTCACGTACTTCAAAGCCTGCGCGTTCACGAGTTAGACCGCCCGGACCTAATGCAGAGATACGACGTTTATGCGTAACTTCTGATAGTGGGTTATTTTGGTCCATAAACTGTGATAACTGAGACGAGCCGAAGAACTCTTTAACAGCTGCCGAAATAGGCTTAGCGTTAATAAGATCTTGTGGCATTATCGCGTCAAGGTCACCTAAGCTTAAACGCTCACGTACAGCACGTTCAACACGTACTAGACCAACACGGAATTGGTTCTCAGCCATTTCGCCAACACTACGTATACGACGGTTGCCTAAGTGGTCGATATCATCAACATCGCCTTGACCGTTACGAATAGCAATTAATACTTTCATAACAGACACGATGTCTTCTTTGCTTAATGTGCCAGGGCCTGTGTCTGTATCGTAACCAACACGGCTATTGAACTTCATACGACCTACAGTAGATAAGTCGTAACGTTCTTCAGAGAAGAACAAGTTCTGGAATAAGGCTTCAGCCGCGTCTTTCGTCGGTGGCTCGCCTGGGCGCATCATGCGATAAATTTCTACTAGTGCTTCTAAACGGCTGCTTGCAGAGTCAATGTTCAAAGTATTTGACATGTAAGCACCGCTGTCCACTTCATTGATATATAACGTATCAATTTTAGTGTAACCAGCTTTAACCAATTCAGCCATTAGCTCTAGAGTTAGCTCGTCATTTGCATTTGCAATAACTTCACCAGTTGACTCATCAACATAGTTTTTAGCTACAATACGGCCAATGATGTACTCATGTGGTACTTCTAATTGCTTAATGCCTTTCTTCTCGATGCTCTTGATGTGGCGAGCCGTAACACGACGACCGCTTTCAACAAATACTTCACCGTCTTCGCTCTTGATATCAAAAGCGGCAGTTTCACCACGTAAACGCGAAGGTACAAGTTCCATAAGAACTTTACCGTTCGTTACTTCAAACGTAGTGTTATCGAAGAACATATCTAGGATTTGTTCGCTAGAATACTCTAGTGCACGTAGGATGATAGACGCCGGTAATTTACGACGGCGGTCAATACGTACATATAAGTTATCTTTTGCATCAAATTCGAAGTCTAACCATGAACCACGGTAAGGTATAACGCGTGCGTTATATAATACTTTACCCGATGAATGGGTTTTACCGCGGTCGTTATCAAAGAATACACCAGGGCTACGGTGTAGCTGAGAAACGATAACACGCTCTGTACCATTGATTACAAAAGTACCGGTATCTGTCATGAGCGGAATTTCGCCCATGTAAACTTCTTGCTCTTTAATGTCTTTAACTGTGCCTGGTGCTTCTTTGTCCATAACAACAAGACGCAGTTTCACGCGAAGTGGAGCAGAATAAGTCACACCGCGAATTTGACATTCTTTTACATCGAAAACTGGCTCACCAATACGATAACTTACGTATTGAAGCTCAGAATTTCCCGAGTAGCTTTTAATAGGGAACACAGAACGGAAGGCAGCTTCCAAACCATGATCGCCATCAGCGTCCGGCACTAAGAATTTTTTAAACGATTCTAACTGTGTAGACAGTAAAAAAGGTATATCCAAAACTTGTGGACGTTTACCAAAATCCTTACGGATACGTTTCTTTTCAGAATAAGAGTAAGCCATGGGGTTCCTCAGCTTGCTGATCTTTGACCCGACCTGTTCTTGTAAGAACAGACTTAACTGGCAGCTATGCCAAGATTTTACAACATTTAACTGTTGTTCTAATTAGATCTCACTTTAACACTAGCAAACTATAAAGCGTTGAAAGTAAAGAAAAAATCAGATTTTATTTGAACTAAAAGAGTGCATCACTCTATAGCGCAAAAAGGCCGGTGATTAAATAATCACCAGCCCTTGCCTGATTTCTCAGGCAGCGAACTTAGCAAAAGCTAAATTACTTAACCTCAACTTCAGCACCAGCTTCAGTAAGATCTTTTGCAAGTGCTTCAGCTTCTTCTTTAGATACACCTTCTTTAACAGGTGTAGGAGCAGCTTCAACAAGAGCTTTCGCTTCTTTAAGGCCAAGGCCAGTTGCGCTACGAACAGCTTTGATTGCAGAAACCTTGTTAGCGCCAGCGCCAGTAAGGATTACGTCAAATTCTGTTTTCTCTTCAGCAGCTTCAGCAGCTGGACCAGCTACCATTGCAGCTGCAGCAGTTACGCCGAATTTTTCTTCCATTGCTTCGATAAGAGCAACAACGTCCATTACTGACATTTCAGCAATTGCGTCAAGGATTTGGTCTTTAGATACAGACATTACAAATTTCCTAATAATTAACGGACATTACGTCCAAATAAATTTTACACCGAAAGTGAGATTAAACAGCTTAAAATTAAGCAGCTTGCTCTTCTTTCTGTACACGTACTGCTTCAATTGTTTTACACAATTTGCCAGCAGACGCTTCTTTCATAGCACTCATTAAGCGTGCAACAGCTTCGTCGTATGTAGGTAATGTAGCAAGCATTGCTGCATCAACAACATTTCCTTCAAAAGCGGCCGTTTTAAGCTCGAATTTCTCATTCTTTTTCGCGAAATCTGAAAAGATACGCGCAGCAGCACCTGGGTGCTCTGATGAGAAAGCGATTAAGCTTGGACCAACAAATGAATCAGAAAGACACTCAAAATCTGTTCCTTCAAGAGCACGTTTTGCTAAAGTGTTACGGACAACTTTCATCCAAACACCATTTGCACGAGCTTCTTTACGAAGGGCAGTGATTGCGCCAACTGTTACACCACGAGAATCTGCAACAACTGCAGATAGAGCACCATTGGCTGCTTCGTTGACTTCAGCAACTATTGCTTTTTTGCCTTGAAGATTTAAAGCCATGGGTGTTACTCCTGGTTTAATGGGGATACCGATTATCGGATTCCCCTGTTCTACTCTTCCCTACCAAACAAGGTAGAGATGCTTTTTACGGCGAGAGCCAGAAGGATTAGGAAAAATCTATCTGGGGTCTACACCGTCTACGTAGGTGAATATTAAGGCCTAAGCCACCTACGGTCTTGGACGGAAGCCCAATTTATCGCTTTGCCAAAGGCTTAGCGAAATTATGGACTTCAACCCGAATTCTTTACTTTGCCAATTAATAAATTAATCAACAAAATGGCGCAAAATTATAGTACAAATTTCACGCCATGTAAACACTAATTAAGCTACAACAGTGCTTAAAGTGTTTTGGTCAACAGAAACGCCTGCGCCCATTGTTGTAGAGATAGTTACTTTCTTCAAGTAAACACCTTTAGCTTGAGAAGGCTTAGCCTTCTTAAGTGCAACAATTAGTGACTCAAGGTTTTGTTGTAATTGCTCAGCAGTGAAATCAACCTTACCAATAGTAGTATGGATGATGCCATTTTTGTCATTACGGTAACGTACTTGACCTGCTTTAGCATTTTTAACTGCTTCTGCAACGTTAGGCGTTACAGTACCAGTTTTAGGGTTTGGCATTAGACCACGTGGGCCTAAGATTTGACCTAGTTGACCAACAACACGCATAGCGTCTGGTGATGCAACAACAACGTCAAAGTTCATCTCACCTTTTTTAACTAGCTCAGCAAGATCTTCCATACCTACTAATTCAGCACCGGCTTCTTTTGCAGCTTCTGCATTAGCGCCTTGTGTGAATACAGCAACACGAACGTCACGACCAGTACCGTTAGGTAGTACAGTAGCACCACGAACGTTTTGATCAGATTTACGAGCATCGATACCAAGGTTAACGGCAACGTCAACACTTTCTACGAATTTAGCTGTCGCTAACTCTTTTAAAAGAGCAACTGCTTCATTGATTTCGTAATCTTTTGTTACTTCCACTTTTTCGCGGATAGTACGCATACGTTTAGTTAATTTAGCCATTTCTTAGTCCTCTACGTTCAAGCCCATCGCACGCGCAGAACCTGCGATAGTGCGAACCGCTGCGTCCATATCGGCAGCTGTAAGGTCAGTTCGTTTTGTCTCAACAATTTCTTCAAGTTGAGCACGAGTTACTGTGCCTACTTTATCAGTGTTAGGACGGCCTGAGCCTGACTTAATACCAGCAGCTTTCTTAAGTAAGTAAGCAGCAGGTGGCGTTTTCATGTCGAACGTAAATGAACGGTCACCGTAAACAGAGATCACTACAGGAACTGGAGCGCCTTTTTCGATAGACTCTGTACGTGCGTTAAACGCTTTACAGAATTCCATGATGTTTACACCGTGTTGACCTAGTGCAGGACCTACTGGAGGACTAGGATTAGCCATACCAGCGGCAACTTGTAGCTTGATTAGAGCTTCAACTTTTTTAGCCATTATAAATACCTCATTTGGTGGGTCTCAGCCTTGTGCGCGCGAGGACGCGTACTCTAACGGCTTCCCAGTTTAAAAATTGGTTTCGTACTTTTTGCACAGTAAAAATAAATTTTACCTTAATACAAAAAGGCCGCTGATTATAAGTTAATCAGCGGCCTTTTTCAAGCTTCATGCCAAAATTTAAATAAAAATTAGCGAAGCTTTTTTAATCAATTACTTATCTTGCTCAACTTGACCGAATTCAAGCTCAACTGGCGTAGAACGACCAAAGATAAGTACAGATACTTTTACGCGGCTCTTTTCGTAGTCAACTTCTTCAACTACACCACTGAAATCTGCAAATGGTCCATCAGTAACGCGAACAACTTCACCTGGTTCAAATAATGTAGCAGGTTTAGGTGCTTCAGCATTTTCTTGAAGGCGATTAAGAATGCGTTCTGCTTCTTTAGGACTGATTGGAGCAGGACGATCAGACGTTCCACCAATAAAGCCCATTACACGTTCAGTGCTGTTCACTAAGTGCCAGCTTGCGTCGTTCATATCCATTTGTACTAATACATAACCTGGAAAGAATTTACGCTCAGATTTACGCTTTTGGCCAGCGCGCATCTCAACAACTTCTTCAGTTGGTACTAGTATCTCACCGAAGCTCGATTCAAGACCTTCGATTTTAATGTGTTCAGTTAACGTTTGAGCTACACGCTTTTCGTAACCAGAAAAGGCTTGTACTACATACCAACGTAACTTAATTTCTTTGTTCTCGTTCTCATCCGACATGGGATCAGATCTCCAATCCAGTTAAAAAGCCTACAGCGCGGAATAAAATGCCATCTAATCCCCAAAGGATAAGTGCCATAATCACTGTTGCAACCATTACAATTAATGTCGTGTGGGTAGTTTCTTGGCGCGTTGGCCAAATAACTTTGCGTACTTCAATTCGAGCTTCTTTAGCGAAAGCAAGAAAGTTACGTCCCTTAAATGTTTGCGAGGCAATTGCTAATCCGGCCGCTATTGCAACAACAACGCCGATAGCACGTAGTAGTACAGATTGATCTGCATACATGTGATTACCAACAACTGCGCCTGCAAGTAGCGCGATTGCTACTAACCACTTTACTGACTCCATCGCACTTGATGGTGTTTCTACATTCGTGCTCATAATATTATTACCTTAACTACAGACACAACAACCCTACACTATGGTAAGGTTAATCCATTAAAATCTAAACTTAAAAACAGACTTAATTTAAACCGGTTTTTAATCTCAGACTACTCAAACTACAAGTAAAACTGGCAGGGGCGGAGAGATTCGAACTCCCAACCATCGGTTTTGGAGACCGCTGTTCTACCAATTGGAACTACGCCCCTGCAAAGTGGATGCCTATTATACTTACGCAGTCCATTAACACAAGCCTAAAAGATACCCACATTGGAAAATCTCGGCATTGCATTAAAAAATCAATCTTAACATTGATTAAAAAGCAGTTTATGATTGTCTAAATTATAGGGACTCATAATTAGATAGGAAATCTGTGAAAGCAATAAAAACAATCATAAGATATAAAATTATTAGCTTTTTATTATTATTTCATATTAGCTCTTATGCCCTGCCATTGTACTTAGATACATATACAAATGAACAAGGTTTATCACAAAATTCAATTACATGTAGTACCACTGATGAAAAAGGATTTCATTGGTTTGCTACCCAAGGTGGCTTAAATCGATTTGATGGGTATGAATTTAAGCACTATAAATTCAATCCTTTACACCCTAGTATTTCGGGGAATTGGATTACAGACTGCCTGAATTTAGGAAATGGCCACATTTGGTTTGCTACAACAAGTAATGGCCTCAACTTATTAAATACTGAAACAGGAAGTTTTAGTGTTTTTAACCAGTATTCAGCCCCTCCTATTACAAACGAACGTATTTCATCAATTTCTTCTAATTCGCCACAAATCATTTGGATTGGTCACGATAAAGGGCAACTTACTCGTTTAGATACATACACAGGTACTACCGAATTATTTTCTTATCAGGGCACGAATCACTTAAATGTTGTTTTTAAGGATGTGCTTTTTGATGATAAAAAAAACCTTTGGTTAGCAAGTAGTATCGGGCTGATTAAGTTCGATACACAAACACATCGGTTCGAACATATACCTAATAGCCCTAAACAGCTCTGGCAATTAAAAAAAGCAACAAATAGCAAATTTATTATAGGAGGTAAGACTGGTCTAAGTGTTTTTGACTCAAACACACTCGCATTTTATAACTTTGAGCAACTCAAAAATGTTTGGGTTACAGATATACTTTTTGATGATGAAAAAAAATTATGGGTAAGCACTTATGGTCATGGTCTTTATTACCAAGCTACAGATAATTTATTAAGTAGCGAGTTTCATCAACTTACTCACTCTCCAGATTTAAAACATGGCTTAGCTAACGATCACCTATTGTCACTTTACCAAGACCCTCAAGGCATTATTTGGATTGGTACAGACGGCTATGGGTTACATCGCTATGATAAAAGGCAGACTCAGTTTGGTCATCAAAAACATCAAAGTAATAACCCAGCTTCTATCTCGAATGACTTTGTAAGAGCAATACTCAAAGACAGTAACAACTTACTTTGGGTGGGCACGCGCGACGGACTTAATAAGCAAACTGACACAGGCTTTAAACGCTATAAAACAGATAAAAATAAAGATATAGGCTTAACTAATAACAATATATTTAGTCTTTATGAAGATGCTAATAAACGCGTATGGATAGGTACATACGGAGGTGGTTTACTGCTTTACAAACCAATTAATGATAGCTTTTCGGCTTTTACTGTGCAAAGCCATCAACTCAGTAGTAACCGTATTTATGCAATAGAAGGTGATCTAAGTGGTAATTTATGGCTTGGCAGTAATGAAGGCTTAACACGATTTAATCCCGATACTTTACAGGTTACAAATTTTAAATACAGCGCAGATAAAAATAGCATCTCAAATAATACTGTTTTTAGTGTTACTTATGACAGCGACAACAACGCTATATGGGCAGGAACCCGCGCAGGGTTAAATAAACTTTCTTTACATGATGAAACATTCACTCATTACAAAAGCGATCTTAAAAAGCCTAATAGTTTAACGCACGACATGGTTACATCCTTGCATTTACAAGATAAAAACACTTTATGGGTAGGTACTTTTGGCGGGCTCAATAAGTTAAATATCCAAACAAACAAAGTAATAAACATTACAGAGTTTGATGGTTTACTTAACGATAATATTTTTGCAATTAAACAAGATACCAGTGGTTACTTGTGGCTAAGCAGCAACCAAGGCCTAACCCGTTACGCTCCTCAAACCCAACAAATGCAGCATTTTTTACCCGCAAACGGTATACAGCATCATTCTTTTATTTTAGGCGCTGCTTTTCAAGCAGATGACGGCGAGCTATTTTTTGGTGGTATTAACGGTTTTAATCAATTTGATCCGTTAAAACTGACTCTAGCAACTCAACCCCCAGAACCTGTTATTACAGACTTACTTATTTATAACCAGTCAGTCGCAACGCAGCAATATATAAAAAACAAGACTCAAACGCCTAAGCTTATAAGCTATACAGACAGACTATTTTTTAAAGAAGAAGATGGTGTTATCGGCTTTAAATTTTCTGCTTTAAACGGTGCAGAGCCCCCTTCTCAATACCAATATGCTTACAAGTTAGCTGGGTTAGATAAGCAGTTTTTATACGCAAGCAAAAACCAGAGGCAAGTTAGCTATTCTCAACTTCCCGCTGGAAGCTATCACTTTATTGTAAAAGTTAAAGATCAATACGGTCAATGGAGTGATGATAAAACAATGGTTGCGCTTACAGTTACTCCACCTTGGTGGAAGAACAATGTTGCCTATGTCACTTACATCATTATCGTATTATTTATAATGTGGTTAATTATAACAGCAAGATATAGGGCTAACGTTGCAGAGCAAGCAAACTTAAAAGAGAAAGAACTTAGCAACTTAAAAACTCAACTATTAGATAATGTTAGCCATGAACTTAAAACACCATTAAGCCTAATATTAGCGCCACTTGAGAGTTTACAAGAAAGCCATAAGGATTCAGACACCCAACAAAAATTAGCTATGATTCAACGTAATAGCTATAAGCTATTAGATCAAATAAACCAACTTTTACAGCTCAGCCAGCGCCCAAGCACTGCAGTGAAACACGTCACACCCTATGCTATAAATCCGGTAGTTGAACAATTAATTGAAGATTTCATCCCTTTATTTAAACAAAAAAATATTACGTTCGAGTTTGAAGATCTAACGCAAAAAACTATTCCCATTAAATTAGAGCTAAATCATACAATTTCTATTATCAGTAACTTATTGAGTAACGCCCAAAAATACACTCCAAACACTGGCAAAGTATTACTTCAGCTATTAACTCAAAAACAAACATTAATCATCACAGTCTCAGATACTGGTGTTGGTATAGATAAAGAGCACCTTGAGACCGTTTTTCAACGATTTACACGCATAGATACGAGTAATCAAAGTGGTAGCGGTATTGGCTTAGCGCTGGTGAAGCAGCTAGTTGAACAATATGGAGGAACTATTGAACTTAAAAGTGAATTAAACAAAGGAAGTTGTTTTACTGTTTCACTCCCAACAACTCAAATAGACGAAACCTCTAACCTTACTGCTCTTGCTGTGTCTAAAAACAATAATTTATGTGCAGTAAAAAGTAATAAGATTCTTATTATTGAAGACAACGATGAAATGCGTGATTTAATAACTTCACTATTTATTAGTAGCTTCACGTGTATAAGTACAGCTAACGGAGAGCTAGGTTTAGCTTTATGTAAAAACGAAATGCCTGACTTGGTAATAAGTGATGTAATGATGCCTGTTATGGATGGCTATCAGTTTATTAAAGCACTGCGCAGCGACACGGCTATTAGCCATATTCCGGTGTTATTACTTTCAGCAAAGGCAGATACGCATAGTAAATTAAAGGGCCTAGACTTACTTGCTGATGACTATTTGAGTAAACCTTTTGAGCCGCAGCTGTTACTCAGCCGCGTTCAAGGATTATTAACGATTAGAGAAGTACTTAATCAACATTTAAAACAACAACTACCTGCTTTATCACAAACAGCCCAGCTCGACCCACAAATGGCGCAAAGTAAAGATTATGCATTTACCGAGCGTGTAAAAACAACAGTAAAAGAGCATTACCAAGACGAAGCATTTAGCGTAGAAGAATTTGCAGCAGCGCTCTACCTTAGCCCTCGCGCTTTACAATTAAAAATGAAAGCCTTGTACAACCTAACACCAAGCGATTACATTCGAAATATTCGTTTGGAATTTGCACAAGAGCTTTTAAAAAATAGTGAGCTTGCAATTGGTCTAGTAGCACAGCAAATTGGCTTTAATTCACAAAGCTACTTTGCCCGGTGCTTTAAAGCAAAATATAATATGTCCCCAAAACAGTTTCGTGAACAATCCAGATAAATTTCGCCTGTGTGACTAAATATTTCGCACCAGTACTATTATTAACCTACTGATTTAACTAAATTAACATGAATTTAAATATTAAAGGAAATGCACTGCATTTCCCTTGAGCATATTAATTAAGGACAGTCATATGTTAAAAGCACCACAAAAACTATTATTAACGGCACTATTAACTACCACTCTGAGCGCTTGTCAAAGCACCTCCACAAATGTTACGTCAGGTCAAAATTCACCAGACATAAACACTGTCGCCCAAGAACAATACAATGGGCCTAAAGCTCGTATTGCTGTTGCACGCTTTACCGACAAATCAAACAACTCAAAATGGTGGCGTAAAGAAATAGGCGACGGTATGGCTGATCAATTAACTACGGCACTCGTATCAACAAATCGCTTTATTGTTTTAGAGCGCCAAGCGCTTGATGCTGTTTTATCAGAACAAGACCTAGCAGCCTCAGGTCGCGTTAGTGCATCATCGGGTGCCGCTTATGGTGAGATTGAAGGCGCTGAAATAGTCGTTATTGCAGCGGTAACTGAATTTGATGATGACAGCTCTGGTGCAAGTGTTGGCAGTGGCGGCTTTATGGGCGATGTATTTAGCTCTGTATCAGCTGGTTTTTCAGGTTCTCATATGGCAATTGACCTACGCCTTATCGACACACGCACATCACGAATTTTAGCAGCAACAAGTGTTGAAGGTGGCAGTAAAGATTTTGACTTTACTGGAGCCGCAACCAACTTTGGTGGCGCACTTGTTGGCGGTAATATTAGTGGATGGTCTGATACCCCTAAAGAAAAAGCCCTTCGTGAAGTTATTATTAAAGCGGTTGAGTTTTTAGAAACTAAAATTCCAGATACCTACTATCGCTATAATAGTAACAACACTTTAGCACCGGGTTACACTGCGCCGCCACCAGCTACTAAACGCGCAAAAACAGCCAGCAAGAGCGCTGTAACAGTTGATGTACCAACCCATAGAATGCCACATTATGAAAAAATGGATTTAGCAATGTCGCGCCTAAGCTTGGTATGTTTGGGCTACCTAAGAAACCAGCCTGATTATGAAGAATTTGAAACACAGGATGTTGAGTATGATCGTAAAACAGTTATTGCACTTCGCGAGTACCAACAAGACAAAAAACTAAAGGTAACGGGCTTAGCTGATGAAACAACTAAAAAGTCACTTGATGATAGTGGTTGTATTGCTAAAACGAACAAATCAAGCCTCGAAAGTATAAGCAACATGTTTAAGTTTAATTAATGGCTTTGGCTTGGGTAGCTAATAAAAAGAGCTACCCAAGTACTCACTATCTAGTTAGCGCCTTTAACAAGTGGTACTCCGTTATTACCTACCGGAATATAAACAGTTGTATGATTAGGTGACTCAGCCATTTTTATTTGTGCATTAATAGCTTCATGTTGAATGTAATTAGCTGTTAGTGTTGCGTTAATGATCTTCTGAGCTTGAGCAATCCCTTTGGCTTCTTCAACCCTAATTTCAGCGTCTTTTTTGGCAATCTCTTTTTGTGTTTCTTTTTCCGATAATAGCTGCTGAGCTGCCAATTTTTTCTCAACTGCATTAGCAACAATATCGGGGTAATTAATATTGCCTACTACAACGTTTGCAAGTTTAAACGGCGTTGTCGATAAATAACTTTGCAGGCGCAGAGTCACTTCCTTCGCAATTTTCTCACGATTTGTTTTAAGCTCGCCACTATCGTATTTTTGTACTGTATCGCGCACATACGTTCTGAAAGTTTCACGTACAAAGCGTTTATACCAATTTTCGGCGCCGTACTGCTCTACCACAGTTTTAACAGTGCCACTCTCAATAGCAATAACAGCATGAAAATCAAATTTAATATTTAAATCATCATTCGCTAAAATTCTAAATGTCTCGGTATATGTATTAGGTCGCATATCGATGTTTACCACTTCATTTCGCAGTAACGACATACCGTAATTAGATGGGCCCTTCATTGTACCTTGATAACCACCTTCACCAAATACACGCGGCTTTTCGAATACGTAGCCTTCTTCACCTGCGGGTGTGCTTGGGTTAGTGCATGCAGTTAATCCAAAACCAACGACTCCTACAACCAATGCACCTTTAAATAGGTTATTAAACAATGTTTGTGTCCCGGAGTTTCTTGCTCTCATCATCTTTCCTTTAATTACTTTTTAATATTGTATAAACGTCACTTAACAAGCTTGAAGCACCAAATCTGAATGTATTTGCTTGCAAATAATCATCCCCCATTATTGCGCGCGTAAGCGTTAAATAATCACTAGCATCAGCCACTGTTTTAACACCACCGGCAGCTTTAAAGCCAACACGTTTATCCGAGTTCTTAATGGCTGTTAGCATAATTTTTGTTGATTCAAGGGTCGCATTAATGGCTACTTTACCCGTACTGGTTTTTACAAAATCAGCACCGCCTTCAATTGCAAGCTTCGTGGCTTGTGTTATGAGCGCTTCGGTTTTTAGCTCGCCGCTTTCTATTATTACTTTTAGCTGGGCACGCGACCCACACACTTTTTTACTTTCGCTTACATAGCTAAGTACTGTTTGAACATCGCCCGCTATTAACTTTTTATAAGGAATAACAAGATCAATTTCGTCAGCGCCGCGCTCTATTGCAATAAGTGTTTCGTTAATTACATCACTCAGTGGCGCATCACCCGTTGGAAAGTTAGTGACCGTTGCAACTTTTACGTGGTTAAGCTCACGTGCTGCGAGTGCTATTTTTGCATCATCAACAAAGTCGCTATAAACACATACAGCGGCAGGTGTGCCCAGCATCGGGTTTATACTATCAACAAGCGCTTGAATGCTTTTGGTGGTATCGCTAGTGTTTAAGCTTGTTAAATCCATCAGTGCGACTGCTAATGCGGCATCTTTTTGGTGTTGAGTCATTAGAGCTCCGTTACTTATGTAATACCAATTTTATTAAAAACATAATCATTTTAGCGTATTAAATAACTCACTAACTACGTTAAAAATTATTTATATAGAACAACTATGTATCATAATTTTAGCCTTGTTATTGAGCTATTTTCTTGTCGCTATAATAGATCACTAATTTAATGCAATTGGTATAAGTACAAAATAGAATATGCTTCCATATTAACAAATTAAACCAAACTCGCTATAGCTCATAACCAAACACTATAAGCTGTATATTTTACTTGTAACTCGGCGCAATCCCTTGTTAACTAACTCTTAGGCCTAAAAAGCCCACCTATTATAACTTTTGGTTATATCAACTTGGTTTTAATTATTTTTTACTTATTGATAGCCGCTATATTCTGCTTATCAGAATAAAGCGTTTTCTTATATTTGAATTTGTTTAGGGGTCTTATTAACGTGCAGTATTTACCTATCTTTACCAAACTCGACAACAAACCAGTATTGGTTGTTGGCGGTGGAGAGGTCGCATTACGCAAATGTCGCGCGTTTTTAAAAGCGAGAGCGAGCGTTACTTTAGTAGCACCTTGGTTTTGCGACGAGCTAAAAGAGCATGCACATAATAATGAAGTAACGCTTATTGATGCTTATTTTGAGGAATCACATCTTGATGGCAAAATGCTAGTTATAGCAGCCACTGACCGTGATGACGTAAACAACAATGTATTTGAGCTGGCAAACGCACGAAATGTATTTGTGAATGTGGTTGATGACCAACCTAAGTGTACGTTTATATTCCCATCCATTGTTGACCGCGACCCAATTACAATTGCTATATCAAGTGCGGGCACAGCGCCGGTACTTGCACGTCGCTTACGCGAAAAACTCGAAACCCTTATTCCGCATCATATTGGGCCACTTGCAACACTTGTAGGCGGCTTTAGAGACAAAGTAAAAAAACGCTTTAAACATTTTTCAGACCGCCGCCAATTTTGGGAAGGCGTGTTCGACTCATCTGTCGTGAGTAAAGTACAAACCGGTGACACTCAAGCCGCACAGCAACAACTAGAGCAAATGTTAGATGCCAAAGCCGAGCCTGAAGGCGAAGTATATGTAGTAGGTGCAGGCCCAGGCGATCCAGAGCTTTTAACACTTAAAGCACTGCAACTTATGCAACAAGCCGATGTGGTTGTATACGACTTTTTAGTGTCTGACGAAATTATGGAATTAGTGCGTCGTGATGCTGACCTTATTTGTGTAGGCAAACGTTTAGGCGATCATAGTGTTGTTCAAGACGACACCAACCAAATGCTGGTCGACCTTGCTAAACAAGGCAAAAAAGTGTGCCGCATTAAAGGTGGCGACCCGTTTATTTATGGTCGTGGTGGCGAAGAAGTACAAGTACTGGCTGCTAACAACGTAAATTATCAAATTGTACCGGGTATTACAGCTGCTGCAGGTTGTAGTGCGTATGCGGGTATTCCGCTAACGCATCGTGACCATGCACAAGCCATTCAATTTGTAACGGGTCACTGTAAAAAAGACGGTCAAGAACTTGATTGGCAATCACTGGCAAAAGCAAATCAAACGCTTGCTATTTACATGGGCGTAATTAAATCGCCGCACATACAAAGCGAGCTTTTAAAACATGGCCGTAAAGCCGACACACCTGTTGCCATTATCGAAAACGGTACACGTAAAAATCAGCGTGTAGTAACAGGCCAATTAGGCGAACTTGCCGACTTAATTGAACGCAACAGCATTATATCGCCTGCGCTACTCATTATTGGTGAAGTAGCCGCCCTGCACTCGCAACTAGCGTGGTTTGGGAAAAACGAACAAACAAGCAGCTTTGCACAGCCACTAACAGATGTATCAAATACATAACCGAATTTTAAATTTGTAACTTTTAATCATTTTAGTAGGACGACTAACAATGGCTTTAACTCACCTTCAGCAACTTGAAGCTGAAAGTATCAAAATCATGCGCGAAGTCGCCGCTGAGTTTGAGAACCCAGTAATGCTTTACTCTATTGGTAAAGATTCGTCGGTACTTTTGCACTTAGCGCGTAAAGCATTTTACCCTGCAAAAATTCCGTTTCCGTTATTACACGTAGACACCAATTGGAAGTTTCGTGAAATGATTGAGTTTCGCGACCGTATAGCTAAAGAATACGGTTTTGACCTACTGGTACACAAAAATCCAGAAGGCATTGAAATGGGTGTAGGCCCGTTTACGCATGGCTCGGGTAAACATACCGATATAATGAAAACCCAAGGCTTAAAGCAGGCACTTAACAAATATGGTTTTGATGCTGCATTTGGTGGCGCACGCCGCGACGAAGAAAAGTCACGCGCAAAAGAACGTGTTTACTCGTTCCGCGACAAACACCACCGTTGGGACCCTAAAAACCAACGTCCTGAGCTTTGGAATACTTATAACAGCCAAGTTAATCCGGGCGAAAGCATTCGTGTTTTCCCGTTGTCTAACTGGACTGAGCTTGATATTTGGCAATACATTTACCAAGAAAACATCGACATGGTACCGCTTTACCTAGCAAAAGAGCGCCCTGTTGTTGATCGCGACGGTACTTTAATTATGGTTGACGATGAGCGTATGCCACTTAACGAAGGTGAAGTACCGCAAATGAAATCTGTACGTTTTCGTACATTAGGCTGCTACCCACTTACCGGTGCAGTTGAGTCTACAGCCAGTACTTTAACCGAAATTATTGAAGAAATGCTGCTATCTACGTCATCTGAACGTGAAGGTCGTGTTATCGACCATGATTCAGCCGGCTCAATGGAGAAGAAAAAACGTGAGGGGTATTTTTAATGTCTAGCCAAAATAACGATACATTTAACGAAGTAAAAGAAATAGGCATAGACGCCTACCTAGCACGCCAACAAGACAAAAGCTTATTACGCATGCTTACGTGTGGCAGCGTAGATGACGGTAAATCAACATTGATTGGCCGCCTACTGCACGACAGCCACCAAATTTATGAAGATCAGCTAGCAGCCCTTCATAAAGATAACGAAAAAGTAGGTAATGCAGGTGAAGATCTTGACCTTGCATTATTAGTTGATGGCCTACAAGCTGAGCGCGAGCAAGGCATTACCATTGACGTAGCGTACCGTTACTTTTCAACGGCTAAGCGTAAATTTATTATTGCCGACACACCTGGGCACGAGCAATACACGCGCAACATGGTAACGGGTGCATCAACAAGCGATGTCGCCATTATTTTGGTTGATGCGCGTTACGGCGTACAAGTACAAACTAAGCGCCATAGCTTTATTTGTGACTCGCTGGGCATTAAGCAGTTTGTTGTTGCCGTTAATAAAATGGATATCGTTGATTTTGACGAAACCGTGTATGAAAAAATTAAGGCTGATTACCTTAAATTTGCTGAGCAACTTAACGTATCAAACATTAAGTTTGTGCCTATGTCGGCGCTTAAAGGCGACAACGTAGTAACACGCTCTGCACATACACCGTATTACACCGACAAGCCGCTACTTGAATTACTAGAAGATTCGCCAGCAGCCGAAACAGATACAGGCTTTGAAGCCCGCCTACCAGTGCAATATGTAGTGCGTCCTAACTTAAACTTTCGTGGTTTTCAGGGCACACTTACATCAGGCAAGATACACGTAGGCGATGCAATAAAAGTATTACCGTCGGGCAAAACATCAAGCATTAAAGAAATTGTTACCTTTGATGGCAACCTAGATAGCGCACAAGCGGGCCAAGCAATTACCGTTACCCTAAATAACGAAATTGATATTAGCCGAGGGGATGTAATAGTACCTGCAAATTCAACGGCCGTTGTGACCAACCAGCTGCAAGCTAAAATTGTGTGGATGCATGAGTCGCCATTAGTATTAGGTAAAAGCTATAACCTAAAACTAGGTAGTAAAAACACCTCAGCTATTGTTACAAAAATTGATTACACAATTGATGTAAACACGCTTGAGCACGGCACTAGCGACTCATTACAGTTAAACGAAATTGCAATTGTGACACTTGAACTAACCGAAACTATTTTGGCAGACGAGTACCACAGCAATCACGAAACAGGCTCGTTTATCCTAATTGATCGCTTATCAAACCTAACGGTTGCTGCGGGCATGATTGAACAAGTACTGCAAAGCCAAGCACAGCAAAGTAACTTTAGCGAATTTGAAGTTGAATTTAACACCTTAGTACGCAAGCACTTTCCGCATTGGCAAGCGCTTGATATTTCTAAGTTATAAGTTGACTTTAGCCTGTTAGGAATTTAAAAGCATGGTAGAACAGCTCGTTTTAACAGGCATTATGCTTACCTTAGTCGGGTGCCTTTTTGGCACCCGTATTAATCCAGCATGGTTATTTGTAAGCGCCATTGGCACCAGCTACTTAGCAGGGCTAATCGATCTTGAAAGCATGTTGATTAATTATGCTAACCCGTCGCTTATCACCTTAGTACTATTGGTGTTAGTGTCGACCGCAATAGAAAAAACCACCCTAATTCAAAAGTTAGCGCAATCGCTATCTAAAGGTAGTTTAGTAAAATCGGTAACAAAATTGGGGTTATCAACCGCCTTTTTATCGTCGTTTACTAACAATACCGCCGTTGTTGCATCGCTTATTACAGCGATAAAAGACAACCCTAATCACTCCCCTTCAAAGCTATTATTACCGCTGTCGTACACTGCTATTTTGGGCGGCACTATTACGCTTATTGGTACATCAACCAACTTAATCGTCAATGGCTTTGCAGTAGATGCGGGCATGGAACCACTGGGCTTTTTTGACTTTACCTTAGTGGGTTTAGGCGCGTTAAGCGTAGGCCTAATTACCATTTTAGTGATGCTTAAATACTTACCCGACAACGGTAAAAGCGACCAAGAAGTCGTGCCTTTTTACCTAGAAGGTAAAGTACAAGCAAATTCAAAATTAATAGGCCAAACCGTTGAAGAAAACGGCCTGCGTGATTTAAAAGACTTATTCCTCGCTGAAATTATTCGCGATGGAAGCCGCATTTGCGCAGTCACCCCGCAGCAAATTATTCAAAAAGATGACGTGCTGCTTTTTGTAGGTGACATAAAATCGGTGCCATTACTTACCCGTTTCGACGGCCTAAAAGTAGTGCACGAGAATCATCAAAAAGACATAGAACACTTAGTCGAAGTAGTTGTAAGTCAGTCTTCAAAATTTATTGGCAAAACCGTAAAAGAAGCCCGTTTTAGGGAGCAATTTCATGCTGCTGTTATTGCCATTCGCCGTGGGCACGACCGCTTACAAGGCGGCCTTGGGCAAGTGCAATTACAAGCTGGCGACTCACTAATACTCGCCCCAGGCAAAAACTTTTACACCTTGCCTAATTTAAAGCGCGAATTTGTGTATATTTCAGGATTTGACTTACAAGCTCACCTTGCACCTAAACAATCAAACATTGTGCTACTAAGCTTTGCCGCAGTACTGGGTTTAAGCATTGTTGGCATAGTGCCGCTGGTTAAAGGCTTATTAGTATTACTGATTGGCTTAATGCTCAGTGGCACCATAAAACTTAACGAAGTAAAACGCCGTTTTCCTATCGAGTTACTCGTAGTTGTAGGCAGCGCCATTGGCCTTGCCAAGTTAATGATAGGCACCGGACTTGCCGGGCAAATATCCAGCGCCCTATTTATGGTACTTGGCGACTTTGGCCCGTACGGCGCATTTATTGCCATATTTTTAATGACCGTATTATTTACCGAGCTTATTACTAATAACGCAGCTGCTGCTTTGTCGTTCCCTGTTGCTTACTCGCTCGCAGTTGGTTTTAATGTAGACCCTCTACCGTTTATTATGGCGGTTGCCTTTGGCGCATCAGCCAGCTTTATATCGCCATTTGGGTATCAAACTAATTTAATGGTTTATAGCGCGGGTAACTATCGCTTAAAAGATTACATAGTAATGGGCTTACCCCTTTCTATTATTTATTCAATCACGGTATTAACCTTGATCCCGCTGGTATTTCCGTTTTAATACCAGCGCTCACAGCATAAGAGACTCTCACTATGGATGAAAATATAGTTTGGCATAACTACGCAACGACAAA
Source organism: Pseudoalteromonas sp. NSLLW218 (assembly GCF_015864775.1). Taxonomy (NCBI): domain Bacteria; kingdom Pseudomonadati; phylum Pseudomonadota; class Gammaproteobacteria; order Alteromonadales; family Pseudoalteromonadaceae; genus Pseudoalteromonas; species Pseudoalteromonas sp. NSLLW218. Next base: position 135,067 of record NZ_JADYWO010000010.1, on the reverse strand, counting down.
AGCACAGCGTAGTGAGCAAAAAAAACATAAGCCCGCTATTTTATGGTTTACCGGTTTTTCGGGCTCTGGTAAAAGCACCGTAGCAAACGCACTAGAAGCAGCGCTTAATCAGCAAGGTACGCACACTTACCTGCTAGATGGCGACAACGTCCGCCACGGTTTATGTAAAGACCTAGGCTTTAGCGACGAAGACCGTATTGAAAACATACGCCGCGTAGGCGAAACTGCAAAACTAATGACCGACGCTGGCTTGTTAGTACTTACTGCGTTTATATCGCCTTTTAGAGCAGAGCGCGACATGGTGCGTAACTTAGTAGACGAAGGCGAATTTATCGAAGTATTTATCGATACCCCACTGGATGTATGCGAAAGCCGCGATCCAAAAGGCTTATACAAAAAAGCCCGTGCTGGGGAGATAAAACACTTCACCGGTATCGATTCAAGCTACGAAGTGCCAAACAATCCAGAAATAATTTTAGATACAAGTAAAAACACCCTAGACCAATCGGTTACACAACTGATAACGTATCTAAAACAAAAGCACATAATATAGGTTAACCCCATGAATCAAACCGAACTGCTAGAAGAAACCCTCATCCTTGCCCGCAAAGCAGGCCAAGCGATAATGGGAATTTACGAAAAGGATTTTAACGTTGAGTACAAAGCCGACGAAAGCCCCGTAACCGACGCCGATTTAGCAGCTCATAAACTGATTGTGGCAGGGCTTCAACAGCTCACACCTGATATTCCAATACTCAGTGAAGAAAACGCCGACATAAGCTGGGATGTACGCCAAACGTGGAAAAGCTACTGGTTAGTAGATCCAATCGACGGCACTAAAGAATTTATTAAAAAGAACGGTGAATTTACCGTAAACATCGCCCTAATTAAAAATGGTATTCCTATTTTAGCCGTAGTTGATGCACCTGCCCTTGGCGTATCGTACTTAGCCGCCGAAGCCATTGGCGCGTTTAAAGATAAAGGCGATGAGCGAATCGAGCTTAAAGTTACCACCAAACCTAACAAAGGGTTAATTCGTGTTGTAGGCAGCCGCTCGCACCCATCACCCGATTTAGCCGAATTTGTAAAACGCTTTGACGATGTTGAAATGGTGTCTAAAGGCAGCTCTCTAAAGCTGTGTTTAGTGGCTGAGGGCAGCGCCGATATTTACCCACGCTTAGGTCCAACCTGCGAATGGGATACAGGTGCAGGCCATGCAATTGCCGAAATAGCCGGTGCAAAAGTGACCCAACTTGATGGCAGCCCGCTTATTTATAACACCAAAGACGAGTATTTAAATCCGTATTTTATTGTGAGTGCGATAGAAGAGTAAGGGTAGTTTTGAGTGGTTAGCTATCGGTTGTCAGCAAGACAAGTGATAGCTTGTGTAATAAGTGTAATCTGGAGTTATTCACTAAGCAGGGAGAGTAACGGTTTCTTTTTAAGTAACTAAAACACTTTACCATCGGCCCTTAAAATTGTTTTCACTGGCCCATTCGCTAAACTCACCTATTAGAATAGAAAATCCAGATTCTTCTATTTCTTGAAAAGATTCAGGTTGTTCCCTAGTTACTCCATACTCCATTGCGCGGCGATAGATTTTACGAACTTTTACCAACAATGACTTCAACTCCTCAAAGTCACTCAGTGTTATATGCTCTGCATTAATTCCAATTGATTTAGCAAACCTAGGAAAATAAATATTAACCTCTTCCTTAGTAAAGTTTGGCGCTGAAAATTTCATTTTTGACCAAAACTCAGTTTCAAATTTTTCACAAAAGAAATCTGATATACCAGAAGACAGCATTACATTCGCGTTATATGGAGTAGAGGAACTAAAGATTATTCCGTATATTTTAAAGGAATCTACCTTTACATCAAAAGTCGCAGATATTGAGGTTAGGTATTTGTGGAAATGATCTCGATGATTTAAATAATTAGAAAAGTTATTTTGATTTATACTTTGCTTAATTGTAATCGCTCGTTGTTCTGAACTATGGAACCTACTAACTGTTACACCAAATATCAGACTTCCAGACGCAATCCAGAGAGGTAGTTTAAATATTGAAATAAAATTAGAATACGCTTCCACTGTCCCTGACAGTTTAAGCCCATCAATTAAGGGATACGCAAAGTACAAAGCTAAGATCAATGGGGATATAGTCGCTAACCAAAACAAAAAGTTTTTATGTAAGGCCTTTTCGCCGTTGATGTAAAAGTAATTAAAAAATTTGATAATTTCACCAATCTCTATTTAGTAATGCAAACGCTTGCCTAACCAGCTTCATCAAGCTTTGCTGCTGTGCTTAGTATGTAAAGAGCAGTTATAAACAATATATCGTTCAGTGTTAGGTCTTGTTTTGAGTTTAGGGCGAAAGTCAAAAAAGAATGTACCGACCCTATTCCTTCTACAACCCTTAACGATTTTGCTGGGCGATAAAAGCAAGCGAGTGCTGATTGAATAAGTCAGGGCGCTCTACGTTACAAACATGGCCACATTGGTGAATAGTTTGCAGTACGCTATTTTTATGACGCTTAACCATTTCTTTAACAGGGCCAAGGAACATATGATCTTCCTTACCCATAATGTACAGAATGGGAATATCGATGTCTTTTTCTTTGAAATATTGCATTAAAGGGTTTACGTCCATAGCCAATTTAAACCATTTTATAAACTCTTTTTGGCACAAGCGTTTTGCTTCACGAACAAACAAAAGTCGAGATTCTTTATGACGCTTTTTCGGCATCATAATAAAAGCAAATAAGCGATACAGCCACATATAAGGCAGGAAGTGTTTAAAAGTATTCCCTAAATAAACCAATGTATTACTGCGAGTATTAAAACGAGTAACCGCTCCACCTAGCACCATGCTAGAAACATATTGCGGCGCAATTTCAGCAATATTTCGAATAATAATTGTGCCCAATGAAATGCCAACAAAGTGTGCGCTGGTGATATTGTTATGATCTAACACATCGATAATGTCTTTAGAGACATTATTAAACGAATAATTATTATCAACAAAGTTTTGTACTAAGTTATTCGATTTACCGTGACCACGAAGATCAAGCAACAATACATTATATTCTTTTTTATAAGCCTTAAGCTGACGAAACCAAATTGCCGAACTACCACCTGCGCCATGGACAAATACAACCCATGTTTTACTGGTTTCGTGTGGAAAAATAGTATGGAAAAGAATGTCTTTGCTCATTGCAGTTAGTGGCCTATTTATTTCGTTTGGCATATTCAATTGTAGGAAGTATAACGGAGTTTAGAAAAAATCTCTTATGAAGTTCTGATCAATGCCTTCTACTTAACAGCTTTTGGGAGCAAATTTTGATTTTAAATGAAAACCAATAAAAATGACCTTCCCCTGTTTTTACGTTATGAAAACCGCCTATCTTGGCTTTGCTGCTCGCGTGACGCTATAGGTGTTGGGTTTCGCTGCGCTCTAACCAACCTACTCTAAAATTATAATGTGCTGTTGTCATTTAAGGCTTTTGTTCACTTTTACACCGCTGTTTAGTATTCATGACACTTACCCTGCAATTGAGCCTAATTAATTAGCCTGCAAGCCCCCTCAAAACATGAAATTTTCAGCTAAAAACTATACCCTTCGGCGCAGTTATTATTTAAATAATGGATGAGCACACACACATGACAACATCTCAAGATGCAACACTTTCAAATGCATCGCCAAACACACACACAAGCACAAGTTCAGACTCAAAAACTAAATGGAACCTGCACGATACGCAGTGGACATTAAGTTTATTTGGTACCGCCGTTGGTGCGGGTATTTTATTTTTACCTATTAACATTGGTATTGGCGGTTTTTGGCCGTTAATTATTATGGCGTGTTTAGCGTTCCCAATGACCTTTTTTGCGCACCGTGGATTAGCGCGCTTTGTACTTTCATCAAAAAATAAAGATGCCGACTTTACCGATGTAGTTGAAGAGCACTTTGGTGTGACTGCGGGCCGGTTAATTTCCTTATTGTACTTTTTATCTATATTCCCAATTTTGCTTATTTACGGTGTGGGTTTAACCAATACTGTTGATAGTTTTATGGTTAATCAAATGGGGATGGAATCAGCTTCTCGCGTGCTACTTTCGGGCGTATTAGTTGCAGGTATGATTAGCTTAATGATGGGCGGCGAGCGCTTAATGCTGCGTGCCTTTGCTATTTTAGTGTATCCGCTTGTGGGTATATTGTTCTTTTTATCACTTTATTTAATCCCAAGCTGGCAGATGCCAGATATGACGGTGCCTGAAATGGGCAGCTTTGGTAAAACATTGTGGTTATCGATTCCTATTATTGTGTTTTCGTTTAGCCACGCAGCGGCTATCTCAAGCTTTGTGAATGTGCAACGCGGTCATTACGGCGAACAAGCTACACGTAAGTCTGAGGCGATTTTAAAGCGCACTAGCTTGCTACTTATTACCTTTGTACTGTTATTTGTATTCTCTTGCGTGCTGTCGCTTACAGGCGAACAAATGGCGGCGGCTAAAGCAGCTAACGTGTCGGTTTTATCCTACCTTGCTAATATCACTGATAACTCGTTTATTGCCACACTAGGGCCGCTTGTTGCCTTTATTGCTATTACATCGTCGTTTTTGGGGCACTTCTTAGGTGCACGCGAAAGCTTTACAGGTTTAGTAACTAAACAAACAGGCTTAAGCGCTGGCGTTACCGATAAAATTGGTGTGTTAATCATGTTTTTAGCTATTTGGTTTTGTGCAGTTAAAAACCCAAGTATTTTAGACATGATGGATCAGTTGTCAGGCCCTATCATTGCGATGATTTTATTCATCATGCCAATGATTGCAGTTTATAAAGTACCTGCACTTAATAAATACCGAAATCGCTTTAGCACGCTATTTATATTAGCGATTGGCTCACTTGCTGTATTTGCACTTTTATACAGTATGCTTAAGTAATAAAACTGTTTATACAAAAGCCCGGCTACTTTTTAGCTGGGCTTTTTTGTGTGCGGTTTATCTCAAATTGTTTTTTTATAGTCGCTCTTCAGGCATGTTATAAATTAACTAGCCTAAAAATAAAACAATTATGCACTTTACTAAACAACTCCTACTTTATGTAAGCTTGCTAACTACGCTTGTTTTAAGCCTCTTTGTTAAAGCCGATGACGCTCCCGCTATTTTATCGATGAAAGAGCGCGCTGCGTTTATAGATAAAATAACTGAGCTTAGAGTTAATACCTTAATGCCCTCATTAATGAAGCAGCACAACACTGATATGTGGCTACTTATAAGTCGTGAATATAACGAAGATCCAATATTAAAAACAATGCTGCCTGCAACATGGCTTTCAGCCAGACGCACCACTATTTTGCTATTTGCACTTAATAAACAAGGTGGAGTTGATGCTTACGCTATTGCGCCTTATAAAATAGGTAACGTATTTAAAAAAGGGTGGGATAAACAAACGCAACCAAGCCAGTGGGAAGCACTCAATACACTTATTGAGCAATATAAACCTCGCAACATTGCGCTTAATACTTCTACCGACTGGGCACATGCCGATGGCCTTGTGCTAGGCGATTACAAAACCTTAATGGCTAACTTGCCCGCCGCTTATCACAATAAAATAATTTCTGCCGAGCCACTTGCTGTAAGCTGGTTAGAGCAACGTATCCCCAAAGAAGTAGAGATGTATAAGCACATTGTTGCTATTGCCCACTCTATTATTGCAGAGGGGTTTTCGGGTAAAACAATTACGGTTGGTGAAACAACTAGCGATGACTTGGTATGGTGGTTTAGAGAGCGCGTAAAAGAGCTAAAACTACAAACATGGTTTCATCCAAGTATTGCTATTCAGCGCGCCGATGCGAAGTCGTTCGATCATGAAGAAAGCTTTACCAATGGCTACGATGATAACGTTATACAAGCCGGTGACTTGCTTCATGTAGATTTTGGGATTACTTATTTACGCTTAAATACCGACACGCAGCAGCATGCGTATGTGCTCAAAGAAAACGAAACGAGTGCGCCTAGTTACTTAGTTGAAGCACTAAAAAGCGGTAATAAACTACAAGACATATTTACCAATCAATTTGCGGTAGGTAAAACCGGTAATGAGGTTTTAGCTGCAGCACGAAAAGCCGCTATTGATCAGGGATTAAAACCCACTATTTATACTCATCCTCTTGGCTATCATGGCCACGCTGCTGGCACTACATTAGGTATGTGGGATTCTCAGCAAGGTGTACCGGGAGATGGTGACTATCCGCTACATTTAAATACAGCTTACTCAATTGAGCTTAACAATGCTGTGTTTATAAAACAGTGGAATAAAGAAATAAGAATAATGCTAGAGGAAGATGCTATTTTTGATAAAAGCGGTGTCTGGTATTTAAATGGCCGACAAACACAGCTATTGCTTGTAAAATAAAGCATAAAAAAATGGCGCTCATTGAGCGCCATTTTTAATTTAATTCGTTGCTATTATTCTGTATCTGGCAGGTTACGGCCATAGAATATTTCTTGCATTTCACGGGTCAGCTTTGAGCGAATTTCGTCTTCTTCGCCCTCAGATAAATCTGCCGTAGAAAGGCCGAATAAATACGTGTTTAGATCGGTTTCTTTTAACATCATTTTGGTATGGAACAGGTTTTCTTGATACACGTTCACGTCCATCATTTGGTACGCTTCTTTTGTATCTTCTGTCATGAAGTTTTGAATCGAGCTAATAGCGTGATCAATGTAGTGCTTAACACCGTTTATGTCGCGGGTAAAACCACGAACGCGGTAGTCAATTGTTACTACGTCTGATTCCAGGCTATGAATTAAGAAGTTTAACGCTTTAAGTGGCGAAATAATGCCACAAGTAGACACTTCAATATCAGCACGGAAAGTACAAATACCATCATCTGGGTGAGCTTCTGGGTATGTGTGTACACAAATGTGGCTTTTATCTAGGTGCGCAACAACTGAATCAGGTAATGGGCCTGGTGCTTCGTCAGCATCGTAATTTTGCTGCTCTTCTACTGGTTCTTCTGAAACCAAAATAGTTACACTTGCGCCTTGCGGTTCATAATCTTGGCGCGCTACATTTAAAATGTTAGCACCAATAATATCAACAACTTCACCTAAAATGTCGGTTAGTCTATCTGCACTGTACTGCTCATCGATATATTCAATATATTCTTTACGTTGTTGCTCGGTCTTTGCGTAACAAATATCATAAATACTAAAGCTTAAACTTTTGGTTAAATTGTTAAAACCATGAAGTTTAAGTTTATCGAAGGGTTTGTTCATAATAAACCAACCTATAAATTAGTGGGTTCTGCACCTGCAGAATGAAAAGTTCGCGGATTTTATACGAATTTTCCTCGAGGAAAAAGCGTTATTTTGCTTGTTCTTGCACAACTTCGTGGCTATGCGTAATTTCTACTGTTTTATCAAGCATTAATGCAACCGAGCAATACTTTTCAGCAGAGAGTGAAACGGCGCGTGCAAGGTGCTTTTCAGACACATTATTGCCTTTAACAACAAAGTGTAAGTTGATTTTGGTAAACACGCGAGGGGCTGTTTCGGCGCGCTCTGCACTTAGTTGTACTTGTACATCTGAAAAATCTTGTTTGGCTTTTTTTAAAATACTAACCACATCAACTGATGAACAACAGCCAACTGACATTAAAACCATTTCCATTGGGCTTGGTGCTGCACTATCGCTGCCGCCATCAAACACAACATTGTGGTTAGAATTAGAACGACCAATAAACGTATCGCCTTCAACCCATTTTACATTTGCTTGCATTGTTATATCTCAAAAAATATTTTCTTGATTGTAAGCAAGTTAGCCGTAGTTGCAAATGAAAATGCAACGCAGGACTATAAAATGACTAAGATTGTTGCGTTAAAGCGCTATCAAAGAGGTTTTTTACTAAACCTGCAAATTCGTCTATAAAGGCATGCTGTTCAACCGTGACAGGCTGTGAGGTGATGCTGCTGAGGACTTCTTCTAAATCGTAAACTATGCCATCAACTTCACGTACAATTTGACTACGCTGCTCTGTGTTGAGGTTTGTGTGCTGCTCGCAAATAAGCATCACATTTTGTGCAATAACGTCTTCGATTAATTCCATTACTGTTGGGGCACCTGGTTTTATTTCGCCTGGCTTCTCAAACAATGCTAAATTTTGAGTTAGATACATGATCAAATCATCGTACCCTTGCCTATCTAAAACCATTTTTGTACCACCTTTGTATAATTAATTATTTTTGATTTAAGCAGAAAGCGCTGTTGATTGCTAGCTTTGCGCGTTAGCAATACAAAAAAAGCAGCCGAAGCTGCTTTTATAATAATTAAGTAGTATTACTACTTAATCTATTTTTAAGCCTGGGCTAAGTGTTGCTGGCATCGCTACTTTTTCAAGCTCTACCGAAGCAACTGGGTATGCACAGTAATCAGCTGCATAATACGCGCTTGCTCTGTGGTTGCCCGATGCACCAATACCACCAAACGGTGCTGCGCTAGATGCGCCAGTAATTGGGCGATTCCAGTTAACAATACCTGCACGAATACGACGTAAGAAGTGGTCGTAATCTGCTGCACTATCACTTAATAAACCAGCCGATAAACCAAAGGTTGTATCGTTTGCTTTATCAATGGCTTGGTCAAAGTCGTCAAAGCGGAATACTTTTAAAAGTGGTCCAAAATGCTCTTCATCTGGGAAGTCACTAATATTTGTACACTCAATAATACCTGGTGTTACAAAGCCGGTATTGGCTGTGTGCTCAAGTTCTACTAATACTTGAGCGCCAAGCTCAACAAGCTCGTTTTGCGCTTTAACCATGCCTGCTGCTGCAGCTGATGAGATCATAGAACCCATAAATGGCTGGTCTGCATCGTCATAGTTACCTACTTTAATCGCTTTAGTTGCTGTGATTAAACGCTCCAGTATCACATCGCCTTTGCTACCAGTTGGTAAAAATAGTTTACGTGCACACGTACAACGCTGGCCACTTGAGATAAACGCTGATTGAATAATATCGTGTACAACGGCTTTAGTGTCTTCAACGTCGGTAATAATAAGTGGGTTGTTGCCACCCATTTCTAACGCTAAAATTTTACCCGGTTGACCCGCAAACTGTTCATGTAAAATATGACCAGTGCGCGAAGAACCCGTAAAGAACAAGCCATCAATACCTTTGTGAGCTGCAAGGGCTTTACCCGTTTCTACTTCACCTTGTACAAGGTTAATTACACCTGCTGGTAAACCTGCTTTTTCCCACAGCTTAAGCGTAAGCTCAGCAACTTTAGGAGTCAGTTCAGACGGTTTAAACACAACTGTGTTACCCGCTAAAAGCGCTGGAACAATATGCCCATTAGGTAAGTGACCCGGAAAGTTATACGGACCAAATACAGCTACAACACCATGTGGCTTATGGCGAATCATCGCACGGCCAAGTGGCATTGCGTTTTCTACGTCGCCAGTGCGCTCTAAAAATGCTTTTTCAGAAATAGCAATTTTACCAACCATAGCACCCGCTTCTGTGCGAGTTTCCCACAGTGGCTTACCTGTTTCTTGTGCGATAGTAATAGCGAGCTCTTCGCTGTTTTCTTTTAATTGCGCTGCGAATGCTTTAATTATTTCTAAACGCTCAGTAAAGCTTTTATCAGCCCATGCATAAAACGCTTCGCGCGCTGCATTTACTGCGGTGTCTACTTGCGCCGCAGTTGCCGATGAAGCCTGCCAAATAACGTCGTTATTTGCAGGGTTTACTGAATTAAATTCTGTGCCTTGGCCTTGTGACCACTGACCATTTATAAATTGTGCAGGATGAGTCATATACTTTCTCCTAAATTAAACTGGGGTTGCGCTAACAATATCGCCAGCTTGCAAATGCAGTGCATCTGCTATTTCTTGCGATAAAATAAGGCTTTTAGCTCGATCGTCAAACGACATTGGCGCAACAGTCGCTCTAAAGTCATTAAGCTTTTCGTTAGCTAGTAACACCATGGTGTCGCCAGTCATTTGGCCTATTTCAACTTTAAAGTTATGCGCATTACGAATAGTCGCAATGTTATCTACTTTGGCTTCAACAGTTGGGCCCGCGTCAAAAATATCTACGTAGCCATTAAACGTAAAGCCTTCGCTTTTTAATAATTCAATTGCTGGGCGTGTATTGTCGTGTACCTTACCTATTACAGCTTGCGCATCTTTACTTAGCAAATTTACGTAAATTGGATATTTAGGCATTAGTTCAGCAATGAAAACCTTCTGGCCAATACCTGTTAGGTAATCGGCTGTTGGAAAATCCATTGAGAAAAAATGCTCTTCTAGCCACTGCCAAAAAGGGCTACTGCCGTTTTCGTCAGACACACCGCGCATTTCTGCAATCACTGTTTGTGCAAAACGCTCTTGATGCTGCTTTATAAACATAAAGCGCGCTTTGGAAAGTAGTTTACCGTTACAATTTTTACGATAACCATCTTTTAAAAACAATGTGCAAAGCTCTGTAGCACCTGTGTAGTCGTTACATAGCGTTAGAATATCAACCGCTTTGTATACGTCTAATGTGCGCGAAGAGTGAATCACTTTACTTAAGTGATAATGATAAAATGCATCATCAAGCCCTACTGCCGCTTCAATTGCAGACGTTCCTACAACTTCACCGGTTTCGCTATCTTCAAGAACAAACAGGTAGCCTTCGTCACCAGGTTGTGACGTTTGTTTAGCAAAAGAGCTTACTGAATGGTCGATCTTTTTTTGCAATAGTTCTTCGTTTAATGGCAAAGACGTAAAACCATGCCCTGATTCGTGGGCAATTTTCAGTAATGCTGAATAATCATTTTGCTGGATTGGGCGAAGGATCATCATGAGTCCGCTTGCTCCCTTATAAATAACGGTAAATAGGAATTGCAGGGCAAGCAGTGCTTGCCCTTAATTGGTTGGCTTAAGTCGCTTATGCGTTTACTACGCTTGCTACTGCTTTTTCAAAGCGTGCCATACCTTCGCGAATGTCCGCTTCAGGAATTACTAAAGATGGAGTGAAACGTATTACGTCTGCACCAGCAACTAATGACATAAGGCCTTGCTCAGTACCCGCCACTAAAAACTCTTTTGCACGACCTTTATATTGCTCGTTCACTACTGCACCAATTAATAAACCTTGGCCACGGATTTCGCTAAATACGTTGTATTTTTCGTTAACCGCAGTCAGTAGTTCATTAAATAATGCTGCTTTAGCTTTTACGCCAGCAAGTACTTCTGGGGTATTTACTGTATCAAATGCAGCTTCTGCAACAGCACACGCAAGCGGGTTGCCGCCATAAGTAGAACCATGAGTACCTACTTTAAGATGCTGTGCAATTTCAGTTGTTGTGATCATAGCGCCAATAGGGAAACCGCCGCCAAGTGCTTTAGCTGAAGTTAAAATATCAGGTACTATGTTTAAGCCTTGGTATGCGTATAAATCGCCAGTACGGCCAACACCTGTTTGAACTTCATCAAAAATAAGCAGTGCGTTATGTTTAGTACATAAATCGCGAACGCCTTGAGCAAACTCGTCAGTTGGCGAAACAATACCGCCTTCACCTTGTAGAGGTTCCATCATTACGGCACATGTTTTGTCGCTAATAAGCGCTTCAAAAGCAGCTAGGTCGTTGTAATCACAATGTACAATGTCGCCAGGCTTAGGACCAAAACCATCTGAATAGGCAGCTTGGCCGCCAACAGTTACGGTAAAGAATGTACGACCGTGGAAACCTTTGTTGAACGCGATAATTTGTGATTTTTCTGCGCCAAACTTATCAAGTGCAAAACGACGCGCTAATTTAAGCGCTGCTTCGTTTGCTTCTGCGCCAGAGTTGGCAAAGTAAACTTTTTCAGCAAATGTCGCATCAACCATTTTTTTAGCTAGGCGAAGTGCCGGCTCATTGGTCATTACATTTGATAGATGCCAGATTTTTTCGCCTTGCTCTTTTAATGCGCCTACTAATGCAGGGTGGCAATGGCCAAGACAGTTAACTGCAATACCACCAGCAAAGTCGATAAACTCTCGACCTTCTTGATCCCATACGCGAGAACCTTCGCCTCGAACAGGAATTACGCTTGAAGGTGCGTAGTTAGGAACCATTACGTGATCAAATAATTCGCGATTGACTGTCATTTTATTTCCTCTTAATTGTGAGCAACACAAAACATCAAAATAGGTGTTTGGTTAATATTTGTAACCAACTTTATAGGCAAGATCAGTAACCTGATAATTGCGCAAAATTGCTTTGTGGTTCAATTTTCAGACGCACATTATTTCAGAATTACTTATATCTGTCTCGTTAAAAACTTTCATGTATCCCTTGAAAATAAAGGGCTAAAGATATTATTTCATAGATAGTGAATAACTATTTGCATAACTATTTATGCTTATTTTTAGGCAACTAACCGCATGAGCACCGAGGCGCGGACGCTTTAATCGGCAAATATGCAATATAACAATAGAGTGAGAATGAATGGTTAGTCGCAAAAAAATTAACAAAAAATTCAGATTTTTAGTCAATTTGAATAGCTAAATTGGTAAAATTACTCGATTGGAGGGTTTTTAGTTCCGTTTTAGTGAACTTAAAGTACGAAAACCAGCTTAGAGTTTCGTCAGGCTCAATAAGTTGATGCTCTTTTAAATTAAGATATTGAGAGTAGCAACGTGCCTTTAGCATTACTTGTGTTAACGGCAGTAATGTATCGCCCTTATCTACCCCATTTACTAGCTGCTGCATTACACCTTTAAACGGTAAATATTTAAAAGCCATTTTGTCTATTACTTTGGCGCTTACTTCTATCGACTTATTGCTAAGTAGAGTGGTTAAAAAGAGCGGGTCTGGCTGTAGCTCTAATAATGCGGTGTGTAAATCTTTTTGGTTTTCATTTCGGGCTAACTGCACTTTACGTTGCCATACTTTCTCAAACGTTTTTAAGTACAAACGCACCAATGCAATTCGCCCTACATCTAAAAGCATACCAAGGGTAAATGCATGAACGTCGTTCACATTACTAATTTGTGCAATTTTTTGCGCAGCAATCGCGTTTGCCATCGCGCTGTCGCGTAGCCGGCGTTTTAATAATGAAAATGGCTCGGTGCTATGTGGCATCCAATGACGCGTAGCAAATGTAGGTATAACTAGCTGTAAGTTATCAAGACCAATATAGCGAAGAGCAAGCGATGGTTTATCTACTTTTACAGACGTGTTTTTACTACGCTGATTACGATAGTAGGGTAAGTTAACGAGCGTGACTAACTCTCTACCCAACCAGCCTATATCATTTACCAATGGCTCTAAGCGCCCTACCGATGCCGACTTTACAGCTAATATATCGAGTATATTGGCAATGCCATCTTCAATGCCTATGGTGCTATGAATTACGCCATCTATATCTTCGAGCTGCTTATATATAGCTGTTTCAATTGTTTTGTGTAGTTGCTCACTCGCTTGAGCGCGATACTTATGATGTGCAGTACTGCTTTGCTGGCGTTTATTCTGTGCGGCCACTTCAACCTGAAGCAAAGTACGTTGCTTCATCGGTTCGCCGTAATCTATATCTAATGTATGAATGAAACCAATTTGCTGATGCGCAAAGCTGTGCCCAAGCAATAAGTCATGAGCCCGTTGGCTTAATATTTTGGCAGTACGCTGTTGCGCTTCAAGTTCAGTCATGACATCCATTAATAAAGTATTAAATGCTCTGTGTATTATAACATTAGAAGCGAGTTAAAAAGTTATCAAGCAGTTCTAAGCCTTGATCAGTTAGAATAGCTTCGGGGTGAAACTGCACACCTTCGATTGCTAATTCTTTATGAAGTAATCCCATAATTTCGTCAAACTCGCCTTGCTCAGTCTGAGTCCATGCGGTTACTTCAAGCTCTTTAGGTAGAGTTTGCGCTTTAACCACTAAAGAATGGTAACGACACACTGTTAATGGGTTAGCTAAACCTTTAAACACACCTTTATTAGTGTGAACTATGGGTGATGTTTTACCGTGCATAACTTTTTTAGCACGAATTACATCTCCCCCTAAAGCTTGCGCGATAGTTTGATGCCCCAAGCAAATCCCTAGAATAGGATATTGTCCTTTTAGTTGCTCAACAACATTTAGTGAAATACCCGCTTCATTAGGGGTACATGGCCCAGGCGATAACACGATGTGCTTCGGGTTCAACTGTTTTATTTGTGCAATGCTTAGCTCGTCATTACGTTTCACTAAAACGTCTTGATCTAAACGCTGAAAATATTGCACTAAGTTGTAAGTAAACGAATCGTAGTTATCGATCATTAACAGCATTACACAACAGACCTTATAAATTATTGACCACTACTTCACACAAGTGGTACTAAGCGCTGCATTCTACCACTATTAATTAGCCAACATAAATTAGCAAAAAGCGTTAAAAATTAACTCTTTTTGCTAAAAGCTCTTTAAAGTCTTTAGTGGGTACTGGTTTACTTAACCCGAATTCTGGTTAAGAGATTTATTAACGTATTAAATCATGGTGATATTTAGATTTATTTTCTCTAGCCAGAGATTCCTTGCACCTTGAGCAATAATATCGAGCTATAAGCTTTTCGCGAGTAGTTAATACCCCTATTTAGGCTGTACACCCCAACAATAAATTATTGACCCCTAAAGTACGTGCGTTTATTGATCGCTCTATTAAATACTTTAGTGAAATGCCTTACTGAGCAAAATAAACAGATTGTTTGTGCTGCATCAAATTAGCGGCTCAATGGTTGAATTATATCTATATAAGCCCCAGTGTATTATATGAAAGGCAGTAATTCACTCATACAACTCACTTACTTGTGAGCTCATTTATATCCTATTAAGGAGCGAATATGTTAGGCGAAGACCACTCATTAACTAATGACTTTCCAGAGTACTTAAGGACAATTGCCGAGTTAAATGAAAGCGATACTGAATTTGCAAAAAAAGCAGATAAGTACGACAAGCTAGATAAAGAAATTAGAGTGTTAGAGCTCAAAGATGCGCCCATAAGCGATGAGCAAATGCATCAGCTAAAACATGAACGTACAGAATTAAAAGATTGGCTATACGAGCGCTTGCAGCAAGAGCAGTAATGCAGCTAAAAAAAAGAGCTCACTGACAAGTGAGCTCTCTAGATCAACCATAAGGATTTTTTCTAAAACTTTACAAAGCAACCCACAGATTTCATAAATACAGTACTTGGGTTAATAACATCTTTGCGTTTCTAGCAAGTGCTACCGGTAACACCGGTAAGTAAAACTGTTTTATTTATGTTGCTTTATCCTAACTTTGTTCTCGCTATATTAGCAGCCCCCCTACCGCTGAAATTAGGTCAATAATCGAATCAGTTTATCTAATCAATTGATAAAGCTAAGCCTATGTTAGTTAAAATAAAAGTATGCTATTTAAAGGCAGGCGAGTTTTTAATCTGAATGTTTTTTATGCTTTTATTTGAATTATCCAGCAATCATAACTATTGTTTTTAAATCACCTTAATAGTAGTATTTATCATATAAATACACTTTTCGAGAATAAACATGAAAGTTTTAGTCACTGGCGGCATGGGTTACATAGGTAGTCACACATGTGTTGCATTGCATGAAGCAGGCATTACACCTGTTATTTATGATAACTTGTCTAATGCTAGTTCGCGGGTACTTGACCAACTCGAAAAGATTACTGGCACTCGGTTTGAGTTTATATTGGGTGACATTCAAGACGAGCAACAATTTAAGCTCGCTCTAAAACACACTAAAGCCGAGGCTGTATTTCACTTTGCAGCACTAAAAGCTGTTGGTGAATCAACTGAGCAGCCACTTCGTTATTATCAAAATAATGTGTCGGGCACATTAAGTATGTTACAAAGCATGCAAGAGGCAGACGTTAACCACATTATATTTAGCTCATCAGCTACTGTGTACGGCGAACCCGACTACCTCCCTATTGACGAAAAGCACCCTATACGCGCAACTAACCCTTATGGTTGGACTAAAGTCATGGTTGAACAAGCCATGCAAGACGTATGTAATGCCAACAGTAAATTTATGGGCATCGCACTGCGTTACTTCAATCCTGTAGGTGCACACCCAAGTGGTTTATTAGGTGAGAGTCCTAATGGCATTCCTAATAACTTAATGCCATTTATTGCTCAAACAGCGGTAGGTAAACGCGACGTGGTTAATATTTTTGGTGACGACTATGACACCGAAGATGGCACGGGCGTACGCGACTATATTCACGTTTTAGATTTAGCTAAAGGCCACGTTGCCGCTTTTATGCAGCATAAAACAGATACCGCCTTTCATGCTTATAACCTAGGCACCGGGCAAGGCTATTCAGTGCTCGATATGATCAAAGCATTTAGCGCATCAGCCAATAAAGATATTCCTTATAAAAGTGCACCGCGCCGAGCAGGCGATATTGCCTGTAATTACGCCGATGCTACAAAAGCGCAAAACACACTTAACTGGCACGCAGAACTAACACTTAGCGACATGACCAACGATACATGGCGCTGGCAAACTAATTACCCAAGTGGGTTGGAGAGTTAACATGGCTTTATTAGAAAGTACTCACAGACGTAAAAACCCGCTAACGGGTCGTTGGGTATTAGTTTCACCACATCGTAATAACCGCCCATGGTTAGGCGCAACAGAAGCCGTTAACGAAAACGTATTACCAAAACACGATGAAAGCTGCCCTCTTTGCCCAAGTAATACCCGTGCAAATGGCGACAGTAACCCAGATTATAAATACACACACGTATTTAGAAATGACTTTGGTGCACTCACACCTAATGCCAGCGAGCAATTACAAAGCTTAGAATCAGACAGCGATTTATTTATTGCCGACGAAGCCAGTGGCGAATGCCGCGTAATTTGTTTTTCGCCAGAGCATAATAAAACACTACCAGAGCTTAGCCAAAACGCATTGCACGAAGTAGTAAAAACCTGGAAACAAAATTACACAGAGCTTGCACAGCAGTACGAATGCGTACAAGTTTTTGAAAATAAAGGCGAGATCATGGGTTGTTCGCAACCTCATCCTCACGGCCAAGTATGGGCTCACTCGCATTTATCAACCGAAATTGAAGCCGAAGACAACCAGCAGCTTAGCTATTATAAAAAGCATGGTACAGCCATGCTTGCCGATTACGCGCAAAAAGAGCAAGCAGATAAAACTCGCGTTGTATTCGAAAACGAACATTGGCTTGTTGTTGTTCCATTTTGGGCTGCATGGCCGTTTGAAACAATGCTGGTAACTAAAGATAATATTCAAAACTTTAGCCAGCTGAATGATGCACAAACTGATTCATTAGCCCACGCATTAAAAGTATTAACAACTAAGTACGACAACGTATTTAATTGCAGCTTCCCATACTCAATGGGATGGCATAATGCACCGGCTAACAGAGGCTCTGATGAGCAACATTGGCGTTTGCATGCACACTTTTACCCGCCGCTACTTCGCTCTGCTACTGTTAAAAAACACATGGTAGGCTACGAAATGCTAGGCGAAAGCCAACGCGACTTAAGCGCAGAAACCGCTGCTTCTATTTTAAAAGCAGCCAGTACAACACACTATAAAGATACAGCAGGACACACAGATGAAGCTTAACGAATTCCAACAACAATTTTTGTCACTGTATGGCGCGCCTGCTCAAGGTATTGCAGCAGCACCGGGCCGTGTAAACCTTATTGGCGAATTTACCGACTACAACGACGGTTTTGTTTTACCGTGTTCGTTAGAATTTCGTACCCAAGTAATATTTAAAGAGCGCGACGACAATATTATCACTGTGCATTCTTTAAATTACCCAGGCGAAAAAGACAGCTTTGGTGTTGATGAAGAAATCACTGAAGGCCAATCGCAATGGGGTAACTACATTCGTGCTGTTACTTATGTTCTTAAAAGAGCAGGCTACACACTACGTGGTGCCGACCTACTAATTGACAGCAACTTACCGCAAGGTAGTGGCTTGTCGTCATCGGCCGCTCTAGAAGTTGCTGTAGGCGGCATGTTTAACCATATTGCACAGCTTGGCTTACCGCCAGAGCAAATTGCGCTGTTTGGCCAAGAAGCCGAAAACGACTTTATGCATTGCCAATGCGGAATTATGGATCAGCTTATTTCAGCTAAAGGCGAAAACGGTCATGCGCTATTAATTGATTGTGAAAACCTAGCAACTAAATCAGTTAAGGTTCCTGATGATTTAAATATTGTTATTGTTAATTCAAACTACCCGCGTAAATTAGTTGATAGCGAATACAACCAGCGCCGTATTGACTGCGAACAAGCAGCTGTAAAAATGGGTGTAGAAACACTTCGCCAAGCAACCATGACTGCCCTGCAAGCAGTAAAAGCGACATTAAGCGAAAACGAATATAAACGTGCACACCACGTAATTAGCGAAAACGACCGTGTAATTGCAGCAACTACTGCACTACAAAATAACGATATGGATGCACTTCGTACGCTAATGGCTGCATCGCACCAATCACTTAAACACGACTTTGAAGTAACCGTACCTGCAACCGATGGCCTAGTAGAAATTTGTAAAGAAGCGATGGGCGATCGCGGCGCAGTACGCATGACAGGTGGCGGCTTTGGTGGCGCAATTGTATGTTTATGTCGTGATGCGGAAGTACCTCTTATTAAAGCAGCGGTAGAAAAGCATTACTTTGAGCGCTTTAACTTAAATGCTGATATTTACGTATGTTCAGCGGGCTCAGGATTACAAATTACGTCTTTTTAAATAAAACTAAGGAATAAGCATGGCAAAGGTTAATTGGGGAATTATTGGGTGTGGCAATATAGCTCACACCTTTGCTAAAAGCATTGCGCATTGTAGTGATGCACAGCTTATTGGCGCGGCATCAACGAGTATGCAGCGCGCTAAAGAATTTGCCACAGCGTACAATATTCAAGGCTATGAGAGCTATCAAGCTCTTATGCAGTGCCCAAATATAGATGCCGTATATATTGCTAATACGCACGATCAACACTTTAAAACTATCGCCCGATGCTTAAAACACAATAAGCACGTGCTAAGCGAAAAGCCAATTACCGTTAATGCTAAGCAGTTGCAAAGCCTCACTGAGCTTGCAAAGCAACAAAACTGCTTTTTAATGGAAGGTGTTTGGATGCGGTTTTTACCAGCCATAGTAAAATTACAACAGCTCCTAAGTGAAGGTGTTATTGGTAATGTGCACAGTGTTAATGCCAACTTTAGTTTACCTGGCAGCTTTGCCGACACTCACCGATTAATGAACCCTATAACAGCGGGTGGCGCCCTACTCGATTTAGGTATTTACCCTATTTCGATTGCTGATGTGGTATTTAATAAAGCCCCTGAACACATCAAATCCTTTGTACATAAAAGCACAACCGGTGTTGATGAGCGAAGCACTGCTATAGTTGATTACGGTAACGGGCAATTTGCATCTCTTGCCAGCGCACTGCAGCAAAATGGCTCAACAGAAGCATGTATTAATGGTGAGCTTGGCTATATTCGAATACCTCAGTTTGTAGGTGCAAAAACGCTAGAGCTACACATAAACGACCAAGACCCTCAGTACTTTAAATACAACTTTAGCGACGATGAAAACTTTAAGTTTGAAATTGCACATGTCACGCAGTGTATATTACAAAAACAAACCCAAAGCAGCGTATTACCACTGGGTACTAGCTTACGAGTTATGAACATAATGGATACCTTACGAGCACAATGGCAGCTGCAATATAGCAATGCCGTCGAGTCGGCTGAACTGACTAATTAAAAAATAAAAATACACAACAAGGACACACAATGACACACACACTCAAGGCGCTTTCAAAAGCCATATTACTTGCTACGTGCAGTTTATCTGTCAGTGTAGCTGTTGCTGAATCTAATAAACCAGAGCAGCTATATCCGCCAATCACTAGCGAAGTACTCCCAGAGCTGGCAGCTAAAGGTAGCTACAATGTAGGTGTGCAAACACTTGATTTAATTAACCCTGCGCAATTTGACCCTGCTACCCAAGGCCAAAAAGATCGTCCTTTAAAAGTAGAGGTGTGGTACCCGGCTACAAATACAGCAAAAGCGCCACTTACCAGCTACACAGATGAAACTCGCTCAGGTAAAGAGTTTACTTTGCAAGCCGATGCAATGCGTGATGTCGCCATTAATAATAAAGAGCACTACCCTGTCATTGTGCTTTCGCACGGTTATACCGGTTACCGTACAATTATGTACTACCTTGGCGAGCATTTAGCATCGCACGGTTACATTATTGTTGCACTTGATCATACCGATTCGACCAATGCCGATGTTGATTTTAAAAACGCACCATTCTCTGGCTTTTTTAGCACGCTAATAAATCGTTCACGCGATCAGCAGTTTGTTATTAATTACTTTAATGAGCAAAACAACTTTGCAAGCAAACAGGTAGATAACAAAAGCGCAGGCGTAATTGGTTACTCAATGGGTGGCTATGGTGCTGTAAATACGATAGGTGGCTGTTACGCTTTTAATGAGCAAACTACGGCTATGTTTACGGGTATGAAAGACCCTGCTCAAATTGAAAAAGTACAGCAATTACTAAACAGCTGCGCTGGTGGGCAATACCAAAACCCAAAAGTAGACCCACGTATAAAAGCGATGGTGGCCTTTGCACCATGGGGCGGACAGCACGCTATATTTGATGCCAAAGCAATGGAAAATATTAAAGTACCTTCGCTTTATGTAGCCGGTAACCTAGATGACATATCAGGCTATGAAGGCATTAAAAACCTTTATGAACAAACAGGCAGCAAAGATAAGTACATGCTTACTTACAAAAATGCACGCCATAATATTGCACCACACCCAGCCCCTGCTATTGCACAAAGCAGCAGTGAGCTAGATATAGGGCATTACTACGAGCCTTCGTGGTCTATGCGCACACTAAACGAAATCAACAAACACTTTGTACTTGCCATGATGGATTGCCACATAAAAGGCATAGCCAGCGAGTGTAAATACTTAGATTTACCACAAAACGGCGACCAAGCTGTTGTTGATGGTAAGCCGCTGCCACAGTGGCGCGGGTTTGATAATCGCTTTTCTACAGGTATGGATTGGCAACAAGCTAAACCTCACACCAAGTAATAATAAGCTTTAAGCGGCTGTTTTAATCTATAGCCGCGTACGCCCTTAAAATAATGCAAAAATAAAACGCCTTTTATATAAAAGAGTTACCAACAAATATTAGCGTGTTTATTTTTTAATCTGCTATTTTAAGAAAAAACCATTGCCATTAACTTCGGTTAAAGGCAATCTAGTCATATATAAGATAAGATAAATAACACAAATATCATGTCCAAATACATACTCTCAATTGATCAAGGAACCACAAGCTCTCGGGCCATCTTGTTTACAAAAGATGCAGACGTTTTTGGTACAGCACAACAAGAATTTTCGCAGCATTTTCCACAAAATGGTTGGGTAGAACACGACCCTAACGATATTTGGCAAACAGTGCTTAGCACTAGCCGCGAAGTCTTAACTAAAAACGATGTAAAGCCTGAAGAAATTATTGCCATTGGTATCACCAACCAACGCGAAACCACTTTAGTGTGGAACAAAAAAACAGGCAAAACAATTTATAACGCAATTGTTTGGCAAGACCGTCGCACTAGTGACTATTGCGAAAGCCTAACAACTGATGAGCTTTGCCAAACAATAAGCGAAAAAACAGGCTTATTGCTCGACCCTTATTTTTCGGCCACTAAAATTCGTTGGATTTTAGATAACGTTGAAGGCGCACGCGAACAAGCTCTTGCAGGTGAGCTCTCCTTCGGTACGGTTGACACCTACCTGCTTTGGCAGCTAACAGGCGGCAAAGAGCACCGCACCGATGCAACCAATGCATCGCGCACCATGTTATTTAATATACATACCCAGCAATGGGATCAAGAGCTTTTAGAGTTATTCGATATTCCAGAATCTATGCTTCCAGAAGTAATGGATTCAGCTGACGAGTTTGGCTCAACCAGTGCTGACATTTTTGGTGCGCCAATTCGTGTTTGTGGTATTGCAGGCGATCAGCAAGCTGCGCTTGTTGGTCACGCATGTTTTGAACAAGGCATGGCAAAAAGCACTTACGGTACAGGCTGTTTTTTAATGCTTAATACTGGCGAAAAAGCACTGACCTCAGAAAATCGCTTACTGACCACTGTTGCCTATAGATTAAACGGCAAACCAACTTACGCCATTGAAGGCAGCATATTTATGGCTGGCGCAACGATGCAGTGGATTGTTGAAGGCTTAAAGCTACTTAGCCATGCTGGCGAAAGTGAATCGATGGTTAAAGATGTACCGCTCGATCATGGTGTATTTTTAGTGCCTTCGTTTACGGGTTTAGGTGCTCCTTATTGGGACCCTAATGCACGTGGCGCTATTTTAGGTCTAACACGCGATTCAGGTATTAGCACTATTGTTGCGGCTGCTCTGCAATCAGTTGGTTACCAGACCAAAGATTTACAAAAAGCGATGGAGCGTGATGGTCTTCGCCCAAGTGTGCTTCGTGTAGATGGCGGTATGGTAAAAAATAACTGGGTTATGACCTTCTTATCAAATATTTTAGGCGCAACAGTTGAGCGCCCAACTGTGACCGAAACCACCTCTTTAGGCGTAGCATATTTAGCTGGCTTACAAACAGGTGTGTACGAGTCAACTGAGCAGTTATCTAAAATGTGGACATGCGACCGTCGTTTTGAGCCAACTATGAGCGCCGACGAACGTAACGATTTATATGCAAAATGGCAACACTGCGTTGCTCAAGTATGTTTAACGAATAAAAACTGTCCGGAGTAAGTACTAAGTGGCTAAGCCAATACTTTAGCCACTTCGCCTTTTTAACTTAGCCAATAGCTAGATTTAAAAGGGATGCTTTACTGCTTTAAATTGAAAATGGATCAGCGTCAAAATTAACGAATAAAAAACTGGGTTTTCTATTGTCAAATGAAAACAGCAGCTTTATGATGCTTATGTATTATTTATATTACAAATAAAAAGGTTAGCTCGGTGGAATTAGCAGATAACGAATATGACTTACTAGTCATCGGTGGCGGTGTAAACGGCACTGGAATAGCAGCTGATGCAGCAGGCAGAGGATTAAAAGTACTCTTGTGCGAACAATCAGACCTTGCCTGTGCAACATCTTCAAACAGTTCTAAGCTGATCCACGGTGGTCTGCGCTACCTTGAGCACTACGAATTTAGATTAGTAAAAGAAGCCTTAGCCGAGCGTGAAGTGCTACTTAAAAACGCACCTCATATTATGTGGCCACTTACTTTTAGATTGCCGCATCAAAAGCATCTACGCCCTGCATGGATGATTCGCATTGGTTTGTTTATGTATGACAACCTAGCAAAGCGCGAAACACTAGCGGGTTCTCGAAGCATCAAGTTTGGCGAAAATAGCGTACTAGAACCTTCTATTACCAAAGGTTTTGAATACTCAGATGGCTGGGTTGATGATTCTCGCTTAGTCGTTTTAAACGCCCTAGCAGCACAGCAAAAAGGCGCCGTTATTACCACGCAAACTAAGTGTGTAAATGCCAAACGCGAGCAAGGTAAGTGGCAGGTAACGCTTGAGCAGCAAAAAAGTAAAGCTAAATACAGCATTTCTGCTAAAGGTATTGTTAACGCTGCGGGCCCTTGGGTTGCTAAATTATTTGATGAAGCGCTAGCAGAAAAGTCGCCACAAAATATTCGCCTTGTGAAAGGCAGCCACATTGTGGTGCCGCGCATTCACGATGAGAAGCAAGCTTACATTTTACAAAATAAAGATCAGCGTATTGTATTTGTTATTCCGTTTGAAGATGACTTCTCACTTGTTGGCACAACCGATGTAGAACACACAGGTGAAGCGCAAGACGTTAAAATTAGTGATGAAGAAATCGATTACTTAATTGATATTACTAACAGTTACTTTAAAAACCATATTAAACGCGAAGATATAGTACATACCTTCTCGGGTGTACGCCCATTACTTGATGACGAATCAGTTAATGCACAAGCCGTTACTCGCGATTATAAATTAGAGCTTTCGAGTGACACCAAGCAAACACCACTATTGAGTGTGTTTGGTGGAAAAATTACTACTTATCGTAAACTCGCCGAAGCTGCAGTTAATAAGCTTGAAGAATTTTACCCACAAATGAGCGAAGCGTGGACTAAGCACAGCTCACTCCCTGGTGGCGATTTTAGCTCTGTAGAAGCTCTTAAATCAGAGCTAAAAGCGAAATATGAATGGCTACCTGAAATAACACTTAAACGCTTTGTGCGCACTTACGGTACTCGCGCTAAAATTATACTAGGTAGTGCAACTGGACTGAGTGATTTAGGCCAAGATTTTGGCCATGGTTTATTTGCAGCAGAAGTAAATTACTTGCTAAATGAAGAGTGGGCAGAAAACGCATACAATATTTTATGGCGTCGTAGTAAATTAGGACTACGTTTTAATGAGGCACAAGTTGCTACGCTTAATGATTATATTGAGCAAAGCAAAGCGGCTAAAATTGCTTAATAACCGCTAAAGTAATTGGCTGTTGTAGTCCTAAAAACTTCCCGTGCAACCCCTTTATAATTGATTATTATAGAGGGGTTTATTTTTTTGACTCTAAATTAAATAAATAATTAAAGCCACTTAGCGTGGCAGTTTTAATATCAAACTCAACACACTTAACACCAATTTGCTTAAGTGCTGTGGTAAAACACATATTAAGTTGCTTTGTACCAATCACCACAACTTGTGTATCACTCAATAATTGCCACTCGCTTGCATGGCGAGCTGCTCGTACATCGCTCCCTATTAATACGCCCGACAAATAGGCTTTTGCTTGTACTGGTGTTAGCTCCTTTGAAAGCTGGCGGGTACGCACACTAAAAATACCATGTGCCAAGTTACCGCTATCACTACCTAAAGTTAGCTCGCAGCCTTGCTCAAATGCTTTAAAGTCAAACTCACCTTCTGCGCAGTCGTTAGGAATTAAAACACTTTGATGACATAACAAATCATATAACTCGCCGGTCATGGCTGTTTTAAAGCAAATGATTTCGCCATTATTTATAAGCACCCATTTGGTATGTGTGCCAGGCAAACATAATAATATTTTACCTTGTTGATACTCTGGATTTTGTTTTAAAAACCCTAAAATTTGCAGCTCTTCGCCGCGCATTACATCAAATAAGCTATTTTGCAGCGTACACTTTGTGCCGGGTAACGCTTTAATAGTATGCCCATTGCAATCAAAACTAACCGCAGCATTAAGTAACCCCTCAGGATTAATTGGGCACTCTAAATAAGGCGTTTCGTGCCAGCCAATACTTGAGGTAATTTGCCCGGCAATATAAACGGGTAAACTACCATATTCTTGCTTCCACACCGCAATGGTGTCAATTAAGGTTTGCTCAAAATTTTGATTCGCCTTAACAACTCCTGGGCCATCACGCTGTGCTAGTAATTTAAGTGTTGATTGCACATGTACTTCGCACAAATAAGCACGTAAATGGCTCGTGCCCCAGTCAACAGCAATAAAAAGAGATGAATTAGCCAAGCTTTAAAGCCTCCCACCGTCGATTTTAATACTCTGCCCGGTGATCATACTGCTTTCATCGGCGGCTAAAAAGAGTGCCAAATTAGCAACATCTTCAGGGGTTACTAATTTTTTAAGCGCCATGGCTTCCATCCACTTAACTTGCTCTTCTTCGGTAAACCAACTTGCTAGTTGACGGTCGGTAGCAACCCATCCAGGTAAAATAGCGTTAACGCGAATACCAAACTCGCCGTAATCGCGAGCCAATGCCTTAGTCATACCTATTAGGCCTGCTTTTGCGGTTACATAGCCTGCCATTTGTGGCTGACCCATAATCGCGTTAATAGAGCTAAAGTTAATGATACTGCCGGCTCCATCGCCTTTCATAAAAGACATAGCAACTTGAGAAGCAAAAAATGCAGGGTTTAAGTTTATTTGTAAGCACTGATCCCAATCTTGCACGGTAACGTCTTCGCTCGCTTGGCGGCGGTCGTTCGCTACATTATTAACTAGTACATTAATGGCACCAAAAGCGGCGCATGCATCCACAAGTGATTGCTGAAGTGCATGAGAGTCAGTTACATCAACTTGCCTATACCATAGTTTTGCATTGGGTAAATCACGAATAAGCGATTGCGCTGCCTTATCATCAATATCTATAAATGCTACTTTTGCATTTTGGTTTACAAAGGACTTAACCATTGCTCTGCCGATGCCTGATGCACCACCAGTAATAAAAATAACTTTACCAGAAAGACTATGATATTGAGCGAGGGTGTTCAAATTCAACTCTCCATACAGCGCATTTTCAATTTCATTTAAACTCTTTATAAACTTATACTTACACTATAAAGAGCCAAACTAAGCTGTTATTGCTGTGTTAAAATATTTAGCTAATTAAAAGTTTATATCATATCCTTGAGTACATTAATATGATATATGATATATAATAAAGCAATATATCAACTCGGAATCCTGCGCAATGAAAAGCCAACCCCGTCAAAATTTAACACAACAATTAACCCACGATTTGGGTTTTGCTATTGTGCGTGGTGTTTACCCTGTAAGCGAAGGCCTGCCTTCTGAAGCCGATTTATGTATAAAATATGATGTAAGTCGCAGCGCCACCCGCGAAGCGGTAAAAATGCTCTCAGCTAAAGGATTAATTTCTTCTCGTCCTAAGCAAGGTATTCGTGTATTACCTGAAAGCAGCTGGAACATGTTTGATACCGACGTACTACGTTGGATTTTAAGCAGTAAGCCATCACTGTCATTATTAAAAGAGTTTACTCAAGTACGTGTCGCGCTTGAACCACAAGCGGCCGCGCTTGCTGCACTAAATGCAACTGCAGAACAACTCGCTGAAATTGATAACGCTTTAGCCCGTATGGCTGAAGCAGACGAAGGCTTAGACGATCCACTAGAAGCTGACATTGCTTTTCATACCAGCATATTAGTTGCCAGTAACAATCGCTTTTTTGTGCAGTTAACTGAGTTTATTAGTACAGCCCTTAGAGTAAGTATTCGTTATACAAACCACATTAAAGGTGTACCGGGCGCAGACGTTGCTAAGCACGCTGATATTTTAGAGACCATAAAGTCACGCGACCCTGAACGCGCTAAAAAAGCAGTAGAAACAATTTTAGAAGAAGCACTGCAGTTAATTGAATCTAAATTAGTTTAATGTTAGTTCAACATATTGTATAAATATTGAGTCCATCGAATTTACTCTTTGCAGTATATTTTATGGACTTTTTTATTACCTATAAGGCTTAATACCAATCCGCAATAATACTTAATCATTTTGCGGGGCTAAACGCGTCGCTACCTGCGTTAAAAAATTCTCATTTAAAACAACTAAATAGCGAATTTTTTGCCTAGCTAGCAACACGTTTTTCCGTCCTCAAAATAGATCATTTAATTAAGCGAATTGATATAAATTACAGGCATTAAAAAATCCGATATCAGTCTCCTGATATCGGATTTTTAATTATTTAAATCAGATTAACAACTCTGGTTATTAACTGAGATAAAACGCCTTTTGCAGGCTAGAATTACAATCCTAATTTCTTCTCAAGATAGTGGATGTTAGTACCACCATTTTGGAAGTTTTCATCTGCAAGAATTCTCTTATGCAAAGGAGTATTAGTTTTAATTCCGTCAATTACTAGCTCGTTAAGTGCATTGCGCGCGCGGGCAATAGCTACGTCACGGTTTTCACCGTAAGTAATTAACTTACCAATCATTGAATCATAATGTGGTGGAACCGTGTAGTCAGCGTAAATATGGCTGTCCCAACGAATACCTAAACCACCTGCTGGATGGAAACGTGTAATTTTACCCGGTGACGGGATAAACGTTTCAGGATCTTCAGCATTAATACGACACTCAATAGCATGACCACGAATAACAACGTCGTCTTGAGTGAATGATAACGGCTGACCCGCTGCAATTTTTAACTGCTCTTTCACTAAATCGATACCAGTAACCATTTCAGTTACAGGGTGTTCAACCTGAATACGTGTATTCATTTCGATGAAGTAAAACTCGCCGTTTTCGTATAAAAACTCAAACGTACCTGCACCGCGGTATCCAATTTCGATACATGCACGTGTACAGCGCTCGCCAATGAATTTACGCGTTTCAGCAGTAATTCCTGGTGCTGGCGCTTCTTCAACTACTTTTTGGTGACGACGTTGCATAGAACAATCACGTTCACCTAAATGCACTGCATTACCTTGGCCGTCTGCTAATACTTGGACTTCGATATGGCGTGGATTTTCAAGGAATTTTTCCATGTAAACCATGCTATTACCAAAGAATTGCTTAGCTTCTTGCTGTGTTAATGCAATTGAATCAATAAGTTCAGATTCGCTGCGAACAACACGCATACCACGACCACCACCGCCACCAGCGGCTTTGATGATTACCGGGTAACCGATACGCTTAGCGATTTGCATGTTACGTTCTTTATCATCTGATACCGGACCGTCTGAGCCTGGTACACATGGAACACCTGCTTTACGCATTGCTGCGATAGCAGACACTTTATCACCCATAAGGCGAATAGTGTCGCCACGAGGACCGATAAATACAAAACCACTTTGCTCAACTTGGTCGGCAAAATCAGCATTTTCTGCAAGGAAACCGTAACCAGGATGAATCGCTACAGCGTCAGTTATTTCAGCCGCAGCAATAATGCGCGGAATATCTAAATAACTTTCAGTTGCTGATGGTCTACCAATACAGATGGTTTCATCTGCAAGCAATACATGCTTAAGATCGCGATCTGCCGTTGAATGCACAGCAACCGTTTTGATCCCAAGCTCTTTGCAGGCGCGCAATATACGAAGTGCAATTTCACCTCGGTTTGCAATGACTACTTTATCTAACATTAGAGTTGGCCTTTTAGGTTACGCTATTATTCAATGATGAATAGAGGTTGATCAAATTCTATTGGCTCGCCATTTTCAGCTAAGATAGCTCTTACTGTACCGGCTTTATCTGATTCAATTTGGTTCATCATTTTCATAGCTTCGATAATACAAAGTGTATCGCCAACTTTAACTTGCTGACCAACTTCTACATATGCTGGAGCTTCAGGAGACGCAGCAGAGTAAAAAGAACCAACCATTGGTGATTTAACTTGATGACCCGTAGGCTCAGCTGGTGCTGCTGCTTCAACAGCTACAGGAGCCGCTGCAACTGGTGCTGCTGGCGCTGGTGCATATTGCTGTGGAGCAAATTGTGGGTAACCTGGGCCTGCACTCATGTTGTTACGGTTAATACGTACTGATTCTTCACCTTCAGTGATTTCTAGCTCAGCAATACCTGATTCTTCTACTAATTCGATAAGCTTCTTTATCTTGCGAATATCCATTACACGACCCGCCTGTAAGTTGTTTGTGTGTTAATTTAAATTAAATTGCGCTTTGCAACCGGTTAACAGCGGCGTTTAATGCTGCGTGATAACCCATTGCACCTAATCCACATATTACGCCTTGTGCCACATCAGAAAAATACGAATGATGACGAAAGGCTTCACGTGCGTGCACATTACTTAAGTGCACCTCAAAAAACGGAATATCAACACTCAGCAGTGCATCACGTAATGCGACGCTAGTATGCGTAAATGCAGCTGGATTGATAATTATGTAATCAACCGCTTGCCAAGCATTGTGAATGCGTTCAATGAGTGCTTGCTCACTATTACTTTGAAAATGCGTTAACTCAACATCTAGACTATCAGCGGCACTTGTTAGTTCGCTCATAATTTCACTTAGCGTTTGAAAACCGTATTTATCCGGTTCACGTTTGCCCAGCATGTTTAAATTTGGACCATTTATAACTAAAAGGTTAAATTTTGCAGCCATAATACGCGATATATCCTATAAGTAATGAGTTAAGCGGTTACTAACTAATTTTTCACTTTTAAGTAAGCAGAAAAAGCAATGTAGCAACAATTTCTCACGTTAACCAACTATTATAGTGATTTCGACGTAAATAGCAGCAAAATACTGGTCTTATCAGTGTCGTGGGTACAAATATAAGGGGAATTGTGAAGGTGCCACTTAGACAATTCAAGTGGCACTATTGCACTATTATTGTGCGCTGGCGCGCACAACTGCTAGGTGTTTAGCAAAGTCCTCAGCATTTAAAAAGCCCGTTACGCGCTGCGTACTAAGCTCTTGTCCTTGAGTATTAAAAAACAAAATACTAGGTAAACCAAACACTGTGTACTCTTCCATTAGCTCAATTGTTTTATTATCACTTTCAGTTAGATCAATTTGAATAAGCTGATAATGGCTAAACTCACTTTGCACTTTGGCATCAGGAAAGGTGTAATGTTCAAACTCTTTACACGCCACACACCAGTCGGCATATAAATCGACCATAACCAGTCGACCTTCATCGTTTGCTTGTGCAACTGCTTCTTTTAGTTCTGCTAAATCAGCAACCTGTTTAAACTCATTATTTTGTGAGCTTACCTGTACTGTTTGTACTTGTACCGGCCAAAAGTAGTTTTTAGTTAACGTAAAGCCTGTAATAACTAATAGAGTTGCAGCAAACCATAATGCAGTTTTTAACTTGCTTTGTGTTTGGCTACTTTGCCAATGATGTAAGTACAGTGCTGTTGCTAATGCAAGCACACCTGCCATTAATAATATAATGTCGGCGCTCACTAGTCGCTCAAGTAATATAAGCGGCACTATTAACATCACAAACCCAAACAAGGTTTTAACTTGCTCCATCCAACCACCTGCTTTAGGCAGCAATTTACCGCCAGATGTACCAAGTAATAACAGTGGTAACCCCATACCTAAACTAAGCACGTATAGTGTTAAACCACCTACTAGGTAATCACCACTTTGCGCTACAAATAAGAGCGCCGCCGACAGTGGCGCCGTAGTACAAGGTGATGCTATTAATCCCGAAAGTACACCCATTAAAAATACGCCAACGTAGTTGCCGCCTTTTTGGTTGTTACTTACTTGGGTTAGCTTGCTCATCATACTGCTTGGCAGTTTAATTTCGTACCAACCAAACATCGACATAGCCAATAATACAAACAACAAACTAAAGCTGATTAACACAAATGGATGCTGTAAATATCCCTGCACTTGCCCACCAAGAGCAGCAACAACTAAACCAAGCGCTGCATAGGTAACTGCCATGCCTTGTATATATACAAACGATAACGCGAAGGCTTTTTTAGTTGAAAGGTTTTGCTGACCCGCAATTAAACTCGACAAAATAGGAAACATAGGAAATACGCACGGCGTAAAAGCAAGGCCTACACCAACAGCAAAAAATATGAGTAAATTAGTTATTAAGCTCTGACTTGCTAATTGCTCAGTAAAAGTAAGCTCTTTTTTGGTGTCATCTAAATTTGTTGTAGGCTCAGTAGTTGGCTCGTTGAGTGCTGCAAACGTATTTGCTGCGATTGCCGTTTCATCGGTAGCGCTATTTTGATCTACATTTTTAATCTGTGCGCCACTAATAACACTAAGTGGAATGCTAATTACCTCTGGCGGATAACAAAGCCCTGCTTTTGCACAGCCCTGATAGCGAACTTTAACAACCGCTCCCTCAGTGATATTACTTAACTTACTAACAACGCTCGCGGTATTAAAAAAGACTTCTGTTTTACCAAAAAATTCATCTTCAATAATTTCGCCACTACCAGAGTCACCTACTTGGATGTTTGCGCCCTTGGCAATGATTTCTATTTTCTTTTTATATAAATAATAGTCTGGCGCTATATCCCAACCTACAAACAAGGTGCTGCCTTGCTGGTCAAAATCAAATACAAACGCTTGGTCTACAGGTAAAAAAGAGTGTTGAGGAGGCCCAAGTAGATCACCAAACACATTATTAGTCGCAGCCTTTGCAGGTACGGTTAATAATGTAACCAACAATAAAAAGAAAAAACGCATTAATTCAGTACCTCGTCCATCCAATTAAAATACGCCAAATTTCCCGTAGAAACTTCTAAAACCTGAATCTCTGGCACTTCGTAGCTATGTAGCTCTTTTATTGTTAGAAACACATCGTTCATTTTGTCTGATTTCGTTTTTATAAGTAGCTTGGCTTCAGTTGCTTCTGCCACTTCGCCTTCCCACATATAAATAGAGCCCATGTTAGGTAAAATATTTACACAAGCAGCCAGCTTTTTTTCTACCAACGCCCTTGCAAGTGTGCGCGCTTCTGCTTCGTCTTTGCAGGTCGTAAAAATCATTTTAAAATGCGTAGTCATTATGAACCTATTCTTATTGGACAGTGTCTAGCCTCATAGTATCTGATAGCCGATACAATGTGTAGACGCTAAAATATCAGTAAAATGACGATACCTATGCCCTAACCTTGAAAAGAGACCTCGTCACCCTCATTTATATTTCATCAACTCTTTTGAGTGTCATTATTTAGAGAGCGCTATGTTTAGATTTTTATTTGTGTTGTTTATTATCATCCCTATTATCGAAATCGCTTTGCTGATTCAAGTAAGCGACGTGATTGGCGGATTTGCAACAATTGCACTTGTGGTTATTACTGCGATTTTAGGTGCCAAAATGGTTAAAACACAGGGTATGGGTGCGCTGCAAAACGTACAAGCGCAAATGGCGCAAGGGCAAATGCCAGCCAAAGAATTATTTACCGGAATATGCGTTGTAATTGCAGGTGTATTACTCCTTACTCCTGGCATTATGACTGACGTATTTGGGCTACTATTATTAACCCCTGCAATTCGTAACAAACTGGCTGCAGGCCTTGCTAGCCAAGCAACTGTTAGAATGAGCGCTGGCATGCAACAAGGGCCATCGCCGTTTGCCGGGCAGCAACATGCTGAACGAGAGCAAGGGCAAATGGAACGACCAACCACTATTGATGGTGAATATGAGAGAAAAGATTAAAAATTTATCGTTTTTTCTCTTGGAATTTTTCACTCTACCCCCATTAATGAATGCAAATTAGAAAAGCTTTTTTCTGTACTGTTCAGAAACTGTTAGGAGAACTAAAAAACATGAACATTCGTCCTTTACAAGATCGCGTAATCGTTAAACGTCTAGAAGAAGAAACAAAATCTGCTGGCGGTATTGTATTAACTGGCTCTGCAGCTGAAAAATCAACTCGCGGAGAAGTTGTAGCCGTAGGTAATGGTCGCGTTTTAGAAAACGGTGACGTGAGAGCGTTAGAAGTTAAAGCCGGTGACACTGTGTTATTTGGCTCATATGTTGAAAAAGTTGAAAAGATCGAAGGTCAAGAGTACCTGATCATGCGTGAAGATAATATTTTAGGCATTGTAGGCTAAACCTACTTTTCGTTTATAAACATTTAAGAATTTAGAGGAATTTAAAACATGGCAGCAAAAGAAGTACTTTTTGCAGGTGACGCACGCGCTAAAATGCTAACTGGCGTAAACATCCTGGCAAACGCAGTAAAAGTTACATTAGGTCCTAAAGGCCGTAACGTTGTACTAGATAAATCATTTGGCTCACCAGTTATCACTAAAGATGGTGTATCTGTTGCAAAAGAAATCGAACTTGAAGACAAGTTTGAAAACATGGGCGCACAAATGGTTAAAGAAGTTGCATCTAAAGCAAATGATGCAGCCGGCGATGGTACAACTACCGCTACAGTACTTGCACAGTCTATTGTTAATGAAGGCCTTAAAGCTGTTGCAGCGGGTATGAACCCAATGGATCTTAAGCGCGGCATCGACAAAGCAGTTATTGCTGCTGTTGCAGAGCTTAAAGCGTTATCTGTTCCTTGTTCTGATACTAAAGCAATTGCACAAGTAGGTACTATTTCAGCTAACTCTGATAAAGAGATTGGCGACATCATTGCACAAGCAATGGAAAAAGTAGGCCGTAACAGTGGTGTTATTACTGTAGAAGAAGGTCAATCACTTGAAAACGAACTAGATGTTGTTGAAGGCATGCAGTTTGACCGTGGTTACTTATCTCCTTACTTTATCAACAGCCCAGAAAAAGGCACCGTTGAACTAGATAACCCATTTATTCTACTTGTAGATAAAAAAATATCTAACATCCGCGAATTATTACCAACATTAGAAGCGGTTGCTAAAGCAAGTAAACCACTACTAATCATCGCAGAAGACCTTGAAGGCGAAGCACTAGCTACATTAGTAGTTAATAACATGCGCGGTATTGTTAAAGTATCAGCTGTTAAAGCACCTGGTTTTGGCGACCGTCGTAAAGCAATGCTACAAGATATCGCTGTATTAACTGGCGGTACTGTTATTTCTGAAGAAATCGGCTTAGAGCTTGAAAAAGCAACAGTTGAAGACCTAGGTACAGCTAAGCGCGTAATTATCACTAAAGATGATACAACAATCATTGATGGTGCGGGTGAAGAAGCGGGTATTACTGGTCGTGTTTCTCAAATTAAAGCACAAATTGAAGAAGCAACATCAGACTACGATAAAGAAAAACTTCAAGAGCGCATGGCTAAACTAGCTGGCGGTGTTGCAGTAATCAAAGTAGGTGCTGCTACTGAAATCGAAATGAAAGAGAAAAAAGACCGCGTTGAAGATGCATTAAATGCAACTCGTGCAGCGGTTGAAGAAGGCGTAGTACCTGGTGGCGGTGTTGCACTTGTACGTGCAGCTAGCAAGCTGGTTGATTTAGTTGGCGACAACGAAGATCAAAACCACGGTATTAAAGTTGCACTTCGTGCGATGGAAGCACCACTTCGTCAAATCGTAACTAACGCTGGCGAAGAAGCATCTGTTGTAATTAACGCAGTTAAAGGCGGCGACGGTAACTTTGGTTACAATGCAGCTACTGGTGAATACAACGACATGATTGAAATGGGTATCCTAGATCCAACTAAAGTAACACGCTCTGCATTACAATTTGCAGGGTCTATTGCGGGTCTAATGATCACTACTGAAGCAATGGTAGCAGAAATCCCGAAAGATGAAGCTGGTGCACCTGATATGGGTGGCATGGGCGGAATGGGTGGTATGGGCGGCATGATGTAATCATCATAAACCATACTAACCATTGATTTATAAGGGTTTATCCACTCTGCGTAGAGACGTATGTAGAGACATGGATAAACCCTTTTGTATATTAAGGTATACACCTGCCCTACTTTACTACTCTGCCTAGTAAATAAAACTATTTCTTCAGACTCTCTTTTAAATTATTTAGATTAGCTCACTACATATATGTTGTGGGTACTAAAGCACTCTTACGATTGCGTCGCTCCATGTTTTTAAAACAACGTTCAGTTGAAAAGCTGAATCTTATGTAATACTTTAATGATTCATGAAAGACAAACACACATCTACACACTTGCAAGGAAGCTAAATGAAATATCTACTTTTACTGAGCATACTGATTTTATCTGGCTGCATGTCAATACCAAGTACTGAGTCTATGGCGACAAGTATGTTTAACATACCTTCCTCTGGATATTCAGAGTTTGATGGAGCTAAGCATATTCGTATGAGCAATATGGGATGTATTAATATTAGATTTGAGCTTTACCAAGACACGCTCAAAGCAGAAAAAGGTATTGTTCTTTTGAAAGCAGGGACGAATACAATTACAAATATAGGTAATGATTCATAACTAAACTTTAGGTTGGATGATGGCGTACATAGCTTCTCAGCCTCAAGCCTCTTAACAGAGCATGAGACCACACAGTTCAAATACGGAATCACAAGTAACTTTTCATATAAAACTTATATTGTCCCAGAAAAGTTTATAAGGAAAATAGCTAATTCAGATACTTTTATAGCTAAAGTAAATCTTTTAAATAACACCTATCTCGAAGGTAAATGCTCAACCTTAACCCTTAAAGAAGCAAGGGAGATGAACCAACACTCAGACATACAGATAACCCAAGAGACACTTGATATATCTAACAAAATAGTAGCAATAACAGGCTTCCGTAAATTTGTAGAGATGATGGATTCAACAAGCTGGTAATTCAGCCAAACTAAAAATTGTATGAAGTATTTAATATAGGCATCTAAAAGCTTCATCTATCACTATTACACTTTGGAGTATCATTGTGATTCTATATGCAACGCTGAGAGGTAAGCTTCAGACACTCATTACTAAGTACGTCTGCGAGGTATAGAACATAAAGGGGGGATGGCAGGGATACTAGATGGTATCTGTGATTGCGTCGTACCATGCCGTTAAAAAAATATGGGTGCTTGGAAATTTCAATTTTTAATTATCAGTGCACCACTTCGCTAGGCAATTACTTAAAGCTAAATCGCGGCATCACTACAGCAACTTAGCTTATATTTATTGAGAGCACCCAGTTAAATTAATAGAAGTAGTCATACTCATGCGTAAACATAACTAGGTCCTTACGGATAACGAACCACTTCTCAGACTTAACTAGAGCACCAAAACCGTTCTTAGCTCTGAAAGAGCAACTAACTAACCAACCATACTGCCCTTTATAGACATCACCGCATTTTTCCATCTCAAGGCTATTAGGATCATTTAAGATACCTTCTAAATAATTGGTTATAACTGGGTAACCTATGAAAGGGTAATTCGAAGGAGGCTCACCTAACGAAGCTATCGCTTCAGCCTTCTCACTTTCACTTAAATACCCTATATACTCTTTGGCAGGTTCGTATACTTCATCTATTTCATCATAAAGTTGCTTTATTTCTGAGTCGCCAGTAACTAAGTACTTCTCTGTACTCAATAAGGCAGCCTTTAAGTCCCTATCAGATACCTTATTTTTAATATCTTGAATTACAGACTCTCTATTATTGTTGAAGAAAGTTATATTTTTCTTATCTTCTTCTTTTTGACGCTGTTTAAACGACGCCATATACTCATCAACTTCTTGACGCCCTTGATAGACATCCGCTACGCCAGATAGAAAAAAAGCAGTTAAACATATTATAACCCTGTGTTTGGTGCTGACTTTTATCTTAGTAGCCCTGTGGGTGATATACCTAACTGGCGGCAGCAAAAATAAACCACATATAAGTGAGAAAACACCAGATAATGGATTTATAGTAAGTGCAACTAGACCTATACATACAAAAAATGTACCTAATAGGCTATTAACGACTAGAAAAAATATTTTCATCTACATTCCTTTGTTTTGATAATGATATATAAGCCTTCAACTATAACTAATCTATGCCTGTGTTATCAACTTAATAGCATTGGATTAGTCAAAACACTGCTCGATCAAAAAAGAAGCTTCATATTATAGACCTGTCGACTTACCGCTATACTCAATTGAGCACAGTCAAAGTGTACGTTCATCATTAATGGCAATTGTGTTCATTTTAAGTTGCTTTAGATTAAGTGTACGTATATTGTAATAACATTTAAGACTTAAAGTGAACACTTTCCAAGGAATAAATATGAGTGGTAAACAAATCGGGTATATTCGTGTTTCGACAATCGAACAAAATACTGAACGACAATTAAATGAAATTCCACTGGATGAAACGTTCACTGATAAGTGTAGTGGTAAAGATACAAACCGACCCGCTTTGAAGGAGCTTATAAAGTTTGTAAGAAAGGACGATACAGTTCATGTGCATGACATAAGCCGAATGGCTCGTAATACCGAAAACCTTCTTATGCTTGTTAAAGAGTTAACAGATAAAGGCGTAAAACTTATATTTCACAAAGAATCACTAACATTCACTGGCGAAGACAATCCGATGCAGCAACTAATGCTGACTATGTTAGGTGGTATTTATCAATTCGAGCGTTCTATGATGCTTGAGCGTCAACGTGAAGGCATAGCGATAGCCAAGCTAAAAGGGAAATATAAAGGTAAACCAGTCAATATCGAATTAAATGAAAATATCCGCACACTTGCCAATACAGGCATTAACAAATCTCAAATAGCTAAACAGCTCAACTGCTCTCGTACAACCGTTTATAAGGCTTTGTCTAACTAGTTTGTGAAGTTACTCCCAATTTACTTAGCTTTACTATCAGGTAATAACTTTCTGTTAAATTAACAGTTGTATAGCTGGCTACTATAAAAATTCAAAATCACCTACTGAAACGATATTGAATATTGATGCAAAACAAACTATTGTATTGATACTGAATTTTAGAGGTGATTATTATGATTTCAGGTATAAATGGCGGTAATTGCATTCTTAGCTCTATGGCTAAAATTAGAGTTGAAAGCAACATGATTAACAAAGCTGAAGTTATTGGCAGTAAAGGTTCATTCCACATTGTTTTTCATGGTTCTGTGGCAGAGTGGAAAGGCGAGCCAATCGTTTTAAGTAGCTCAAGACAACCTTATGAACCAAGAATATTCAAAAGCATCGATGGCGCAATTTCTGAGTTGATTAGAATCGGGTTAACCGAAGCATCCGTAAAAATTACCAATAGCGATAGCTAAACAAAATATAGAGAATTAAAAAATGAATAATAACTCCAGCACAGAAGTATCAAATTTATCGAGTTTTATATGGAACGTTGCCGACAGCTTATGGGGTGATTTCACACATTCAGATTTTGACAGGATTATCCTACCTCTCCTTTTACTTCGCAGATTGGAATGTATTCTAGAGCCAACAAAAGAAACGGTTTTAGCGGAATACGAAAACGAAAAAGATTCAGGTATCGATTTAGATTTATTGCTACCAGAATATTCAGGTTTACCGTTTTTTAATACCAGTACATACACGCTTGAAACATTAGGTAGCACCAACACTAAATCTAACTTAGAACAATACGTCAGTCACTTTTCAGCAAACGTAAGAAAGATATTTGAAGAGTACAACTTCATCAATACTATTGCTGAATTAGATAACGCCAAGTTACTTTATTTTATCGTTAGCAAATTTGCCATTTTAGATTTAACGCGTGAAACAGTATCTGACCGAGTTATGTCTAACACCTACGAGCAATTAATCCGTGACTTTGCCGCATCGGTTAATCAAAAAGCTGGTGAATTTATGTCACCAAGAGATGCGGTTCATTTAACAACACTGCTGGTATTAAACCAAGACACTGAAATATTTACTGAATCAGGTGTTATCAGAACTATTTACGATCCAACTTGTGGTACTGGCGGCTTCCTTTTTGATGCCATTGACGAAATTAAAAATACGGGTTCTACCGCTAAAATTGTGCCATACGGACAAGAATTGAACCCAAAAACCCATGCAATGGCATTAACATCGATGTTGATTCAAGGGTATGACACCGACAACATTAAGCAAGGTAATACGCTTTCTGAAGATCACCTTAGTGGTAATAAATTTCATTATGGCTTTGCTAACCCTCCATTTGGTATTAAATGGGAGAAAGTAAAAAAACAAATAGTCACAGAACATGAAACATTAGGATATGCAGGTCGTTTTGGCGCAGGTTTACCAAGAGTAAGTGATGGTTCGATGCTCTTTTTAATGCATTTAGTGTCTAAAATGGAGTCACCTGAAAATGGTGGTGGGCGCATAGGTATCATTCTTTCAGGTTCACCGCTATTTACTGGTGATGCTGGCTCTGGTGAGTCTGAAATTAGGCGTTGGTTATTAGAAAACGATTATGTTGAAGCAATTTTAGCATTACCAAATGATATGTTTTTTAACACGGGTATTGGCACTTACATATGGATTTTATCGAATAAGAAAGCCAAAGAACGTAAAAATAAAGTTCAGTTAATAAATTTAACCGACACATGGACACCAATGCGTAAATCTGAAGGTAGTAAGCGTAAAGAGATTTCTCGTGAACAGATGAAGAAAATCGTTATTGAATATGATTTGTTCGAAAGTGCCAACTCTAAAAACACCAAAATATTAAAAACTACAGATTTTGCTTACCGGAAAATTGCAATTAAACGTCCATTACGTGCAAAAATTGTTTTATCTGAGGCTAAAATAGCTGAATTACCTGAATTAAAAGCATTTCAAAAACTAAACAGTATTCAACAAAATGCTTGGTTAGAATATTTTAACAATAACCTTGGTGAGAATGAATACGAATATTTATTTGAAGCTATAAAAATTAATAACAACAAAAATGATTTTGGTAAAACAGCAAAAGCATTGGCTACCGCATTTACTAATCACTTTATGATACGTGATGAGAATTGTGATCCAGTATTGGATACCAAAGGCAATGTAGTACCAGATAGCGCACTCAATGATAATGAAACAGTTCCTTTTGATAAAAATATTGAAGATTATTTTAATGAAGAAGTACTGCCACACGTATCAGATGCATTTATAGATTATTCAGTACGGGATTCGAAAGATGGCGAAGTTGGTATTGTTGGTTATGACATTAATTTTAACCGCT
The DNA here is from genome assembly GCF_015864775.1 of Pseudoalteromonas sp. NSLLW218. Classification (NCBI taxonomy): domain Bacteria; kingdom Pseudomonadati; phylum Pseudomonadota; class Gammaproteobacteria; order Alteromonadales; family Pseudoalteromonadaceae; genus Pseudoalteromonas; species Pseudoalteromonas sp. NSLLW218. Next base: position 94,701 of record NZ_JADYWO010000010.1, on the reverse strand, counting down.
ATTTCTACGAATATACTCCACCACGATCATTAAATAATATTGATACTGACTTGAAAGCAAGTGAAGCCCGTATTCAAATACTTCTTGAAGAGGTAGCTGAATAATGCATTGTTATCCTGAATATATCGAGTCAAATGAGGGATGGATTGGTAAAGTTCCGATTACATGGAAAAGATCTCGATTTAAGTTTCTAGTGACAGAAAAACCTAAAAAATCCAACATGCAATTACAATGTGGATCTATTAGTTTTGGCAAGGTTGTGTTTAAAAAATCTAATAAGTTAACTGAAGAAACTAAACTTGCGTATCAAGAAGTATTAACTGGTGAGTTCCTAATTAACCCTTTGAACTTAAATTACGATCTTAAAAGCTTGAGAACAGCTTTATCGGATAAAGATGTTATCGTTAGTTCAGGCTATATTGTGCTAAATTCTAATGAAAAAACAGTTCATTCATACTTAAAGTGGCTTTTGTATACTTTTGATATTAGACATATGAAAACGCTAGGGGCTGGTATACGTCAGACAATTACAAGCAAAGATATAGGTAACTGCTATGCATATATACCGACTATTGCTGAACAAACGTGCATAGGTGATTTTTTAGAAACTGAAACCACCCGTATAGACCATCTAATTTCCGAAAAAGAAAACTTCATCAAATTACTTCAAGAAAAACGACAAGCGTTGATTTCTCATTCGGTAACTAAAGGGCTAAATAACAACGTTAAGATGAAAGACTCTGGAGTAGATTATCTTGAATATGTACCTGAACATTGGGTTGTAAAAAAAATAAAATTCAACGTAATAAAGATAGAACAAGGCTGGAGTCCTCAATGCGAAAGTTATCCTGTTTCTGATGATATATCATGGGGAGTGGTGAAGGTAGGTTGTGTAAACAAGGGAGTTTTTAATCCATTGCAGAATAAAAAACTACCAGATGAGTTAGAAGCGAAACCTCAGTTCGCAATAAAAAAAGACGAACTTCTTGTTTCAAGAGCAAATGCAAAAGAATGGGTTGGCAGCGCTGCCGTACCTCAACAAGACTATCCGAACCTTATTTTATGTGACAAAATTTATCGAATAAAATTGAATAAAAAAATTGCAGACCCTAATTTTATTGCGTACTTCCTAGGTACTGAAAGAGCACGTCAACAAATAGAAATTGATGCCTCTGGTACTAGTAGCTCAATGCTGAATATTGGACAAGGAACTATATTGAACATGGAAATTGCCCAACCTAATTTAGAGGAACAACAATATATTGTTGAAAGTTTAAGGATTCGCACAAAAAAAATTGAAAGCCTAGTGAAAGAAGCAAATAAATCCATTGAGTTACTAAAGGAACACCGTATTGCCTTAATCAGCGAAGCAGTAACAGGAAAAATCGATGTCAGGGAGGAGTTATAATGGCAGCACATCATGAGGTTCATTTAGAAACCTATATCACCAAAAAGTTAGTTGAGAATGGCTGGAAAGAAGGCACATCTAATAAATATGATAAAGAACGTGCTTTATATACTGAAGATGTTGCTAAGTGGGTAAAAACGTCTCAGCCTGAAGCATGGGAAAAGCTTGAAAAGCTCAACGGAGCCAGAGCCGAAACAGTACTTGTAGACAGAGTAGCTAAGTCACTTGAAAGCAAAACGCTTGGTACGATGAAGGTATTGCGTGAAGGTATTCAAATAGCAGGTGCAGGTAAAATTTTATTGAGCCAAAAAGCCCCTGAAGACAATCGAAATCCGAAAGAAGTAAAAAAATATAACGCAAATATTTTACGAGTTGTTCGCCAATTAAAGTACTGCCCTACTCGTGAGTGGGAAATTGATTTAGTCTTTTTCATAAACGGTATTCCTGTCGCTACCGTTGAGTTAAAGACTGACTTTACTCAATCTATTGATGATGCGGTTAAACAATACAAAGAAGATAGATTACCTGTCATTAACGGTAGAGCAGAGCCACTATTAACCTTTAAACGTGGTGCTGTTGTTCATTTTGCTATGTCTGATAGTGAAATTAAAATGACCACGAGATTAAGCGGTGAAAGTACCTTTTTCTTACCGTTTAATAAAGGTAACAATGGTTATGCTGGTAATCCAACGAGAGATGATGGTGAATATCCTGTCGCTTATTTTTGGGAAGAAATTTGCAAAAAAGATAGCTGGTTAAGAATATTTCATAGTTTTGTTTATATTGAATCTTCTGAAAAAGTTGATAAACATGGCGTGCCTAAGCTCAAAGAAGTTCAAATTTTCCCACGCTATCACCAGCTCAGAGCAGTAAATAAAATGATTGCTGATGCCAAAGTTAAGGGAGCTGGTCAGCAATATTTATGTGAGCACAGTGCTGGTTCAGGTAAAACAAGTACTATAGCTTGGACAGCCCATGATTTAACTCGGCTTAGAAATGAAGAAGGCAAAGCGCACTTTAATTCAGTGATTGTTGTTACTGATAGAACAGTACTAGATGCGCAACTTCAAGATGCTATTCAACAGATCGATCATCAATTTGGCATGATTGAAGCGATTGATAAAAAGAAAACCAGCAAACCTAAAAGTAAGCAATTAGCCGAAGCTTTGCTAAATGGTACTCCAATCATCATAGTTACCATTCAAACGTTCCCGTTTGCTATGGAATCTATCATTACAGAAAAGTCACTTAAAGATAGAAACTTTGCTGTAATTATTGATGAAGCACACACATCACAAACAGGTAGTACAGCACAAGGGCTAAGAGCTGCATTGTCATTAGACTCTAAAGATAATTTAGATAACATGTCTATTGAAGACCTGCTGTTAGAAGTTCAACGTTCAAGGGTTCGACCTAACAATATTAGTCATTTTGCATTTACTGCGACCCCTAAGCACAGTACGTTTACATTGTTTGGTCGTCCTGAAGACGAAAACGAGCCTGTTTCTGATACAAACAAGCCTCAATCTTTTGATAAATACACTCAACGTCAAGCTATTGAAGAAGGGTTTATTTTAGATGTATTGGAAAATTACACTCCATATAAAACCGCTTTTAAACTTGCGAGTACACTTGAATTAGATGACAAGCGTGTAGATAAAAAAATGGCTCGTAGATCATTAGCTCGATGGCAGTCATTACACCCAACGAATCCATCACAAAAAATTGAGTTTATTGTTAAGCATTTTAAAGAAAATGTGATGCATTTACTTAACGGTGAAGCAAAAGCGATGGTTGTAACAAGTGGCAGACCACAAGCCGTTAAATACAAGATGGCATTTGATGCTTATCTCAAAAAGAATAACCTGCAAGGTATAAAAGCTTTGGTGGCTTTTTCTGGCAAAGTTAAAGGTACTGAGTTAGGTGATGATGATGGTTCTTATGGTATTGATGAAGAGGCGGAATATAGCGAAATTAACATGAACCCTGACATTGGTAACACAGACCTCAGACATGCCTTTGAAGAACCACAATATAAAGTCATGCTGGTCGCTTCTAAGTTCCAAACAGGCTTTAATCAACCTAAATTGGTTGCGATGTACCTAGATAAAAAAATAAGTGGTGTAGAAGCCGTACAGACACTTTCACGATTAAACAGGACGTATCCTGGTAAAGACACAACTTATGTTATCGACTTCGCTAATGAGCCTGAAACCATTCTTCAAGCGTTTAAAGATTATGATGAAGGTGCAACGTTAGCCAATGTTCAAGACACGAATGTAGTTTATGACATGCAAGTTATTCTTGATAACGCTGATATTTACAACTTTCAAGATTTAGAAAAATTCAAAAATGTTAATGTTAGTTTGTTAAAAACAACATCTTCATCAGAGCAAGTTCACCGTAAATTGTACTCTGCAACGCAACGTCCTACGGATGTTTTTAATAGTAAGCTAAAGATATTAACTCAAGCAATAAATGAGTGGGAAGCTAAATACAACGCTGCCCATAAAGCAAATGACGAAAAAGCAATGAAAGTGTTTGACACGCAACGCTCTGAATACACCAAACAACGTGAGGGTTTGATGCGCTTTAAGTCTGACCTTGCTCGTTTTGTTAAGGTTTATAGTTATATTGCTCAATTAATCGAACTGGAAGATCCTAATTTAGAGAACTTCGCTAACTTCGGTAAACTGTTATCTAAAAGACTCAACGGTGTAGCTCAAGATCAAGTGGACTTAACTGCTTTAGTATTAAAAGGTTATAAGATCAGTAAATTAGATCAGCCTGATGAAACTAAAAGCGGAACACTTACTGGCATTAAAGCTAATGAGCATGATGCAACTGATAGAGAAAAAGAGTTCCTTAGTCAGATCGTGGTGCGCATGAATAATCTGTTTGGTGATATTTCAGATGCAACAGGACAACAACATTTTACCTCTCACATCGTTAATATAACTAAAAGTGACGCACGTGTTATCGACCAAGTTGAGAGCAACACCAAAATTCAAGCTTTGCATGGCGACCTACCAAGAACAATTCGAAGCGCGACAGTGGAAGCAATGAAATCTCATGGTGATCTTGCGAGGATATTACTTAAAGATAGCCAAAATATGGAGGCGTTTTCTAGCTTAGTTTACGACATAATAAAGCATGAAAATACTACTACCATTGATTTACAGCTAAACAAGTCTGTTGACGACAATACTTCACCTATCGACTTTCTTCAAAAAGAAATAAATTTTTCAGAAGAAGTTATGCTATTTGATAGCGCTATTGAAGATGAATTTTTGGAAGATCCAAGAAATATTCCTGTATGGTTTGGTACAAATCGTAAACTTAACGAAAATAATGGCGAAGTGTCATTTGGTAGTTGGGACAAAGTTACAACGCATGGAAAATGTTTGGTGAATATACCTGAAGGACACAAACCGGGTTCGATAGGCTCTGCATGGTGGATTCGGCTTTTTAAAGGTGATGACAGACTGAGAGTACTGTCTGTTAAACCAATTGCTAGTGAGAAGTACTGGGATGAATTGAAGAAGTCAATGGAAGAAGAGAATTCAAATGCAGAAAAAGAGGCATTGTTTTTCTTACATGGGTACAACGTCTCTTTCAACGATGCAGCAATACGCACGGCTCAACTTTCCTATGACTTGAAAATATCTCCTGCGATATTCTTTAGTTGGCCTTCAGATGCAGAAATTAGCTCTTACAATGCAGATGAAGCAACCATTGAAGCCTCTTACGAAGCTATTATTCAATTTGTGAAACAACTCGACATAGCTTCTATAGAGACAGGAACGACCCTTCATATTATGGCTCACAGTATGGGTAATAGAGCTATTCTTAAAAGCCTCGAAAAGCTTTCTAGTGATATTAAGAATGGTGAAAGCACGGCTATAGATAAGTTGGTATTTGCTGCCCCAGACGTTGATACAAGAGTATTCATGCAATCGATGGACAAGATTGAAAATATTAAAAGTCATAAAACTCTATATATATCTCAAAGAGATAAGGCTGTTTGGTTGTCTAAGACAATTCACAAAAACCATAGAGCTGGTTTAATGCCCCCAGTAACTGTCTTAGATGGAATAGATACAATAGATTCCACAGCGGTTGACGATACATTTTTGGGACATAGTTATGTTGACTCAGTAAGGGCTTTATTAACTGATTTATCAAGTCTTATTAAAGCTAGTTTGATGCCCAAAGACAGAGTTGGTCTTGAAAAGGCAGAAACTGAAGATGGGGAAGAGTATTGGAGAATTCGGTAACACTTATATCGCATGTTTATAACACGGGTCTAATGCAAATATGATGCTTAATTAGCCTCAGGACAGAAGGTGATGGATTGACAACTGACTGTAACGCTCAAATAAGCCTGAAGGGCACAAAGAAGGGTATCTTTTGCTTTTTGGTTTTTTTATTGTTTAAAATCAACCCTTTAATATTTTTAGGCGGCATGATGTAATAAACATCACCGTTTAAGCACCTCGCTTATATAAAAAACCAGCTTCGGCTGGTTTTTTGCTTTTTGGTATAAAAATCATTGATATTGTTCAATTTATACCCATACCTAAGTTACGTATAACTCAGATTTATATTAAATGGATTTATTAAGTAATAACACAATATTCATCTTCTTTGTTTTTGTTGTCCTTGTGACTGGGTTATTTTCATTCGTAGTTTGGGTTATGCTCAAAATGGTCACGTGGGGTAAAAGTATGTCTAAGGGGGCTTATTTATTTTTAGCATTCTTTCCGCTTATTTCTATTATTCCTATCCCACCACCTACCTACGAGAATGTTCAAAAAGCAAAACAAGAACAAAGAAAACGCAAAGAAGACTCAGGTGATCCACTCGACGACGATGAGGACGAACTCACAAGTTAATTAAAATTACACACTACGGGCATATACCCTGCGTAAACGTTTACTAATCTGATATAAAACACATTTATTTAAGAGTACGGAGTAAACTAAGCATGACTAACGTTCAACAGCATATCGGCAGCATTGCATTAGTTGTTAAGGACTACGACGAGGCCATTGAGTTTTATGCTCAAAAGCTCAACTTTGAGTTAGTAGAGGATACTAACTTAGAAGATGGTAAACGCTGGGTGTTAATTTCACCTCCAAATTCAAACGGGGCTAGTTCAAACGGGGCTAATTCAAACGAAACTAATTCGAGCAGGACTAATCTGCTGCTTGCTAAAGCCACAACGCCCGAACAGATGAGTGCTATTGGTAATCAAACAGGTGGTCGCGTATTTTTATTTTTGCATACCAATGACTTTTGGCGAGATTATAATTTAATGCTTTCTAAAGGCGTTACATTTAACGAAGAACCTCGAGTAGAACCCTATGGCACCGTAGTGGTTTTTGAAGATTTATATGGTACAAAATGGGATCTACTACAGCTTAATAATCAGTGAGATAAAATGCTGTTAAATATAAAAGCAAAATTTTTATTAAGCGCAGGAGTTATCGCATCTGCAGCGGCTGTATGGCATTTACTTTGTATATGGGGTGGCACTAGTTGGTTTATATTTGCTCGCGCTCCAATACAAATAATAGAATCATCACAGCAAGGTACATTCCTTGCGCCTTTAGGTAGTATTGTAATAGCTGGACTCATGTTTGCATGTACTGTATTTGCCTTATCAGCAATTGGTTTAGTGCGTAACATAGTACTTACTAGAACCGCTTTAATTGCTATTGCAACTTTGTGTATCATACGAAGTACGATAATTATCCCCGCATTAATACGAGCCGATACGTGGAATATTATAGCGAGCAGTGTTTGGCTTTATGTGGGTGTATGCTTTTTAGTGGGTGCAATAACGTTCCACAATTTAAAACCGAACACTAATAGTTGAGTGACGCTTAAACTCACGTCTCTTTATTAACTAACTCTCTTACAATTGCGAATAAATCACTGGGTAGCATGCCCCTTTGCCCATCTCGCTCACTTGCGATATCACCGGCTTTAGCGTGCAGTGTTACACCATAGCGTGCTGCTTCATCAATATTTAAACCTTGAGCAAGTAATGCACCAATAATACCGGTAAGTACATCGCCACTGCCGCCAACGGCCAATGCCGGGTTGCCATCTTCACATACCCACGTTTGCTCAGCATTATCTATTAATGTTCCAGCCCCTTTTAATACAAAGGTCGCGTTATAGCGTTTAGCGCAAAGGCGAGCATAATTAAAACGATCAGATTCGATTTCGCTGGTGCTCACACTCAACAGTCGAGAGGCTTCGCCGGGATGTGGAGTAAGTACGCATTGCTCTAACGTGTATGATGAAGCTTTCTTAGCCAGTAAATTAAGGGCATCTGCATCTATAACCAACGGCATTTTATTGTTTTGGCAATATTGCATTACTTCATCGAATGTTTGCTGTGCCCATTCGTCTTGCCCAAGCCCTGGGCCAATAACAACGCAGCTTGCCCACTCTAGTGCTTGATGTAAGTTATTACTGCTTACCATAAGTTCTGGTCTGCCAATGCTAATAGGCGTTATTGAGCTTTCGTGTGTATACACTCTTACCATGCCAGCACCCGTTCTAAGTGCTGCTTCACTACTTAACCTAATCGCACCTGCAGTACCTTGATTGCCACCAACACATAAAAGTTTACCATGGCTTCCTTTGTGACTATTGATTGCTCGCGTGGCTATTCCTTTAAAGCTATTGAAATTGACAAGGGTTCCTGAAGATTGCGCTATACAAGTAAATGCATCGCCAATTGCTAAATCATCAAATACTAACTTACCGCTATATTGTTTACCTGCTGTCGTTGTGAGCCCTTGCTTTATACCCACAAAGGTAACGGTTGAAGTTGCTTGTACAGCGCACCCCAAAGGCTGCCCTGTATTAGCCTCAATGCCTGATGGAATATCAATGCTTATTACGGGCTTACCACTGTTATTTACAGCCTTAATTATATTCGCAAAGTTATCACGCACTGCGCTTTTAAGCCCAGTACCAAGGAGAGCATCAATAACTATATCGTACTCATTAAGGGCATCTTTTGTAAAATGAGAAACTTCCCCACCCGCTTCAATCCATAACTGCTGCGCTTTTGCTGCATCACCGGTTAATACTTTATTAGGCTCAGCTGCGCATACTGTTACCTTTTTACCTGATTGCATAATAAGCCTAGCTACAACGTAACCGTCTCCAGCGTTGTTACCATGGCCAACAATGACTAATGTATGCGGTGCATCAAATAACTGCCATTGCTTATATACAGCCTCGCCTGCACGCTGCATTAGGGTAAATAAATCACAATGACTATTTTTAGCCGCTAAAGCTTCATTGTCTCTTACTTGTTGTGCGGTAAATAAGGTTTTATTAAGCATAAAGGCTCCTTTACTAGGTGATACTTCACCTTATCAAATACTTATATCTAGCGGCTAGTTCTGTTGATAATTTTAAACTGCAATTTTATTTAAAGTCTAACACTCCCACTTCAACTTAGGCATGGCTCACTTGAACACGTCTAACTTGAGCAAGGTGAGCTAATTAAAGTACAATGCAGTTAATTAAAGGCTTGGCTTACTTGTAACCTAGGCCTGTTTATTTTTAGGTAGAGAAAAAAATGGCACAAACTCGCGGTAACTTATTTATTTTGTCAGCCCCTTCTGGTGCTGGTAAATCAAGCTTAATCAATGCGTTATTAAAAAAACACGCTGACATGAAAGTATCTGTATCACATACAACTCGCGCCCCTCGCCCAGGTGAAGAAAATGGCGTGCATTATCACTTTGTATCTACAGACGAATTTAAAGCGCTTATTGCCAAAGATGACTTTTTTGAATGGGCTCAAGTATTCGATAATTACTACGGCACATCAAAGCAGGCTATTGAGTCGCAGCTTGATGCGGGTATTGATGTGTTTTTAGATATTGATTGGCAAGGCGCTCAGCAAGTGCGCAAAATTATGCCAAGCGTACAAACTATTTTTATTCTACCGCCTTCAAAAGAAGAATTAGAGCAACGCTTAAATAACCGTGGCCAAGATTCGGCTGAAGTTATTGCCTCTCGTATGGCAAAAGCACAATCTGAAACATCACATTATAACGAATACGACTTTGTAATTGTTAATGATGACTTTGAGAGCGCACTTGCCGACATAGAAACAATTGTAATGGCTCAGCGCTTAACGCTAAAAACCCAAGAAGATCGTCATCAAGTTTTACTAAATAGTCTGCTTAAATAATTTAAGCCTACTTAAATTAGGCTTAGGCAAGTAAAACTGATAAAAATTGAACACTGGCTATTGGCGAAAGTGGCTCCTTGGAGTAAACTACGCCTTTGCTTTTAAATTATTTTTGGAGTGCTGTGATGGCCCGCGTAACAGTTGAAGATGCAGTAGATGCAGTTGGTAATCGTTTTGACTTAATTTTAGTTGCGGCTCGTCGTGCCCGCCAAATTGCTGTTGGTGGTAAAACTCCACTAGTAGACCCTGAAAACGATAAGCCAACGGTAGTTGCTTTACGTGAAATTGAATTAGGTTTAGTTGATAGCTCTTCAATGGACTTAATTGACCGTGAAGAACAACAACACCAAGAAGCAGCAGAATTAGCTGCTGTTGCTGCCATTGTTGGTGGCAACCAATAATCGACCTCCCGGTCTGATTTAGCCAACGGCGCAGTATTTCCACTATAGCCGTTGGCAATCCTTTCATTTCATCGTATATTCGTAACTTACCTAATTTGCTTCACTAGGGCTGTCTATCTTTCGAGGTTAAATTTGCAGTAGTATGCTTGCATAAATGCCAAACATGAGCTGCCCAAAGGGTTCTGCCTAGGGGCAATTTACTCTTTGTTGCTCGATTTTTACTTAGCCCGCTAGGCTAAAAACCTCGCGCCGCGATTAAATCGCCCTTAGATTGAACAAATTTTAATCCTGAAAGGTCAACAGGCCCTAGAACATTGGAGTGTGAATGTATCTTTTTGAAGGTCTTAAAAAGAAAATTTCAGAATACTTGCCCGCTGCTGATGTAGAGCTGGTTCAAAAATCTTACGTGGTAGCCCGAGAGGCCCATGAAGGACAAACTCGCTCAAGTGGCGAACCTTATATTACTCATCCTGTTGAAGTAACCCAAATTCTTGCAGGCATGCATCTTGACCATGAAACGCTCATGGCCGCGCTAATGCACGATGTAATTGAAGATACTGATTTTAGCCAACAAGATTTAGCCGAAATTTTTGGCGAAACAGTGGCAGAACTCGTTGAAGGTGTAAGTAAGCTCGATAAACTTAGCTTTAAAGATAAAAAAGAATTCCAAGCCGAAAACTACCGTAAAATGATTATGGCAATGACTCAGGATATTCGAGTTATTTTAATCAAGCTTGCTGATAGAACACACAATATGCGTACCTTAGGGGCACTGCGCCCAGATAAGCGCCGCAGAATAGCACGTGAAACGCTTGAAATTTACGCGCCAATAGCAAACCGTTTAGGTATCCACGATATTAAAAATGAGCTTGAAGACTTAGGTTTTCAAGCTTTATATCCTATGCGTCATCGCGCACTTAAATCTGAAGTAGCAAAAGCACGTGGTAATCGCAAAGAAGTTATCACTAATATCCAACACGAAATAGAAGCACGTCTTGAAGAGTCAGGCATTAAAGCGACTGTGTCAGGCCGTGAGAAACATTTATATAGTATTTATAAAAAAATGCTTAATAAGGAACTGCTATTTAACGAAGTTATGGATATTTACGCGTTTAGAATTGCAGTTGATTCTATGGATACGTGTTATCGCGTATTAGGTGTGGCTCATAGTCTTTATAAGCCTATAGAAACACGCTTTAAAGATTATATTGCAGTACCAAAAACTAACGGTTACCAATCGCTTCATACTTCATTAGTTGGCCCACACGGAATACCTGTTGAGATTCAGATTCGTACTCACGATATGGATCAGATGGCCGACAAAGGTGTAGCGGCGCACTGGATGTATAAAAAATCAGGTGATGGTGCAGGTAATACTTCGCAGCAACGTGCTCGCCAATGGATGCAAAGCTTATTAGAGCTTCAGCAAAGTGCGGGTTCATCGTTTGAATTTATTGAAAATGTAAAAACTGAGCTATTCCCAGAAGAAATTTACGTATTTACACCTGATGGTCGTATTGTTGAGCTACCAATGGGCGCTACCGCAGTCGATTTTGCGTATGCAGTTCATACTGATGTAGGCAACACTTGTGTAGGCGCACGCGTTAATCGCAAGCCACATCCTTTAAGTAGGCCGTTAGATACAGGGCAAACCATAGAGATAATAACAAGCTCAGGTGCCCACCCTAATGCAACATGGCTAAACTTTATTGTTACTGGTAAAGCACGTTTGGGTGTTCGTAATTACCTTAGAAGCCAGCATCATGAAGAAGCTATGCTTTTAGGGCGTCGTTTGCTTGATTCCGCATTAGGCGAAAACAAACTAGATAGTATTGCTGATGAAAATATAGCGAGAGTACTTGAAGAACACGAACTCTCCACAGTTTTAGAGTTGTTGGTAGAAATTGGCTCTGGTAACTTAATGAGCATGTTAATTGCCAAGCGCTTATTGCAAAATGACAATGACGATTTAACTGATATAACAAACCAAGCCAAAGCGACCATTATTGGTACTGAAGGCATGTTAGTGAATTACTCTAAGTGCTGCCGACCTGTACCAGGTGATGCCATTACAGCTCACATAAGCCAAGGTAAAGGCCTGACTGTTCACCGCCAAGAGTGTAAAAACATTCGTGGTTGGGAAAATGAGCGCTCTAAATACTTAGTTGTAAAATGGGACGATAGCCCAGAAAAAGAATATATTGCAGCTCTGAGAGTTGAAATTATTAACCATCAAGGCGCGTTAGCTAAGCTAACCAATGTTGTTGCTACAACCCAAGCCAATATTGTAGAAATTGCCACTGATGAAAAAGAAAGTAATTTATACGTGATAGATTTAGGGGTTACCGTTAAAAACCGTATCCACGTTGCCAACATTATGCGCCGCATTCGCGTTATGCCTGATGTGCAAAAAGTCTATCGTAAAAAATAAAATAGGAAACACATGAATAAAGCATTTATCTCTACCGACAAAGCACCTGCAGCTATTGGCACTTACAGCCAAGCAGTTAAAGTAGGTACCGCTGTTTATTTATCTGGTCAAATTCCATTAGTTCCAGAAACGATGGAAATGATTTCAGAAGACTTTAGCGAACAAACGCATCAAGTATTTAAAAATATTACTGCGGTATGCGAAGAAGCAGGCGGAAAAATCCAAGACTTAGTTAAAATCAATATTTACCTAACAGATCTATCTAACTTCGCCACTGTAAATGAAGTAATGAGCCAATACTTTAAACAACCTTACCCAGCGAGAGCTGCATTAGGTGTTCGTGCACTCCCAAAAGGTGCACAAGTTGAAATAGACGGAATAATGGAATTACCTTCTACCAATTAAGTATTACAGGCTATAGAGCTTCTCTATAGCCTTTATTTTCTCGCTCCGCACTTCGTTTTCTCTGACTTCTTGACTCAAATGTAAATTTCTAGCAATCTGTAGTTGTGTTTTAAAAAACAAACTTAACTTAAGTAGTAAAAAAGGATTAACTCGTGTTTAAGCTTGCCAACAATGGAAATGTTTTACTTGATGTAAAAGAACATATTCCTCCCAGCGCTGCATTTATTTTAGAGGCTCTCGAAAAGTCAGCTTTTTGCGACTGTAAAATAGATCATGACGCTATTAATGATTTTTTTAAAAACGAAAACACACAACAAACTTTGGTTGTAGCAACAAAACACAATGCCACTTTAAATGTAACAATTAGCGACGATAAAATGCTGGCTATTGGCGAGCTAACGCTTGCCCAAGGTGGAAAGTTATTAAGCTTAGAAGATGCAAAAAAACAACTCGTTAAAGCAGGTATTGTGCGTGGCTATAAACAAGCATTTTTAGAACAGCTGCTGCAAAAACAATCTGAACACTCTGCAGGATCTGTAGTTAAGGGGATATTAGCTAAAGGTAGGCTCCCAAGCGATGGTTTAGCCACTAAACTAATAACAACGGTAGAAACTTTAAAAGATCGTTTAAAAGCGCCCAAACTCAAAGAAGACGGCAGTGTGGACATGCGCGACTTTGGCAAGCTTGCAAGCGTAGAGCCTGGCTCTGTGCTTATTCGCCAACAACCAGCAACTCCCGGTAAAGAAGGATTTACCGTAATAGGTGACATACTGCCTGCAAAACCCGGAGAAAATAAACAACTAGTAGCTGGCGAAGGCACTGAAATATCAAAAATGAATCCGCTTGAGTTAGTCTCTACTATTGCAGGTGTTCCGGTTGAAATTAATAATGGCATGCGTGTCGACGATATTTTTACCATTTCAGATGTAAATGTAAAAAGCGGCCATATTGACTTTCAAGGCAGTGTTATTGTTACTCGCAATATAGACCCAGGGATGAAAGTAACTGCCAAAGGCGATATTACTATATTTGGCACGGTTGAATCTGGCGAGCTTACCGCAGGCGGAAACATCACTGTTAAACAAGGTATTATTGGCCATCAAAAAGTGGATAGTAAATCACTTTCTTGCAAACTAATTGCGCTGGGTGATATTCATGTATCTCACTCACAGTATTGCTACCTCGATGCGAATAATATTTTTATTGATCGCCAAACAAGCCATTGTGTAATGAAAGCTAAGCGCTTACTGCAAGTAGGCCAACCAGACTTACCTAAGGGTAAAATATTTGGTGGCGAAATACTTGATGCAACAACTCTCATTGCTGGCGAAATAGGGAATGAATCAGGCGCTAAAATGATTATTAACCTAGCGGCTTCGGGCGCCGAAATAACAGCGGATACTGATAATTGCTTTAAAGACTTAGCTAAAACAGATGCACAATTAGATACGCTTCAAGCAGCGCTAGAAAAAACTGATTTAGTGAAGGATGCCGAAAAGAAAAAAATATTAATCACCAAAATTGGCGCTACTCAAAAACATTATTGTGAGCAAGCAGAGCTATTAGAAAAACGTCTTTCAAACTTAGATCACGACTTGCACGATTTACTTAGCGACGCTAATTTAGCGGTAAATTCTGTTTTGCATTCAGGTGTAGAAATTCATATTTTTGATAAAGTGCTAAAAACAATCCGTAATTACCCTCCGTGCAACGTTAAACTTTTGAATAACAAAATTGAAATAGAGTTTAAAACAAGCTAAGAACAGAGTGCTCTATTGAGCACTCAAATTAATTCATATTTTAAAGTAAACCACTTACCTCAACATGTGTTTGCTGCGGCCATACACCCACTTGTACTTGACCAATATGCTGCTTTTGTAGCAATAGCATCGCTAAGCGCGACTGTCCTATTCCACCGCCAATTGTTTGCGGGAATTTACTTTGTAGTAGCGCTTTATGCCAATCAAACTCTAAACGGTCTTCATCTCCAGTTGTACTTAACTGTGCTTTTAAAACTTCAGGGCTTACACGTATACCCATTGATGATATTTCAAATGCATCTTCAAGCACTGGGTTCCATACTAAAATATCGCCATTTAAACCCATGTATTGATCGCATGTTGGTGTAGACCAATCATCGTAATCTGGGGCTCTTACATCATGGATTTTGCCATCTCCAAGCGCGCCACCAATACCAATTAAAAATACAGCACCATATTCTTGTGCAATGGCTTTTTCGCGTTGCTTAGCACTAAAGTCAGGATACATTTTACGTAGTTCTTCACTGTGCACAAACTTAATATCGTCCGGTAAAAAAGGCGTTAAACCATAAGATGCACTTGCAAAAGCTTCCGTCTCTTTTATCCCTTTATAAATAGACTGAACAGTTTGCTTTAGTGTTGCCAGCGAACGCTCTGTCGTTTCGCTAATTACTTTTTCCCAATCCCACTGATCAACATATACAGAATGAATAGGACTTAATGAATCTTCATCTGGGCGCAAGGCCTTCATTTGAGTGTAAATACCCTCACCAATACTAAAGCCATAAGTAGCCAGTGTTTTACGTTTCCACTTAGCCAGTGAATGCACAACTTCGTAGCGGCTATCTCTAATCGCTTTCACATTTACAGCAACTGCGTTTTCATGGCCGCTTAAGTTATCTTGCGTGCCATCGCCCACTTTAGCCAAAATTGGGGCTTGAACCTCAACCAGCCCAAGTTGGGTTTCTAGTTGTTGTGAAAAAAATTGCTTAACTTTACTTATTTGCTGCTGTTGCTGCACATAGTGTGAACTCATAATAATTGGCCTCATTCCCAGTTATTGTTACTTGCTTAATTGATAAAAAGCGCTCTAACTAGCGCCCTTAATGAAGTTAATGTAACGATTTAAAGGATTAATTCAACATCCCATAACAAAAATAGCTTTAATATATAAAAAACACTAATTAAGTGGTATAAAAACCATATATTCGATAATTTTATGAGAAAAATATAATGGAAAATTATTTAATCGATAATCTCGATAAACAGATACTTCATGCGTTAATGGCAAATGCCCGTACTGCGTACGCCGAATTAGCAAAAAGATTTAATGTAAGCGCAGGGACAATTCACGTAAGAATTGAAAAAATGAAGCAAGCAGGGATCATTACAGGCACCCAATTAACGATTAATACTAAACAGCTAGGCTACGATGTGTGTTGCTTTATAGGTATTAATTTAAATAACGCACGTGATTATCCACAAACACTTATAAAGCTAGAAGCATTGGAGGAAGTAGTAGAGGCTTATTACACAACAGGTAACTACAGTATATTTATAAAAGTAATGACAAAATCCATTGATCACTTACAAGATGTGCTGATTAATAAAATACAGGCAATAGAAGCAATCCAATCAACAGAAACACTTATTTCTCTACAAAACCCAATTAGCCGTACGGTAATGCCTTAACTGTAAAAATCTCGTATAATTGCCGAAAAAAGAGGATAACCATGCAGCAAACTCGCTATCAAAGAATCGAAGACGTACTTTCGCGCCGTCAAACAGACTTAACCGTGTGCTTAGAAGACGTGCATAAACACCATAACTTATCGGCAATAGTACGAAGTGCTGATGCGGTTGGTTGCCATCACGTACATGCTGTATGGCCTGAAAAACAAAAATGGCTAACAAACAATACCTCGGGTGGCAGTAAAAACTGGCTAGAGACGCACCTGCATAGAAATATTGATGATGCTGTAGTGGCAATGCGTGAACGCAATCCAGAAATACAGATATTAGCGACTCACCTGTCAGAAGATGCTGTTGATTTTAGAGAAGTAGATTACACCAAGCCAACGGCTATTATTGTTGGACAAGAAAAAACAGGGATATCAGAAAAAGCCCTAGAATATGCCGATCAAAATATTATTATTCCAATGCAAGGCATGGTGCAATCGCTAAATGTTTCGGTTGCTGCTGCGCTAATATTGTTTGAAGCACAGCGTCAACGTGAGCTGGCTGGTTTATATAATAGAGATATGCTGAGCGCCGAAGTTAAGCACCCACTTTACTTTGAAGGTTGCCATCCTATTATTGCAAGGCAGTGTAAACAAAAAAAATTACCCTACCCAGCACTTGATGAAAACGGCGAAATCGTCGCTGATGAGCAATTTTGGCAAGCTTTAAAACATACTTGATGGACTAAAGCTCTGTAAGTACACTTAACTTACTCACAAATAATAAGATTGATACAATTTGTCTAAACCTAGCTTAAATCAATACCCAATTACAGAGCTCAAAGGGGTCGGCCCAAAAATGGCTGAGCGTTTGCTAAAGCTAGGTATTTTAACTGTGCAAGATATGCTTTTTCATTTGCCACTTCGCTACGAAGATCGTACTCGCTTATACGCGATTAGCGAGTTGTCACTGCATAGCCACGTAAGTGTTGAAGCCACAATTGAAACAAGCCAAATAACGTTTGGTAAAAGGCGCATGCTTGTTTGCCAAATCAATGATGGTACTGGCAGGCTAACACTACGATTTTTTAATTTTACCGCTGCACAAAAAAACGCATTTAGCGCTGGTAAAATAATACGTTGTTTTGGTGAAGTGCGCCGTGGCCGTGTTGGCTTTGAAATGAGTCATCCTGAATACAGCATCAGCGATACCTCTAACGAGCAGCCGGTAGCGACAACATTAACGCCCGTTTATTCAACAACCGAAGGCTTAAAGCAACTATCGATTAGAGCTTTAAGCGAACAGGCTATTGATTTACTAAATAAATACTCAGTAGAAGAACTACTGCCTTCACAGTGGCAGCCATCAAATATGCCGCTAAGTGACGCCTTATTATTACTGCACCGCCCACCAAATAATGTTGATGTAGCTGCATTAGAGCAAGGTACTCACCCTGCTCAACAGCGCCTTGTATTTGAGGAGTTACTTGCTCAAAACCTCAGCTTATTAAAAGTGCGAGAGCAAGGGCAACAAGTAAAAGCCGTGGCATTAAATCCGGTAAACACATTAGAAAGCCAATTTTTAGAGCAACTTCCTTTTGCACCCACAAATGCGCAAAGCCGCGTAGTTGCTGAGATTAAAGGTGACATGCAACACGCGTATCCCATGATGCGTTTAGTACAAGGCGATGTAGGCTCTGGTAAAACCCTAGTAGCAGCACTTAGTGCACTAACAGCCATTGCGCAGGGCTTTCAAGTCGCTTTAATGGCTCCTACTGAAATTTTATCAGAGCAACATGGTGTTAATTTTACAACGTGGTTTAATCAACTAGGTATAACAGTTGCTTGGCTTGGCGGTAAAACAAAAGGCAAAGAGCGCGTAGCAACACTTGAAAAAATAGCCTCTGGTGAAGCGCAAATGATTGTAGGTACTCACGCTTTATTTCAAGATGAAGTTAAGTTTAATAACTTAGTTCTTATCGTTATTGATGAACAACACCGCTTTGGTGTCCACCAGCGTTTATCACTGCGTGAAAAAGGTAAGTTTGGTGATTGTTACCCTCATCAACTAGTCATGACCGCAACACCCATTCCACGTACACTCGCCATGACCGCCTATGCCGACTTAGAAACCTCTGTGATTGACGAGCTGCCACCTGGGCGTACGCCAATCACAACAGTGGCACTTCCTGATACTCGCAGAGACGATATTATTGCCCGCGTTAAATTAGCGTGTAACGAGCAAGGCCGCCAAGTTTATTGGGTGTGTACACTTATTGATGAATCTGAAGTACTGCAATGCCAAGCCGCCGAAGACAGTGCACTACAGTTAAAAGAAGCATTACCAGAGCTAAACGTAGGCTTAGTACATGGGCGAATGAAATCAGCTGAAAAACAAGCCATTATGAGCGAGTTTAAGGCAGGTAATATACATGTTTTAGTTGCCACGACGGTTATTGAAGTTGGTGTAGATGTCCCTAATGCGAGCTTAATCATTATAGAAAACCCTGAGCGCTTAGGCTTAGCACAGCTGCATCAGTTACGTGGGCGAGTTGGCCGTGGCGCTACTGCATCGCATTGCGTGCTTTTATACCACGCACCACTGTCTCATACCGCTCAAAAGCGATTAGGTGTACTACGCGATAGTAACGATGGCTTTGTGATAGCAGAGCGCGATTTAGAAATTCGTGGCCCTGGTGAAGTACTTGGTACAAAACAAACAGGGTTAGCCGAGTTTAAAATTGCAGATCTTACCCGCGATAAGCACATACTTAACCAAGTTAGACCGATTGCACAACAAATGCTTAAGCAACACCCAGAGGTTGTTGACCCGCTAATTCAACGTTGGTTGGGTAATAAGCAAAATTACGCGCAAGCGTAACCACTCTATTTTCTATATTTTTGAGTTTACTAAGTTAATTTACTAAATTAGCTTACTAAGGATATAAAAAAGTCAGCTCTAAACAATATAGAGCTGACTTCTGATATCTCAATAGAGCAGCATAAAAGCGATTTTCGCCCTTTACTGCTCTTAGTTAAATTTAAGCTTTATTAAGCTCAAATATAAGCGATGTTTGCGGGAATGAAATTGGCATTTGTAAACCAAACTGCATTAGCGCTTCACCTGTAAATGTTTGACCATTTACCGCAGCAATAGAAGATGGGCGATACTCTTCAAATTTTACCGGCCACACTAAATTAAGTGTGTACTGCGCATCGGCATCTAGGCCAACAAAACGTAATTTATTAGGCGCTGTACGCGGTGTTTCACGAACGCTGTTATACGCAAATAACGCTTTTGTTTTTTGCTCATCGATTAAACCAAAGTTAATTGATAAATCGTCGCTATCTAAGCGGTATAAATCGGCGCTATGAATAAACTCACGATGCTCTTTATGAAGTGCTATTGCCGCTTTAAGTGCATTGTATTCGTGATCGGTCAGTTCACGTGGGTCCATTTCAATGCCCATGTGGCCAAACATTGATACCGCAGCACGCATTTCAATACTTACATTACGCCCTGTGATATGACAATCGCGTGGGCCTACGTGTGCACCCATAACCGACGATGGGAAAAAGAAAGAACATCCACGCTGTATTTCAAGGCGATCTAGCGCATCGTTTGAATCTGACGTCCATACACGATCTGTGTGTGCAAGTACGCCGTAATCTACACGTGCACCACCTGACGAACAGCTTTCTATTTCAAGACCAGGGTGCGCCGCTTTAATACGGTCAATTAAACGATAAAGTGCCAATGTTTGCTGATGCACAGCAGGCTTGCCATCAAAATTACCCGCATGGTTAATATCGCGGTTCATATCCCATTTAATGTACTTAATAGTTGGGTATTCAACTAAAATATCGTCAATCGCTTTGTATAGGTACTCAACAACCTCAGAGCGCGTTAAATCAAGTACTAGCTGATTTCTAAAGCTTAACTGCTCGTTATTTTCTGAGCCTAAAACCCAATCAGGATGCGCGCGGTATAAATCACTATCTGGGTTAACCATTTCTGGTTCAAACCAAATACCAAACTCCATACCTAAGCTATTCACATGTTCTATAACGGGTGATAAACCATCGGGGTAAATTTTGTAATCTACTGTCCAATCACCTAAACCAGCGTTATCGCCACGGCGGCCTTTAAACCAACCATCATCAAGTACAAAACGTTCAATACCTAACGGCGCTACTTTGTCGGCTAGTTGCTTAAGCGTATCTACATCGTGATCAAAGTATATGCCTTCCCATGTGTTGTAATGCACAGGACGTGTTTTTTCACGCTGTGCTTGGCTAAGTAAATTAGCTTTAACAAAACGATGAAAATTACGAGAAAGCGCACTAAAACCTTCACTCGAAAACGAGCCATAAATGCTCGGGCTTTGATATGTTTGACCTTTAGCAAGCATAAGCTCACCAGGAAGTAATAGCTCACCCATTTGTACATAACGACGACCTTCAGCTAAAAGCTCTGCGCGTAGTTTATTATTGCCACTCCAACCTAAATGAAAGCCGTAACATTCGCCGTGTTGCTCGCCTGCATTTTCGTTATGCACTAATAAACCTGGAAATACATCGTGTGATGTTTTGCCTTTACGGTTTTCGCGAACAAAACTGCCTAAAACTAAATCAACCGATTGACGTTGAAATTCATTTGACCAACGACCTTCAAAGCTCACTATTTTGCTTACGCTATCTGGTAGCTGAAATGTTGGTGCTGCGCAAAAGTTCACGCTTAGCGGTAAGTCGCCTAAATTAGTTAATACAGTATGTGCGCTTAGTACATCAGTGTTTTTATCAAGTGTAATGCTGTGCACTACTTCAATACCACGTAGCTTATCTACGCTTACAAATTCAAGTGTTGCGGCTGAAGGCTGACGCACTTCTTGAAGCTCTGGCCCTACTGACCATGCGATTGAGTCGTTTACTAGCTCAAGCCCTGGCGCACCAGTAAAGCCCTCACCTAGTAATGGAGATAGAGAAATAGGCGCTTCTTCAACCACGGCACATTTTACTTCTTGACGCGTAGCAAGCTGAGTTAGCATTGTTTCTGTTGTTTGCTCAGATAGGCATTTACCAAAGTACAGTAACGCCGGTGTTTTGCTCTGGCAGTCGAAAATAACGGTGCTGTTTACACTGTCTAATCGATAAAATGATTTAGTGTCGGCCATGATTTTCCTATCCTCTTGTTCATTGTGTGAGTTATAAATATAACGAAAATTAGTAAGCTACACTATGTACTAAATGTATCTCTTTGCTTGAGCCACAATCTATCAGACAGTGACACTCAATAATAATAGTATATATCATATAAATTAGGTTTTGATAGTCTTTACATCGCAAATAGTCAGATAAACTCACTGGAAGTACCACTGTAATAAAAAGTATTAAACTAACCTTAGCTTTGAAGTTGTCATGTTGCTTTTAATACATATAAAAAAATCGGCCAGAGTTTCCCCATGACCGATTTTGTAAGCTTAAACTATTTATAATCTATTTTTGTACTTGTGCTTGGCCTGCGTCATCAAGTGCCGGTGTTTTACCTGCCCACTGCGCATTCAAACCAAATACCACTTTATTTACTATCAATGCAAAAGCTACACATACGATTAATGTAATTGGCATTAAGTGAATGTAATGAATATCAGTATGTAGTGGTGAGTTTGCAAATGTAAGCATGCCGTACATTACAACACCTAAAATTACTGCAGCAATACCCGCACGTGCATCAACATTTTTAAATAATAAGCCCACTACAAAAATAGAGAATATAGGCATACTTAATAAGCCATTTAATTGCTGTAGTAAGTTAATAATACTGTCTGCTTGCTGGTAAATTGGTACAAGTACCAGTGTTAAGCTTGTGAGTAGTAACGTTACGTAACCACTTAGCTTTACAACACTTGGCTCTTTATTAAAGTACGCTTCGTGAATGTCACACACATATAGTGCTGTAGCTGAATTTAATAAGCTGTTGTAAGTAGAGAGTACTGCTGCTGCCATTGCCGCTGCGAACACACCGGTTAACCATGCTGGCATTACATCACCCACAATTCGACCATAAGCAGCGTCGCCAATATCGCCATAAAGTTTAAACGAAATAATACCCGGTAATACCACAATTGCTGGGACGATTAAAAAGCGAATACCCGCTGCGGCAAATATACCTTTTTGCGCTTCTTTAACATTAGGTGCTGCCATTGCTCGCTGTGTGATTGTTTGGTTAGTACCCCAGTAATACATTTGAATAAAGATCATACCGGTTAAAAGTGTTGGCCACGGAATAGGTGAGTCAGCATCACCTATGAGTGTTAAGCGCTCCTCAGGAATACCGGTAAAGTCATAATCAATCGCATTAAGTGCTAAAAACACGACTAAAACAGCCATGCCTAGTACAAGTATGCCATTGTAGGTATCCGATACAGCAACTGCTCGCAGGCCGCCAAAAAACGCATAAACAGCACCAATAATGGCAAATGCGGTGGCGATATACATTAGCGGAATATCAACCTTAAACATGGTTTGCATAAATAGCGCGCCAGAATAAATAACCGCTGGCATATAAATAAGTGCATTACCTAAAAAGAATAAACCACCAATAACAGCGCGAATATGTTTGTTGTTATAACGCTTTTCTAAAAGCTCTGTGGTAGTTGTACAGTTGTATTTGTAATAAACAGGAATGAACACTTTGGCTAAAATAATCAAACCTATAATTGCTGCAAGCTCCCACCAAACCAGTAAAGCCATTTGGTTACCATTCATACCTACAAGCTGATCAGTACTTAAATTAGTTAATGTGATTGAACCTGCAACAAACATCCAAGTAAGGCCACCGCCCGCTAAAAAATACTCTTTAGTTTGGCTTTGTCCGTTATTGCGATTTTGGCCTCGGCATTTCCAATAAGTAAGGCCACCAATTAAAGCGGTGACAAAAACAAAAACCACCAGCTGTAAAATGTTATCTGACATGTGTGTGTCTCCTGCGCGTTATACGCAATGTCTGTGTAATAAAAAAGTGCACGCTACAGCGCGTGCGCATCTCGACTTAGTTCTAACTTAATCTGCTTTAAAGGCATAAGTTCGGGACGTTGGTTATGCAGCTTTACCAATGCATTTAACTGAAACAGTGAAATAAGCATGCTGTTAAGCACACTCAAGTAACCTTGCTTGTGTAAGTTTGCAACGGTATCGCTATTTAATGTTTGCAGTTTGTCTTCATCAACGGTGCTCAAACCTTGAATAGTTTGGGTTTCGCCTTGTTCAAACTGCAATACAATATCTATGTTTTTAATGAGCCCTAACCGCGCAACTTCTTGGGTAAATTGATACGTTTGATAGTCATTTTTTAAGTCGCTTTCTAACAGTTTTTGCTGTGCACTTAAAAATAAACTCGGGTTACCTTTAGCATCAAATAGTGCCTCACCTTGCTGCGTGTTTACGGCTGAGCTTTGATCATCAATTGCAATAAAATAATCGCTA
Source organism: Pseudoalteromonas sp. NSLLW218 (assembly GCF_015864775.1). Lineage (NCBI taxonomy): Bacteria > Pseudomonadati > Pseudomonadota > Gammaproteobacteria > Alteromonadales > Pseudoalteromonadaceae > Pseudoalteromonas > Pseudoalteromonas sp. NSLLW218. The sequence goes on along the minus strand of NZ_JADYWO010000010.1, from coordinate 70,902 downwards.
CTATTTGCTTCTCGGGTCATTAAATAAAGAGGCTGGGTTTGCATACATACCGGTGTGTAAAGTGCCTGCCATTGGTTGTTATTAACCAATAAACTTTGACCTGCACTAAAGCTGGTTAACGCTGATACGGTATAACTACCATTTTGTGTATTACGTGCTAAAAAAATAGGTAAGTCGCAGGCTGCTTTTGCTATTTCATTTGCTCTTAAATTAACTAAATGCTGCGTTTTTGCATATTCAACAGCTGCATTGGGGTTAATTTTTAATGTTTGGTGTTTGGTGTTTACTAGTTCACTAATAGCCATAGTTACACATCCTTAAACTGGGTTAGCTGCTAACCACTGCTCTATAAAAGCACGGTGAGGCGGCAAAGTTTGCAACATCTGCTGTGTAAGCTGGCTGTTACGTTCAATTATTTGTTTGGCTTGCACATGTTGTGAATACAAATATGCTTGTTTAGTAAAGTCAGGCTTAAAGCCCATACCGTACAAAACATACTGATAACTGGCAGCAGGGAATAACTCTAATGCGCCATGAAAATCTTGAATTAGCGGGCCACGGCTTCCCCAAAGCAGTAAATCTTCTTGCAGGGTTTGTGGAATAGTGTCGGGCTGTACATGTGCTTGCCAGTAAGGTTCTGGGCGCTTGGTTAGCATGTAATGCAGTTTTAAAAAGTCGATAATACGCTGCCAACGGTAATCCATCTGCTCATTAAAACGCTTAGCTACAATAGGCATTACTTGTGTGTCTGCTGGCATATGCTCTGCTACAAAGCGTGCTGAAATTTCAACAAGCATAATAGCGGTTGCTTCAAGCGGTTCTACAAACCCTGCTGACATACCCACTGCAACACAGTTTTTATGCCAAAACTTCTCACGATATCCTGATTCAAAGTTAATTTTACGGGCAGTTAAACCGTTTGCTGCATCGCCTAAATAGTTTCTTAGGTTTTGCTCTGCTTCATCGTCTGATAAAAACTTGCTTGAATAAACATGCCCTACACCTCGGCGGTGCGTTAAACCTATATCCCAAATCCATCCAGCGTTTTGCGCTGTTGCTATGGTATGGCTGGCCAAGGAGTCGTCGCTTTCATCGTAAGGGACTTGCATAGCCAGTGCGCTGTCGTTAAATAGCACGTAGTCCATTTTTTTAAACGGTACGTTGAGCGCTTGGCCTAATAACAATGATGAAAAACCAGTACAGTCTATAAATAAGTCGGCGTTTATAGTGCGGGTTTGATCTTTTAGAGTAAGCTCATTTATTGCACCATCGTCATCAAGCTTTACCTGATCAACAGTACCAATAATATGCTCTACACCAAGCTTACTTTTACAATGCTGTTTAAGCATTTCGGCAAAAGCGCCGGCATCTAAGTGATAAGCGTAATTACAATTACCTTGATATTCACCTTGCGCTATACCTCTTGGGGCTAAGCTTGCTTCGCAAATATCATGTTGAAAATTAGTTTGCTGTGCAAAGTCTTCAACATTATCTAAATATGGGGCTAAATCTATACGGCCGTAGCCTAGCGGTACAGTAAATGGATGGTAGTAAAAGTCATTATTGCCATGCGTCCAATTTACAAACTTTCCGCCTTGTTTGAAGGTAGCATTACAGGCTTTAAACACATCAACTTCACGCAAGCCTATTTGCTGAAGTGTGTTTTTCATCGTGGGCCAGGTACCTTCACCTACGCCAATAGTTGGAATGTCTGACGATTCAACCAACATCACTTTTAAGCCGTCACCATTTTGACCTTGGTGATACGAAGCTATAATTGCAGCGCTCAGCCATCCTGCTGTACCACCGCCAACTACCGCTACTGTTTTTATTGCTTTATTCATAATGGACTACTCTTTGAGTATTTTTTGATAACGTTTTATACAACAAATGCCCGTTAGGGCATCTTGATTTAATGTGAATTCATTTTAGCCAATTAGGTTAACTAATATACATTACTGCTAAATTAACCTAATTGGTATTAGCACCTTGGTGCTGTAATGAAAACTAAGAGGCGAAAAATACGCCTCCATCATTAATTAAAACGATCCGCGAATACCAAACGCGTAACGTGAGCCATTATCTTCTACTGAATAGATTTGGTTAGCAAAACGACCTGTTTGCACTAACTCTTCTTCAGTGATGTTGATGCCTTCTGCAAAAATAGTGAAGTTTTCGTTAATATCGTAGCTTGCACTAATATCCCACTGGCCGTAAGTTTCTACGTTCACTGGTTCACCGTTAAAGCCGTTATCAACTAAGCGTAAAAAGCCTTCACGGTTGTTAAATGCAACACGTGCTTGCCAGTTTTCTTGCTCATAGAAAAATATTAAGTTTTGTGAATCCCCAAGACCTTCTAGTGCAAATGTTTGTGTAGTATCGTCACCCACACTAATGTCGCTATTCACAACAGTTGCATTAGCAATAAAACCAAAGCCATTTTCAAACATGTGAGTAACACCGACTTCAAAGCCGGTTACAGTTGCAGACTCACCATTTTGAGGACGACTTACAGTGTAAACTTCTGAACTACCAATAAGTTCGTCATCTGTTTGATCTGTACATGTAGTACACGCAAAATCAGGGCCTGAACGATCAGACATTTCGTATGTTTCGGCACCTGTTAGGGTAACAATAAAGTCATCCACTTCTTTACTAAATACTGCAAAGCTAAATAAGTTAGCATCGTTGTAGTACCACTCGTAAGAAATGTCCCAGTTTTCTGATTGGAATGGTTTAAGTGCTGGATTACCACCACTTGCCGTTAAGTTTTGACGACGTGGCTCGTTAAAGTTTGTCGCAGGAGATAGCTGAGACATCGTTGGACGAGTAATACTGTCGTACGCTGCAAAGCGTAAAATCATGTTGTCTTGTAGCTCTAACTTAACATTGAAAGATGGTAATAAGTTTGAGTAGCTAGTGCCTTGCTCGATGTTCGTTGCAGGCCCAAAAACATTCTGAAACAATGTTGCGTCAGATGTTGGTATTACATCGCTAATAAAGCTTTGTATTGCAGCAACTTCAATATCAGTTTCTGAGTAACGTGCGCCCATATTAACAGTTACTGGCATATCAGCTAGGTCAAAACCAAGCGTAAAGTCCATGTATAAGCTAGTGATGTCTTCGTTAATTGTATAACGGTTATTTTGTAGTGTTGGCTCTACAGGGAAACCTTGATCGGCTAGGTAATCAAGCATTTTATCACCGTCGTAGGTGTAGAATGTATCGATTAAGCCTGGGAAGTAGTTACTTGCTTGGTATGCTTCAAAATCAATTGCATCAAGTGGTGCTTGTGTACCATAACCACAGAACTGACATTGACTACCAAAGATTTGAAAGCTTGATTTTTCACGTTCTTGGCGATAAGCACCAAAGTTAATGCGATCAACTGGGCCTTTATCTGGCACATATTCAAAATCGGCTTTTACTTCAGTAATTTCATCTTCATCTGTAAATTGATTACCAATTTCGTTGTAATGAAGTCGCGCGAGGCTTGGATCTGGCAGCGAACCATTTTCAAAACCGTCATGCTGTACAGTAGGAATGCTGCCTGTACCGTCAAAAGTATAGCTGTTAATAATACCCACTACGTTAAAACGATCATTACCTGCACGGTCGTTTTCAGCTGTTGAGCGAGATACATCAAATTTAGCTTTTAATGACTCGTTTACTTGCCAATCTACGTTAATACCAAATGCTTTATTAGTTACATCACGTGAATTACGTGTATGCGATACAAAGTCACTTGCAGGGTCGCCACTTGGCGCGCCTAAGCCAACTTCTTGAGAGAAAGTTAAAAGAGTGCCTGTTTCTGGATCAATCGTTGCACTGCCTACGCGGTCTGGTTCAAACCAAGATGCTAAATCGCGGACTGTTGAGTCAACTTCGAATTTTGAAATCATGCCATCAACAGTAATCGTAACATCGTCAGACGGTGCGTATTGAAGTACTAAACTTGCATTTGTACGCTCGCGGTCTTGCTCATCAACTACTTGGTCCCAGTTACGTGGAATGTAAGCATTTTCAAACAATACACCATCAGTTGGGTTAGAAATTGTTTGGCCACCGCGCCAACCTGCCGTTAAAATTTGGTTATTTTGAAGTTTACGTTGTTGATTAGTGATGGCAAAAAGCACACCTAGCTTGTCATCGTTAAACGTATTACTTATTAAGAATGATGTTGATGGAGATACTTCTTCAGAAAGGCTTTCGTACATACCTTTAACTGAACCTAAAATATGTAAACCACCAAAATCAAAAGGACGTGCTGTAGTTACGTTAACCGTACCGCCAATGCCGCCTTCTTGAAGAGTTGCTGTATTACTTTTATAAATATCAGCACCGGTGATTTGATCCGCGGCCAATACATCAAAGTTAAATTCACGACCTGCGCTATCTGTCGCAATTTGACGACCATTAACAAGTACAGTATTAAATTGTGGACCAAAACCACGAATAGTTACCGCTTGGCCTTCACCACCACTACGGTCAATTGCTACACCTGTAATACGTTGCAGAGATTCTGCTACGTTTAAATCAGGAAATTTACCAAGATCTTCTGCTTTAATCCCGTCTGTAACAACATTAGATGCTTTTTTATCCAACATTGATGAACGTAAGCTGCTGCGGATACCCGTTACTGCGATAACTTCAACATCTTCATTTACTACTGTAGGCGTATTGCCTTCAGCGCCTTGAGCTGCAACGTTTCCGCTTGCCAATATGCCAGTGATAGCAATACTGATCGCGGTTTTCTTGTTGAACGATAACTTATTGTTAATTATCATTTTTTAAAAACTCCTGATTGTGTGTAGTCGTTGTGTCGTTGTGGTAGTGCATATAGTTTCAAATACTATTTATATTATAAATACTTTAAAACAGCAAAAAGTGCAACCTTTTCCTGAATTATAGATAGCATTTAATCACCGTATTTTTGCTTTTAATTTTCTTTAAATTAACATTGAAAGACTGCATTCACTCAGAAAAAGAGTAAATAATAACCTGCTCGTAATCCTCTCCCGGCAATAAATTAGCTTTTGGGAAATTTTCACGATTTGGCGCATCAGGCCAATTTTGCGCTTCAAAGCACAAAGCTTGCCGTGCTTTAAAAGGCGCACCAACAAAGTTAGCAGTATATAGTTGCATACCTGGCTGAGTGCTTTTAAGGGTTAAATTAACCTTCGTGTGTGGCGAAGTTAATGTAGCCATCGTCTTTAAACTGCTGTCATCATTAAAAATATAGCAGTGATCAAAGCCATTTCCAGCTTCTAACTGAGGATGAACAGCGCTTAATGCCGCACCAACTTGAGCTGGCTTGGTAAAATCAAAGCAGGTGCCTGTAACTAAAGCGGATTCATTAAGTGGAATACTGGTTTTATCGATAGGAAGATAGTAATTGGTATTAACTTGAACAAGGTGTTCATTAATTGATTCGCTGCCATCAAGATTAAAGTAACAATGGTTGGTAAAGTTAACGAGCGTTTCTTTATTGGTTAGCGCTTTAAAGTGCAGAGTAAGCTCGCCGTTTTTAGCGCTAATAGTTTGCCAAACCTGCAACTCACCAGGGAAACCTTGTTCGCCGTCGGGAGAGCAATAATAAAGCTCAACTTGACTTTCAGTTTGTTTGGTTACTTGCCAAAGTACTTTATTAAAGCCTTTAACGCCGCCATGCAGGCTATTAGGACCGTTATTTGCTTCCAGTTGATACTGCGTACCAGATAAGTTAAAACGCCCCTTTGCAATGCGATTAGCGTATCGACCTACTGTAGCGCCAAGATAAAATGGGTTTTCAAGATAGTATTGAGGGTCATCGACGCTAAGCGTCATCTCTTGTTTTTTAAATTTAATGCTTTTTATTATTGCGCCAAACGGCAAAATTTCAGCTGTTAAATTTTCACCATCACTGAGCTGAATAACTTGTAAAGGTTGGTCACTGGCAATAGATGTCACACGCATACTCCAATCAAATTACCGAATTAACATTTCCTGTTATAACGGCGCAACAATATATATTATAAATACTATATAACTGAAGCCTGTAACTCAATCTAAATGCGTTAAAATTTCTCGACAAAAATTTACAGTTGCCGTCATATATTTACAATAATTCAGCTCAGCACGAGCTTATATAAAATATAAGCTTCGTAAGGTTAACTGCTTTGGTAAATATGCTCATTAAGCGCCGTTTTTTCGTCAACGCTAAGCGCTTGCTTTGATTTAGCGATAAAATCGTATCTCACCATCACGGCTTTGCCTATTGCGCAGCATTTATCGTGTTGCCATGCTTCTTGCCTCAGCGTAAAAGAACTAGTGCCTATATGCTCTACAGAGGTTTTTACTGTCACTTCGTGGCCATAAAATAATTCGCCTACAAACGACACTTCTACTTTGGCAATTATCAACTTCCAATCATGTGGATTTAAGTCCGGTGTAAAAAACTTAAAAATAGGTCCACGCGCGACTTCAAACCATACAGGGAGTACGGTATTGTTAATGTGTCCGAGTGCATCTGTTTCGCTAAAGCGCGGCATCACTTTTTCAATAAACATAAAAATCCAATAATAATTATATAAAGGTAAACCATGACGGACTTTATACGCGTTATTGATAACGCATTAAGCGATGAGTTTTGCGATGAATTTATTACCACATTCGCGCAAAGCCCGCATGTAAAACAAGGGGTAACATCGGGCGGTGTCGACTTAAAGAAAAAAGACAGCCACGATCTGCATTTAAATAATCACCCCGAATATGCACAACAATTAAAACATATACAACAAACGACTGCACAGCATGTTTTTAAGTATGTTGAAGAACATATTTTTATGATGATTGGGGCGTTTGGATTAAAGGTCTATCACCCAAAAACAGGTGAAGTAGTCGATTTAACTCAAGACAATTTTGAAGAAGTAGGTAAACCGCAACTACCTGTTTTAGTACAGCAAATTTTTAGACTTGGCAATATCCAGGCGCAAAAATACGAAGTAAATAAGGGTGGCTATCCTTACTGGCACAGTGAGGTTTATCCGCAGCTACAACACAATGAAGCTTTGCATCGCGTGTTGTTATTTATGTTTTATTTAAACGATGTAGAAGAAGGAGGTGAAACTGAGTTTTACTATCAAAATCGTAAAATAGCACCTAAAAAAGGCACTATGGTAATAGCCCCAGGCTACTTTACACATACTCATAGAGGTAATAAGCCAGTATCAAACGATAAGTATATTTTAACCTCGTGGGTGCTGTTTAATCGTGCAGAACAAATATATGGTGCGCCAAAAAGTTAGCGCACCAAAGCTTAGATGGTTAACCTAGTAGCTCATCAAATAAATCAAACAGTTGATCAAGCTCTTTAATAGTGTTGTAGTGCATACAACCAATGCGCACTACACCGCCTTTATCAAGCACATCTAACTGCTTGCATAAACCTTGGGCATAAAAGTTACCATCCCACACGCATATATGCTGCTTACCTAAAAATTCCGAAACAGCGCGTGGCTCTAAGCCTTCAAAAATTAAAGCAAAAGTAGGTGTACGCTCATTTAAGCGATCAAAGTCATCAATACCAAACAACTTAATGCGTGGGTAATTAACTAAGCGTGTTAAAAAGTGCTCACTAAGCGCCATTTCATGCTGTTTAGTTTTAGCAAAGGCCACGCTTAACTTTTCGCGGCGTGAATGGCTATCATCAAGCTCGCTTATTGCCGCAATGTAATCAACTGCCGCGATAAAACCCGCCATTGCTTCAAAGCTTTGTGTACCGGTTTCCCAGCGACCTGGCGCTACGTCTTTAGCGGGTTCTACTTTATAAGGTGTAAACCCTTCTAAATGTTCTTTTTTACCGTAAACCATACCTAAATGCGGGCCAAAAAACTTATATGCCGAGCAGGCTAAAAAGTCGCAATCAAGCGCTTGCACGTCAACAAGCTCGTGCGGTGCATAATGTACGGCATCAACATAAACAAGTGCGCCTACAGCGTGAGCAAGCTCTACAATACGTTTAATATTGTTGATTGAACCTGTGGTATTTGACGCATACGTTACCGCTACAAGCCTAGTATTGCTGTTTAATAAGCTTTCAAATTGCACCATATCTAAGCTGCAATCTGCTTCGTTAATAAGCGCTGTATTTACAACAACGCCTTTATCTTCTGCGGCTTGCTGCCACGACGATACATTTGAGAAGTGATCGGCATTGGTTACAATTATTTCATCGCCAGCTTGCCAGTCGCGTGAAATAGCACGGCTAAAACTAAACGTTAGGCTGGTCATGTTTGGACCAAACACAATTTGTTGTGAGCTAGGTGCATTAAGTAAGTCAGCAGCTGCTTGGCGCGCATTCGCCATCAGTTCAACCGTTTTATCACTTGAAAAAAACGCGCCACCTAGGTTTGAGTTGTAGTGCCCTAAATAAGCTGTCATCGCATTAAGCACCGATGTTGGTACCTGCGAGCCGCCTGGGCCGTCTAAAAATATTGGCGATTTACCATCAACGGTCTGCATTAATGCAGGAAACTGCTCACGTAATTGCGTTATGTTCATGCCTAACTCCCTTAAGACGTTAATACAAAACAATCCAGGTAACCTGGTTTGCTAGCATCAATTTTGTTCATAGGTGTTGCGTTATGCCACACTTGACGGTCATTTATTAATGCAAACATCCCGTCTTTTATTTCCATTTTAAAACAAGGCTCAGCTTGCTTGTTTTCGTATACAAGTAGCTCGCCACCTTCTAAATTTTCATGAGAAACACCGCATATACATACATGGTCAAAACCATCTTGATGTACGCCTTCTGGCGCTGCTGGTGTATCACTGTTAATAGCAAGCATACGGAACTGATGAATTTCAATATCACGCTGCTCATCAATACCGGTAAGTTGGCGAAACTCATTTACAATGCTTTTCATGCCTTCTGACTCAAGTAAACTTTGCTCTAGGTTTTCGTAAGTACGCTCTACATTACCTTGAAAAGTATTAATTGAATCGTCTTGAACAAATGCTTTGGCTTGCTGTAGCTTTATTTCACCATTTTGCATTTTAACTACTGAGTAACGACGTTTACGAAAGGCACCATCTGCATAAGGATTAGCAGGCAGGTTATCAAAAGAAGGCTTAACCAAATTAATATTTGCTTGGTTAACAAAACGTAGTTGCAGTAAATTCTGGTTGTTTAATGCTGTCATAAAATCTCGCCTAAAATAATGAGAATATTGATGAGGATTTTAATGCATTTTGATAGGAATTTTTGCGCGATTAATTACTTTAAAAGTAACTTGAGACTAGATTTAATACAATAATATAAAAAAAGAAGCATGAACTATCTAATATTTATTTTAGCCAATAAAAAACCCGCCTAAGCGGGTTTTTAAACAAACTCTAAAAATTATACAGCTTGTTGAATAATCACGTTGTCTGCTTTTTTAGTGTAAGCAGGCATACGGTGGAAGTTCAAGTAACGGTATGTATCTGAAGCCGTTGCATTGATCTTCGCTGCATATTCTTGGTACTCAGCAGCTGTAGGTAGTCTACCTATGATTGCAGCAATTGCAGCAAGCTCAGATGATGCTAAGAATACGTTTGCGCCATTACCTAAACGGTTAGGGAAGTTACGTGTAGAGGTAGACACAACCGTTGCTTTATCTGCAACACGTGCTTGGTTACCCATACATAGTGAACAACCTGGAGTTTCGATACGTGCGCCAACACGACCAAAAATACCGTAGTAACCTTCTTCTGTAAGTTGATCTTTGTCCATCTTAGTAGGTGGAGCAACCCAAAGCTGAGTCGGAAGTTGACCTTTAAAGCCATCAAGCAACTTACCAGCAGCACGGAAGTGACCAATGTTAGTCATACAAGAACCGATGAATACTTCATCAATTTTCTCGCCAGCAACATCAGAAAGAAGACGCGCATCATCTGGGTCATTTGGAGCACAAAGAACTGGCTCTTTAATCTCAGCTAAATCAATTTCAACGATATGCTTGTACTCTGCATCAGCGTCAGCTTCCATTAGTTCTGGGTTAGCTAACCAATCTTGCATTGCAGTAATACGACGTTCAATCGTACGTACATCGCCGTAACCTTCAGAAATCATCCACTTAAGCATAACAATGTTAGACTCAAGGTACTCAGAGATAGACTCTTTAGATAACTTAACAGTACAACCAGCAGCAGAACGCTCTGCAGATGCATCTGATAATTCAAACGCTTGCTCAACAGTAAGGTGCTCAACGCCTTCAATTTCTAGTACGCGACCAGAGAATTCGTTAATTTTACCTTTTTTCTCAACTGTTAATAAACCTTGTTTGATACCGTAGTAAGGGATTGCATGAACAAGGTCACGTAACGTGATACCTGGTTGCATTTCGCCTTTAAAACGAACCAAAATAGATTCTGGCATATCAAGTGGCATAACACCCGTTGCTGCTGCGAATGCAACTGCACCCGAACCTGCTGGGAATGAAATACCTAATGGGAAACGTGTATGTGAATCACCACCGGTACCTACGGTATCTGGTAATAACATACGGTTTAACCACGAGTGAATAATACCATCACCTGGACGAAGTGAAACACCGCCACGGTTCATGATGAAATCAGGAAGCGTATGGTGAGTGCTTACATCGATAGGCTTAGGATAAGCTGATGTATGACAGAATGACTGCATTGTTAAATCTGCAGAGAAACCTAAACATGCTAAATCTTTAAGTTCATCACGTGTCATAGGACCTGTTGTATCTTGCGAACCAACAGTTGTCATTTTAGGCTCACAGTACTGACCTGGGCGAATACCTGCAACGTTACATGCTTTACCAACCATTTTTTGCGCTAGTGTGAAGCCTTTATCAGAAACTTCTGTTGCTGTTGGTACCTTAAATATATCAGTTGCGCCTAAGCCAAGAGATGTACGCGCTTTATCAGTTAAACCACGACCGATAATTAGTGGAATACGACCACCAGCACGAACTTCATCTAAAATCACATCAGATTTAAGTTCAAAAGTAGAAATCACTTTATCAGTACCATGTTGCTTAACAACACCTTCGTACGGATAAATGTCGATTTGCTCACCCATGTTGAGTTCATCAACATTTAATTCGATTGGTAATGCGCCTGAATCTTCCATTGTGTTGAAGAAGATTGGGGCAATTTTATTACCTAAACATACACCGCCAACACGCTTGTTTGGTACGAACGGGATATCATCGCCCATAAACCAAAGTACAGAGTTAGTTGCAGACTTACGAGAAGAACCCGTACCAACAACATCACCTACGTAAGCAAGTGGTAAACCTTTAGTTTTTAATTCTTCAAGCTGAGTAATTGGACCTACTTCGCCCGCTTTATCAGGTGTAATACCGTCACGTTCAATTTTTAGCATTGCTAAAGCATGAAGTGGGATATCTGGACGAGACCATGCATCTGGTGCAGGTGACAAGTCATCAGTATTTGTTTCGCCAGTTACTTTAAATACAGTAACTGAGATCTTTTCAGCAACAGCTGGCTTATTAGTAAACCATTCTGCATTTGCCCAAGATTCGATAATTTGCTTAGCGAATGTGTTACCCGCCTTTGCTTTTTCTTCTACATCGTAGAACGCATCAAACATAAGTAATGTATTTGAAAGGCCTTTAACTACGATTGGTGCAAGTGTTTCGTCATCAAGTAGGTCAATCATTGGTGCGATATTGTAACCGCCCAACATTGTACCTAACAATTCTGCCGCTTTTTCTTTAGAAACAAGTGGAGAATTAGTTTCACCTTTAGCTAAAGCTGCTAAAAATCCCGCTTTAATATAAGCAGCATCATCAACACCTGCTGGTATACGCTGAATGAACAAATCTAAAATGAATTCTTCTTCACCTGCTGGTGGAGTTTTTATTAATTCAATAAGATCAGCAGTTTGCTGAGCATCTAATGGCGCTGGTACGATACCTAACGCGGCACGTTCTTCTACGTGTTTACGATATTCTTGTAGCACAATATTGCCCTCTTGGTGACGTGAAAGTATCCGGTAGCGCTTCAAGCGCAAATAAGTTACCCAATACTTATAGTATTCTAACGCGTAATTATAAAGCTTTTATGGATAGATGAAAATCCATCCAGTTGCGCAACTGATTATACCGATTATAAATACTATGAATAGTGGTTGTAGTAAAAACTATTTTCATGAATACTTATTAAGTAATAATCATTACCATTAACCAATATTAATTTATTACAGCCATAAAAAAACCCAGCACTTGGCTGGGTTTTTATTACAAACTATTTAATTAACGTAAAACTTTAACGTTTTTGATAGTTTTGATATGCGCTTCTACACGACGGTTTTCTGCGTTTGCAGCTTTAGTGTTTGCATCATTTTTAAGACGCTCTTCACCTAAACCAACTGTAGTAATACGGTCTTTAGCAATGCCATCAGAAACTAATTGCTCAGCTACTGCATCAGCACGTTTTTTAGATAACCATTTGTTGTAAGTTGCTTTACCTACAGAAGAAGTGTGACCTTCTAAAAGTACTGTTGTATCTGGGTACTCTTTTAAGAATGCAGATACTTTTTCAATATCGTTTAAGTACTGAGTAGATACTGCTGAAGCATTGTTAGGGAAAGTCACTAATAAGCTTACAGTTACTTCTTTATCTTCATATAAAGTACAACCAGTGCCATCAACTGCATCAGTCATAGGTGTGTTAGCACACTTATCGTCTGCATCAGCAATGTTATCGTTGTCGCTATCTGTAGGAGCTACAGCTACTTCAACAACTTCAGGAGCTGGCTTAACTGGCTCAACTGGTGCTGAATTTTGGCCGAATAAGTAGTTAATACCTATTTTAGCGCCTACATCAGTGTAACCACGGTCAAGACCTTGGTATACAGCTGTTTCTGCATTAACAAATAAGCCATCTGTAATGAAATGTTGGTAACCAACACCTGCATTTAAGAATGTGTTGTCATCTACTACGTCCATTTCTTTAATACCGAAAAGACCGTAGAAAGGACCGCCATTTAAATGGTAAAGAGCATCAATACCGTAACGCTCGCCATCAATACTGTTGCGGTTACCAGCAACTTTATCAAAAGCATTAAAATCCATATCTGCATATTCAAGACGTGCGCTCCAGTAATCACTGAAACGGTAACCAGCTTCAACACCCCAGCCAGTTGATTCATTCACGTCAAGACCAGCTTGAGCACGCATGTTTTTCCAAGATGCGTCATAGTAGTCGCCAAATGCGCCAATGTAGAAACCTTCTTCTTTATCAGCAGCGAATGTAGATGCGCTAGTTGCAGCCAACGCGATTGCAATTGTAAGTGATTTTAATTTCATTGTTTTCTTCCCATTTGAACAATTTTAAATTGTAGCTAATCGATACTAGCTCAATCAGTTTTATATAGACTAACTGAGCCTTTGTTAATCAATACTTAACGAAAAATAAAGTTTATAACTTTTTTCTATGCCCTGTCACAACACACATCCACTTACTATAGGCGAAATTGAAACTTTATTGAAAAATAAATATAGTAGTTTTTTGTAAATTAGTACTTAGCAAGGAATGTAAGAGCAATTAAATGCACTTATAAATGCAAAGAAATATTGCTTGGCTTTAATTCGGCGCATAATACCATCAGAATTAACATTCCCCTAGATATATGCGCATATTTGATTAAAAAATGACTCTTTTTAATCATGTAGTTATATTAAATGTTAAGAATTAAGTACCACAAAAGGTCTGGTAATCATTATCATTTATCGGTGAAGTTTGAAATTCTGATAATTTTTCACTATCAGAATACGGGCTACCCGCTACTTTTATAAAGCGCTGTAGTAACTCACTAGACCCTGTAGCGTTATATTGTGTAATTATTTCTTCGATCACATAATTACGCGGTATTACACGAGGATTTGCAGCTCTCATTACTTCATAACTATTATTGTCAGTTAAGCTTACCCACTTAGCTCTCCATTCAATTAGCGACTCAGGTATTACTGTTTCTTCTTTTAAGGATTCAGTAAGCGCATCGAAGGTATTGGTGTAATCGAGCTGGTTATCTTTTAATAGTGTTAACAACTCTGCGATTAACTCGCCATCACTGCTGCTAGATTCATTTAAACCCAGTTTTTGTTCCCACATAGCAGTAAACCCAATATTAAATTGCTCAGCAAAGCTATTAATGTATGGCGTCATTAACGTAACAGCCTGCTCGTCATCATTATTAATAAGTGGTATTAAACTCTCGGCCAAGCGTGCGCAGTTCCAGTTAGCCATATTTGGCTGATTCCCAAAGGCATAACGACCTTGTTTATCGATAGAGCTAAATACGGTGTCAAAATCAAAATTATTCATCATGGCGCAGGGGCCGTAATCAATGGTTTCTCCGCTCACTAGCGTATTATCGGTATTCATTACTCCATGAATAAAGCCAACACGCATCCAGCTCACAACTAGCTTAACTTGGTTTTTAATCACAGCGCCTAAAAATGCTAAATAGCGCTGTGGTCCTGTATCAGTTATTTCTGGATAATGTCGCTCTATAGCTAAATCAGCTAAATTTTTAAGCCCTTCAACATCGCCTTGCGTCGCTAAATATTGAAACGAGCCAACGCGGATATGACTGGTTGCTAAACGAGTAACTATTGCGCCTGCTTGTGGTGGGTTACGATAAACCGTTTCACCGCTGCCAACGACCGCTAAACATCGGGTAGTTTTAATGCCTAGTGCATGCATTGCTTCGCTCATTACGTATTCACGAATAGCGGGCCCAAGTGCACAACGGCCATCACCCCCTCTTGAATAAGGAGTAGCGCCAGAGCCCTTTAATTGAATATCCCATAACTGGTTTTCATTGTCAGTAATAGCCCCTAATAAGTGGGCTCGTCCGTCACCTAAACGTGGTGAAAAATGTCCAAATTGGTGCCCAGAGTAACCAAGTGCTACTGCAGGAATCGCCTGCTTTTCATTACCGCTAAAAGTATTAGCACGTAAATCATCAGCGACATTAATATTAAACTGTTTTGCTAAGCTCTCGTTCCACAGCAATAACTGAGGGGAGGCAACACTTGCAGGGAAATCTTCAATCGCGAAGTTTTCCGCAATATCTGTGTATCTTGGCACTAATTTCATGGTAATTCCTATTATTGCTGACTTATACCCACGCGGTTATCACCTACACCATAGGCCACAATTAAGCTTAGCTCTTGCATACTTAAACCACTTTGCTTTTGCATTTCATTAAAAAAGGCTTGGGCTGCACTCAGTGATTTTTTGGTTTGTAAGCCGCCGTCTATAATTTTATGAGCACGCAAATAATTCTCTACATCGCGTGATAGTAAAAAAGTATCTTTACCAAGTGCTCGTAGCGCATAAGGTCCTGTATTTCCGCCTAAACGCGAACCATGCTTTTTTAAATACGCCCATAAACCAATAATATCGTCTGTTGGCCAATTAGCGACAAACTGGCTAAAACTACCATGTTCTTGTGCTATTTCGTGGATCATGTAAGCATTTTCGGTAATTGTTTTTACTTTTTTATAGTTACGAACAATTCGCTCATCCGTTGCTTTTTGTTCCAGCATATCGGGTGGCATCATTAATAATTTATCAACACTAAAATCCCAAAAAACCTCTCTAAAGCCCGGCCACTTATTATTAATTACTGACCAATAAAAGCCGCTTTGAAATACTTTTCGAGTAAATTCTTCAAGCCAATCGTCGTCACTTAACGTGCTTAGTTGTTTTTTAGATAGCGGTTTTGCAAGTAATAACTTAAGCATCTTTTCAGAGCCTTTTCGCTCTACCGCTCGCTTATAAATATCGCTAAATTTTTCCATACTAATTAAATACCTCACTACTTATATTGCTAGTGTACGAGAAAAGCACCCAATACGTAACCACTCCCATTATGGATGAATGAATATGTATTTAGTAGCTTGACACCTAGACGGCTAAAATGCTTTAATCGCCGTAATTACCCTATTTAAATTGCAGCGGTTTGTAAGTTTTTACTCTACAAACAGGTGCAAAGGGCTAGAAGAGGTGCGTTATTCAGGTAGTGTATGTTAGGAGCGCAAACTCCAGTGAGCATACGTGAGGGGAATTAACGCCGAGAAGTAATCACTTTTGCGAAGTGTTTATTTCGGGCGACTAGGTTGAACCCTAGCGACTGTCACCAATAGCTGTTTATAACAAGCAGCTTATTAGTTTGGTGGAGAGCTTCTGGTCTTAAATATTAAGGCCGTGCGCCCTATTATTTTAAGCCCATTCGCTCTTCGAATTATTAGTTCGAACGACGTTAATGCGGCTCCTTCCATAAAGCTTTTTAACTCTTCGAATAACTTATAAGTTCGTGAGAGATGATCAACAACTTCAATTTAAACGACTACTCATTGTGGACCGCGCTTGTTACGCCATTTGATCAACACGGCGATGTTGACTACAACACGTTAACTAAGCTGGTTAGCGAGCAAGAAGCGGCACATAACGGTATTCTACTACTTGGTAGTACGGGCGAAGGCTTGGCGCTAACGCAAGAAGAGCAGCAAGCCATTGTTGAATACGTATGCCAGCTAAAACCAGCGGTACCATTAATGGTTGCTGTGGGCGGTAGTAACTTAAAGCAACAAATTGAGTGGGTTAACTATTGTAATACACTACCCATTCATAGCTTTTTACTTGGCTCACCCCTTTATGCAAAGCCCGGCGCTATAGGCCAAACTCATTGGTTTGAAAGCCTACTTAATGCAAGTGCTCACCCGTGTATGCTTTATAACGTACCGGGGCGTAGTGCTGTTAGCATCCCAACGGCAACAATTCAAAACTTACAAAATAATAAAAATTTATGGGCGTTAAAAGAAGCGAGCGGCAGCATTGCTCAGTTTGAAGCTTACCGCCAAGCTGCGCCTAATTTAGCTATTTTTAGTGGCGACGATGCGCTAATGCCTTATTTTGCACAAGCAGGTGCAAAAGGGTTAGTGTCGGTAGCTGCAAACGCATGGCCCGCACAAACTCACGAGTTTGTTAAACGCAGTTTAAGTGGTCAACATCCTAATTTATTTGCTCAGTGGACTAGTGCCATTAATAGCCTATTTGCTGTCGCAAACCCCATTCCCGTAAAGGTATTGATGCATTTGCAAGGCCGCTTAAGCAGCCCGCAACTTCGTCCACCTTTAACACACCTTGAGTTAACTCAAACCGATTGCATCACAACTGCAAACAACACCATTTTATCTTGGCATTAAATACAGGTTTTTATAATGAGCTGGTTAGAACTATTAAATAATTTAGAATCGGGCGCAGTACGCGCAGCATCACAAAACGAAAGCGGCCAATGGCAAGCTAACGTAGAAGTAAAAAAAGGCATTTTAGAAGCCTTTAAAAATGGCACTAATACTGAGTTTGCAGGCGGTTTTGTTGATAAACACAACTTAGCTCCACAAGAGTTTAGTACTGATGATGGCGTACGTATGGTGCCGGGTGGATCTAGTGTTCGCCGTGGTGCTTATGTTGCTAAAGGCACGATTATTATGCCACCAGCGTATGTAAACATCGGTGCATATATCGACGAAGGCACAATGGTAGATAGCCACGCATTAGTTGGCTCGTGTGCACAAGTAGGTAAAAACGTACATTTAAGTGCAGCAGTGCAGCTTGGTGGTGTACTTGAGCCAATTGGTGCAAGCCCAGTAGTTGTCGAAGACGATGCATTTATTGGCGCAGGCTGCGTTATTGTTGAAGGGGTAGTCATTAAAAAAGGTGCAGTGCTTGCACCAGGCGTGCGTTTATCTGCGACTATTCCAGTTTACGACTGCGTAAACGAGCGCCAACTAGATAAAGGCGAGCCTATTCCTGAATATGCCATTGTAATACCGGGCTCTCGCCCTGCTTCAAACGAATGGGCACGCAAGCAAGGCTTAAGTATGTCGTGTGCGTTAATTGTCAAATACCGCGACGAACAAAGCGATGCATCATTATTACTTGAAGAGGTTTTACGATAATGAGCTTTTTGAGCACGCCTATCAAAACTGCTGTAAATACTATTACACAACAACTTGATACACCTTTTTTTGTTTACGACCTAGATCAACTAAACACGCATCTTGCGCGTTTAGTTGCGCAAACCGATGTAAAACTGTGGTACGCGGTAAAAGCAAACCCACTGTCTAAAATTATTCAAAGCTTAGACAACGCCGGTTTTAATTTTGACGTAGCAAGTAAAGGTGAGCTTGAGCAAGTATTAGCACAAGGTATTAGCTCACAGCGCGTGCTCAACACGGGGCCTGCAAAAAGCCCCAAACAAATTAAACACTTTATTGAGCGCGGCGTACGTATATTTGTAGCCGAAAGCCTCAATCAAGTCCGTTGGTTAAACCAACAAGCACAACTACAAAACACGCAGTTACAAGTACTTTTACGTGTACAGTTGCGCTGGCCTGAAGGTGAAAAAAACCCATTGGGTGGCGACAGCCTTACCCCATTTGGTTTGGGTTGTAATGAATGGCAAGCACTTAATGTAGCCGACTACCCTGCACTTAAGTTTGACGGCTTACATATTTTTCAGTGGGGCAACATGCTTAGCACGCAAAAGCTAAGCGAATTGTGGTCACAAATGATTGCACCACTTAGCCAACTTGCCGGCGATTTAAATATTAGCCTTAAAATTCTCGATTTAGGTGGTGGTTTAGGTATTCCCTATACACAAAGCGAAACAACACTTGATTGGGATGACTTAATAACGGCGCTCGCTAAAATTAAAAGTGATGCGGGTGTAGAAGAGTTGTGGATGGAGCTTGGTCGCTATGCCGTTGGCGAATGCGGTCATTACGCCAACCCAGTAGTCGAACGCAAACAAAACTACAATCAAGAACAAGTCATTTTAAGCGGCGGTATAAATCACCTATTGCGCCCCGCTGTTACCAGCCAAGATTTCCCTGCTGCGTTACTGCGCGAGTCCAGTGCAAAAACTCAAGCGGTCACTTTATACGGGCCGCTTTGTACCGCGCTTGATTGCTTGGGTGAGCATAACCTACCAAGCGATTTAAATGAGCACGACTGGCTAGTGTTTAGCCAATGCGGTGCTTACGGCTTTACCGAAAGTATGCCGTATTTTTTATGCCACGAGCTAGCTGCCGAGTATACCCTGCAAAACGGTGAGCTTACCTGTGTTCGCCAAGCTGAAAATGCCAGTCATTATTTAAGGTAATAACTATGAGTAATACAACCCACATCAGCCAAGAGAACATTGTAGTAGGGGAAGTTGCAAACGGCTTACCACTTACAATTCCTGTTTATCGCTTAAAAGGCGATGGCACAGGACCTAGTGTTTATATTCAGGCCAATATGCATGGCGCTGAAGTGCAAGGTAATGCGGTTATTTTTCAGCTACTTGAGCAATTAAAACACCTAAACCTTAATGGCGATATTACCTTAGTCCCTTATGCAAATCCGATTGGTTGTAATCAAAAGTCGGGCGAGTTTACCCTTGGCAGGTTCGATCCAATTACTGGTACTAATTGGAATCGCATGTACCACTACAATAAAAATTTAGTGACGCAGTTTGCACAAAATCATACTCAGTATGATGACGCCACATTAAAAAGTAACTTTAAACAGGCGCTTATTGACGAAGTAGACAGCAAACTCAACGGCCCTGCATATTTACTTAATACGGGTAAACGCATTGCTCTTAACTTACAAAAGCTCGCTCATCAAGCTGATATAGTACTCGATTTACACACAGGCCCTATTTCAAGCAAACACTTGTACTGCCCAACTTATGCAACCGACAGCGCGCGCTATTTTAATATAGAACATGTATTGCTTATTCCGAGTGATTTTGACGGCGCTATGGACGAAGCTAACTTTTGCCCATGGTGGCATTTAAGTGATGCACTTAGCGAGCAAGGCCGTGAATTAACCATTCCCGTAGAAGCATTTACTGTAGAGCTAGGCAGCCAAGAAAAAATAGACTTAAAAGAAGCACTAAACGATGCAAACAGTATTTTAAGTTACTTAAATCATAAGGGCGTACTCCAAAACGCAACGAATACCCCTGCTGATATTACTCGTTATGCGTGTAATTTAGATGACTATTTAGCTTACTACGCCCCCATTGGCGGTATGGTTGAATACATAGCACCAATTGGCGGGCACATTAAAGCTGGTGAGCCTATTGCTAATATTTTACGGATGGAACGCTACTTAAGCGAGCAACCACTGCAGATACTTACTCTAGATTGCGATGCAATTGCCATTTTGCACTTTGCCTCAGCGAGTGTTAACCAAGGCACCGAGCTTTATAAGTTTTTTACTAACATATTTGAGCTTTAGCTCACCCTTCTCATTGCGTGAGAGCAGATTAACTAAAATAATTAATCTGCATTAAAAAAGCGGCCTAGGTCGCTTTTTTTCTGATCTATATTTACTTTATATACGTATAATGCTTACTGTGAATACAAATTCAGTAAAAGTTCACCGTTACATATGTAAAAAGACGTTATAATTAAATTAACGCATACAACAACCCGAACTCACAAGGAATTACAATGAGCTGGCGCCACTGGATCACACTTTCTGCCTTAATAAGTACAGCGACCTTCGCACAAGAAGAAGTTGCTACAAACGAGCAAGATAACGACATCGAACTTGTAAAGCAGTGTATTTTAAATGAAGTAATTGGCGGAGACGGTAAACAGACATTAGACGATCTTCGTAAAAAGTGTTCAGCTCTTGAAGAAAACAAACAACTTACCGCGCTTGATAAACGCCAAGCTCGAGAAGAAGTCGGTAAAAAAAATAGAAACGTAATTACGCCACATAAGCGTAACTATATTTTACCGCTTTCGTACGTATCACACCCAAACGATCGCCCTTTTGATGGTTTTGACGAATTAACAGATGATAACGATGGTGAGCCACTAGACAACCTAGAAGCAAAATACCAGCTTTCAATCAAAGTGCCTCTATATGATGACTTTTCTGATGAAGACCAAGCCATATTTTTTGGCTTTACTCTGCAATCTTACTGGCAGCTTTATAACTCAGAAATCTCTTCTCCATTTCGTGAAACCAACTACGAACCAGAAATATTTTGGATAAACTACCTCGACCCAGAAAACGTATTATGGGGCGACGAAATGGCAATTTCACTAGGTATTTCGCATCAATCAAATGGTCGCAGCCAGCCAAACTCGCGTTCGTGGAACCGTATTTATGCAGACTTTATTTGGGAAAACAGAGGCTTTGTTTTTAGCTTTAAACCTTGGTACCGCATAGCTGAGGACGAAAAAGACAACGTTTTAGAAGCTAAAGGCGACGATAATCCAGACATATACAAATACATGGGCTATTTTGAATTTAGTGGTGCATACCGTCTTAACGATCATGAATTTAGCTTCATGACGCGTAACAACTTAAATTCAGAAAACCGTGGTGCAATTCAACTCGACTGGTCATTTCCGTTATGGGGTCGCGTTCGTGGTTATGCACAATACTTTAACGGTTATGGCGAAAGCTTAATTGATTACAACGCGGATGTAGAACGTATTGGTGTAGGTATATTATTAACTGACTTGTTATAAAACGAGCTCACAAAAAAGCCAAGCATTGCTTGGCTTTTTGCTTTTCGACATTAAACAATTATTTTTTAACCGCAAACACACCTTCAAACTCTGCAACTACATTGTCACCATCATAAATAGTAACAGGCACAATATAGGTTGCTTTACCGTCGGTTTCTAAATCGCTTAACTTGCCCTTACATGTTTGTATATCAACACAACCACGTGGGTCTGTAGTAAGCGGTTTTAAGTACTTAATGTTAGCATCGGCCAATACAATATTACCTTCAAGCCCAGCTTCTTTAAGTGCTAAGTACGTAGCGCCCCAACCTGTTAGCGTGGCCAAGCTATAAATAGACCCTGCAAACATCGTGTTATGTAGGTTTAAGTTAGCGTCAAGGTCGGCACTGGTTGTAAATTGCCAATCGGTATAGCTTTCTACCTTAATGCCCATCGCGTCACTAATTGGAATAGACTCACGCCATATATTTTGTAGTACTTGCGTCCAATTAGGGTGGCGGAACCAACCTGGCTCACATGGCTTTTGCTTTACCATTTTAAAGTGTTGAACATCGCCATATGCTAAATGCGCTTTTTCTTTTAGTTCATAACCGTGGCGCTTATAAAACTCAAGTGCTCGTTCGCGTGCAAACAAAACCAATTCATCGGCATTTTGAACCCATGCAATTTTTTCAAGCTCATGAAGCAAACGACTACCAATATGCTGGTTACGATTACCCTCAGCAACTGCCATATAGCGCACTTGTGCTTGCTCATGATTGTTAAAGTGCAAACGTGCTACGCCTAGCACTTCACCTTCTTTATTTTTTATAAAGCGATGCTCAGAATCTTGTTCCATATCGTCTTGTTCAGAGCCACGAGGCTCGCCCCAAGGCGCGCGTAATACCTGCCAACGCAATTGATAATACGCTTGCCAATCTTCGCTACTTTGTGGGGTGCTTACCTGAAACATACATACTCCTGTTGTTATATAAGCCGCAAATAAAAGTCAAAAAAGGCTACGGCGCTATACTAATCGTATTGGTTATCTACCAAGCTAGAAAAATAAAATAATTAAATTGATTGGTATTATTATGGCAAATACCATACTCCATCCTAAAAAAACTGCAAATACGACTTTGGTGATGCCTGCAAAATAACGTAAAAAATAATAGCAAAGGGCATTGCGCTTTAACGTTGCTAGTTTATGCTGAGAATATGACTGAAAAAATCAATTATATAAATTCACTGACGGGTTTGCTAAGCGATCAATTTATTGAAAATAGCCACAGCATTGGTCAGTTAATCTATTGGCATAAATGCAGTGGTGATCACATTCAAGTACGTGAGCACGAGCAGTTACGCTGGTTACTTATTAACGACACCCTTCAATCTGTTATTGATTTAAATAATCCGAGCTTATTACTTTTTCCGCATTTATTGTACTTAGATAAGCATTGGCAAGCTCTTAAGCCGCCACAAAATGTGTTAGAACTTGGCCTTGGCGGTGGAGCAATTCGTAATTATTTACAGTATAAATACCCTAAAGCACAAATAACATCGGTTGAAAAAAACGCCGATATTATTGATTGCTATACCCAGTTTTTTTCGTCAAATAAAAATGAGCAACTGCTTTGCGCCGATGCGCAACAGGTTTTAAAAAGTGCGCTAAATGTTGATTGGGTTATTCTAGATTTATTTAGCCAAATAGATGCACCTCGATTTTTATTTGAAGAGGCATTTTATAAAAAAATCTACTCGGCTTTAAATAACAACGGCGTGCTATTTATTAACTTTTTATCGCAGCATGAGTCGCAATTAAAGCAACTTCAGCAGCTGTTACTCGATGTATTTGGTTGTAACGTCAGCCCGCAAAAAATTACGGGCTATGTAAATCATATTGTCGTGATCACTAAAAAAGAGGCATAAAAATAGGCTTAAACAGATAAGTTAAACGTAACGGGCCCATCGTTACACAAGCTTACTTGCATATCGGCACCAAACTCACCTGTGGCTATTGTAAGCCCCAACTCTTTAGCTTGAGCTACAAAGTATTCGTAAAGCTCGTTAGCTTGGCTTGGCGTTGCCGCAGATGAAAAACTAGGGCGCATACCCTTTTTAGTGTCAGCCGCTAGCGTAAATTGCGAAACAACAAGTAACTCACCTTTAATATCTTTAAGGCTTAAGTTCATTTTGTCGTTTTCGTCAGTAAAAATACGATAATTACTTACTTTGTGTAAAAGCTTGTCGGACGTTTGCTTGTCGTCGTGTTTTTCAACACCTAATAGCAACAATATACCATTGCCAATTTCGCCTACTACTTGGTTATTAATTTCTACTTTGGCATGCTTTACACGCTGTATTAAACCTTGCATTTAAACTGTGTCCTTTATTGCTGGTTCATCATCTTCTAGTTCAAGCTCAGGTGTTTCTGGAATATCATTTGGGCTAATGCACGCTGTAAATTCAGCGCCAAGCAAAACAACTACCCACGACAAATACACCCATACAAACAAAATAGGAATGGTAGCTACTGCACCATAAATAACTTCGTATGACGGAAAATGGCTAATATAAAGTGCAAACCCTTTTTTAGTCAGCTCAAATAAAAGTGCCGCAAAAAAAGCGCCAGGTATTGCCGCTCTAAACGACACGCGCGTATTAGGCACTAAGGTGTAGAGCATAATAAAGCCCACCATCGAAATCCCGTACGGCAATAACTTTAACAAAAATCCGCTAAACCCAGGAATACCCTGATCTGCAAACGATACCAAAGATACAATGTAAGAGGTAACACCAATACTAGCTCCGAGCAACATAGGCCCTAAGCTCAAAA
The DNA here is from genome assembly GCF_015864775.1 of Pseudoalteromonas sp. NSLLW218. NCBI lineage: Bacteria > Pseudomonadati > Pseudomonadota > Gammaproteobacteria > Alteromonadales > Pseudoalteromonadaceae > Pseudoalteromonas > Pseudoalteromonas sp. NSLLW218. The sequence goes on along the minus strand of NZ_JADYWO010000010.1, from coordinate 46,509 downwards.
CCATCCAGTACACAGCAAATGAGATCATCATTGGGCGTTTTTTCTTAATTCGCCAAATTCGGTTTAATGTGGCATCTACATTGCGTATTAACAGTAAGGCTATTGCAGCTAAAAAGCCAATACCTACTGCCGTCATTTGGTTGGCATTGCCCGCAAAGGAGCTAATGTGCTCTCTAATAACATCGGTAGAAGTAGGGACAAAGTTGGTAAACAAAAAGCTCTCAATTTCCATGCGAGTAGATTCAAAGCCCGGAAAAGCCGAAAATATAGCAACACCCACCGCAATTAATGGCACTAACGACAGAAGTGTCACGTAAGCAAGGTAACCTGCATTAACCGTTATTTGATCGTCTATACAACGATTAAAATACTGCATCCACCAACCAGGTTGCTGGCGTATAAAGGACTTAACTTGCTGTTTGTAATGTGAGAGCTTATCATTCATACAATTGACTTGTGCTTATATAGTTTTGATTATAATAACAATCAGCGCCATAATTTACAGCACTAACGCACGTAAACAGGAATTCAAATGAAAAAACAAACATTACTCAGTGTTTCAATGCTTGTAGTAACACTTACTTTAACTGGCTGCCAATCAGCTTATTACTCTGCAATGGAAAAAGTGGGTGTTCACAAACGCGATATTCTTATTGACCGCGTAGAAGAAACCAAAGACTCTCAAGAAGAGTCACAAGAAGAATTTAAATCGGCACTAGAGCGCTTAACGACTCTAATCGATTTTAATGGTGGCGAATTACAAGACACTTATAATCAGTTAAACGACGATTACGAGTCGAGCTTAAATGCCGCTAACGAAGTCTCAACTAACATCAATAAGGTAGAAGACGTGGCAGAAGCGCTATTTGATGAGTGGGGCGATGAGTTGGAGCAATACAAAAGCGCATCACTTAAGCGTGAAAGCAGCAAAAAGCTAGCCGCGACTAAGCGTCAATTTGATCAGCTATTACGCTCAATGCGCAGCGCAGAGAGTAAAATGGAGCCAGTATTAACTTCGCTTCATGATAACGTTTTATACTTAAAGCATAACTTAAATGCACAAGCGGTATCGGCTATTAAAGGTGAATTCACTAACCTTAAGCGCGATATTCAATTGTTGATGAACGACATGAACAAATCGATTGCCGATTCAAACAAATTTATTGAACAAATGAACAGCGCTGGCTAATCATTTGTTACTTTAACAAGCCTGCTTAATTGCAGGCTTTTTTATGTTAAAGGGAATGCTAAAAGGGATTTACAATGAAAAGCTTTTTAATCGCAACAATGCTCTTATGTATACTAACGGCCTGCGGTACACCTAATAATATTAATCGTATTACCAGCCCCGACTCAGTTGTTGTTATTAATGATAAGAACGGTCGTTATAAAAATTTATACACAGGTGAAAAAACATATCCTACTACCTGCACTGAAAACTGCTACCCAGCCCACCCAGACTTACTATGCAAAACCGGCAGTGAAAACTGCCAGTATCAAGGCCAGCAAACTAAACCACAACTTAGCACCGGCTATACTGTGCGCTGGCTTGGTCACGCTAGTTTTGTAATTAACACCCCAAATGGTCAAAGTGTGCTGTTTGATCCGGTAAAAAATCAGTTTGATTCTCCAGTCGCACTTGGCTTTAAACTCGGCGGTGGCATTTATCGTAAAGCAGGCGCTTGGCCTAGTGAACAAGAACTAAAAAACATTGATGCGGTAATATATTCGCATATTCATTACGATCATTTTAATAAGGCCGACATACAAAGCATTGGCAATGAACCTCGCTATTTAACACCACTCGGTATGGCCGACAACTTCCCCACCGGCGGTTTTAATATTAGCGAAATGCCGTGGTACTCAACAACCAATATTGACGATTTAGCTATTAATGCCGTGCCAGCTCATCATTTTAGCGCTCGTGTATTAGTGCCATTTATTTACGAAGACAACAATAAAGACTTATGGAATGGCTGGCTGCTTGAACAAAACGGCAGTACCTTATTTTTTGCAGGCGATACGGGCTACTCAAAACACTTTAAAGATATACAGCAAAAATATGGCGATATAGATGTGTGCTTAATACCAATCGCATCTTACTACAGTAAAGAAAGTGGCAAATTTTATCGCTACGTTCACACTACACCAGAAGACGCGCTTAACGCAGCACAAGAGCTTAACTGCAAAGTAATGATACCGTGGGGATACGGTAACTCAAGTTGGAAAATGGGCGACCATACTAGCCACTCTGCTTTGCTACGTTTATTACACATGGTTAAAAATATGGATGCTAAAACACCGCTGTATATTTTAAACGAAGGCGAAAGTATTTCACTGTAACTATTTACTTAGCTGTTTTAAGATTGTTATTACATTAAGACAAATCCACAATAAAATTGAGAAATTAATGAAAAAATTAGCACTCGCCTTAAGCTTTTTATTAAGCACGCCTGCAATGGCCATTGATGTTGAACATACATCAACTCCAATTACTATTGATGGCGTATCAGAAAGTGCGTGGGATAAAGCCACTTGGCACGATATGCCTTATTTAATGGATGGCACACTGCCATCAAACGATGCCGATTTTAAAGGGCGTTATCGCTTACTGTGGGATCAAAACTACTTATACCTACAAGCCGATATTGTGGATGATGTTTTAATAGATACACACCCGGACCCAACCTATAAATATTGGGATGACGATGCATTAGAGGTATTTATAGATAGCGATGCATCAGGCGGAAACCACCAATTTAATCACACCGCTTTGGCGTATCATATTGGCCTTGATAACCAAGCTGCCGATTACGGCCCTGATAAAAAAGCCCATTTATATACCGACCACCTAGTCAGTAACTGGAAGCGTAACACCACCGCACCTTTTAACATCACGTGGGAAGTAGCGATAAAACTCTACCCTAATGATTATAAAGAAGGTGCTAAAAATACCCCAATTACACTTAGCGAAAAGCAAGTAATAGGCTTTATGTTAGCGTATTGCGATAACGATGGCAGCGACGTACGCGAGCACTTTATGGGCTCACACGAAGTACAGCCAGTAAATGGCGACAGAAATCGTGGCTTTATAGATGCAGATGTATTTGGCAAAATCACTCTACTCCCTAAAAAGTAAGTAACTACCAATAAAATAATTGAACACGTGTGTTGGGTTGAGCGAAGCGAAACCCAACGAAAAAATACCCTACCAAAGAATAACTTTATTTATTATTTTAATTGGCTACGCAAAGAAATTTCCTTAATAAGTTCTGGAAGTTGTTTGGCTAGTTTATGAATTTGCTTTAAATGAGCTGAAATTATTTCTCGTTTCTCTTCATTATAACCACCACCTATAATCGATTTACCGGACTTAAGTAATAAAGAAGAAAATACCATTTCAGAAGCATGGCTATAACCATTATAAAAATCTTTGGCTTGTTTGAGCCAATCTTTTCCCGATGTAATGCCTAACACACTTGCATTCCTTACTACTAAATCAATTGATAGGTGCGCCTTAGTGAAGGCATCTTTATTTAAATAGCCAGAATAAAAATCTATTTCTTTTTGTTGTTTGCCACGACCAACTTTTAACCTTACTGGGGATGAAAGTAAGATAGACATGCAGAGAGATTCGTAAGATATTCTCATAGTATTACCAGCGGCATTAATATGACCTTCGGCTAATAATCTCAATGAAGTAACAGAAGTCTCTAAAGACAAGAATACATATTCTTGAACCCACTTAAATTTAGGATTCTCATTTGTAAGCATGAAATTTTTGAAAGCGGTCTCACAAGTATTTAAATGTTTCAAAATCTGAATTACGTCAATCTCAAAATCAGATTTAAAACCTGCAATAGTTCTATCACCTAAAACAATTTCATCAAATTCCATAATAACTCCCATAGTAATTTAGCAGTGTATCCCTAGAAATAGTACTTTATTTCTAACAGCGATTCTAATCTTCCTACAAATAGTTGCATTGACTTTAAAGCTTCGAGATGTTTTCTCAAGCACAAAAAAGCCGCTGTATTTTTCAATACAGCGGCTTTTAAAATCATTATTCTAAATTAATAGATTATGACTTAGGTGCACGACCCGCACGTTTACGTTCGTTTTCAGTAAGGTGGCGCTTACGGATACGAATGTTTAGTGGAGTAACTTCAACTAGCTCGTCATCATCGATGAACTCAAGCGCTTGCTCAAGTGAGTAGTTAAGGTGTGGAGAAAGCGTTTGCGCTTCATCAGTACCAGATGCACGTACGTTAGTTAACTGCTTGCCTTTAAGGGCGTTAACTGTAAGGTCGTTATCACGGTTATGAATACCGATAACCATACCTTCGTATACTTCAACACCGTGACCGATGAATAAACGGCCGCGTTCTTGTAAGTTGAATAATGCGTTAGTAAGTGCTTTACCCGTTGCGTTTGCAATCATTACGCCGTTCTTACGAACACCGATGTCGCCACCTTTGTGAGGACCGTAATGATCGAACGTATGGTACATAAGACCAGAACCCGAAGTAAGCGTCATGAAATCAGTTTGGAAACCAATTAAACCACGGCTAGGGATCATGAAATCTAAACGCATACGGCCTTTGCCATCTGGAGTCATGTTAGTAAGTTCACCTTTACGTAGGCCAACTTGTTCCATAACAGAACCCTGGTGCTCGTCTTGACAGTCAATAGTTACTGTTTCAAACGGTTCTTCTAGAACGCCATCAACAGTACGTAAGATAACTTCTGGACGAGAAACTGAAAGCTCGTAACCTTCACGACGCATGTTTTCGATTAAGATACCTAGGTGTAATTCACCACGACCAGAAACACGGAAGCTATCTGGGCTAGCAGTATCTTCAACGCGAAGTGCTACGTTGTGTACTAATTCTTTGTCTAAACGCTCACGGATGTTACGTGACGTTACAAACTTACCTTCTTTACCACAGAAAGGTGAGTTATTTACAGAGAATGTCATTGTTACAGTTGGCTCATCAACACTTAGTGGTGGTAATGCTTCAACGTTTCCTGGGAAACAAACTGTGTCAGAAATCTTAAGCTCACCAATACCTGTTACAGTTACGATGTTACCAGCGTAAGCTCTATCAGTTTCGATACGTTCAAGACCTAGGTAGCTTTGTACTGCGCCAATTTTGCCATTACGTGTAGTGCCATCAGCACTGATAATAGTAACTTGTTGGTTAGGAGCAACAGAACCACGTTTAATACGACCAATACCAACTACACCAACATAAGAGTTGTAATCTAGTTGAGAAATTTGCATTTGGAAGTCACCTTCAGGATCTGCATCCGGTGGTGATACTTCTTCAACGATCATCTTGAACATAGGTTCCATGTTTTCAGATGGCTCGTCTAAATCTAGCGTTGCCCAGCCGTTGATAGCTGAAGCGTAGATTACTTTAAAGTCTAACTGTTCGTCAGTTGCGCCAAGATTATCGAATAAATCAAAGATTTGATCCATAACCCAATCAGGACGTGAACCTGGCTTATCAATTTTATTGATAACTACGATTGGCTTTAAGCCTTGCGCGAATGCCTTTTGCGTAACGAAACGCGTTTGTGGCATTGGACCTTCTTGAGCATCAACAAGTAATAATACTGAGTCAGCCATCGAAAGTACGCGTTCAACTTCACCACCGAAATCGGCGTGTCCCGGGGTATCTACGATATTGATATGGTAGTCGTTCCAAGAAATGGCTGTGTTTTTAGCCAAAATGGTAATACCACGTTCTTTCTCAATGTCGTTTGAGTCCATCACGCGCTCTTCGTTACCGCCGCGTGTTTCTAATGTACCTGATTGCTCAAGTAGTTTGTCAACCAGAGTTGTTTTACCGTGGTCAACGTGCGCGATAATCGCTATATTTCTTAACTTTTCGATGCTCATATATTTACTCAGAGAAATTAAATTCTCAATGATCCTGCAAGATCTACGCACTCATCCACGCTTTCGCGAGATGTCCCAGCATAGGATTTAAAAGGGCGCATATTATCCCTCATTAATGACATGGATGAAAGTTTATCCAATACATATTTTAAAACTTTCTCAATACTTTTACTAAGTATCTGTTTTTTATATGACAATTATATGAATTAAATTTCAATTATTTTTCAAAAAACCCTCTTTTTGACTATTTTTCCGATCTTTTTGTTACTCTTTTGCATTTAGGTTATGCTAATTCCAGCTGATTAAATTAACAACAAATTACGCTCTGTAAATTTTGCACCGAAATGGAATATTTACGCACCAAAGCAGTGCGTTTATATATTCCATTTTGATGCAATGATATTTTTTTAATTTATAAACAGCCAGTTACAATAATGGCACAAAAACAGCTTAGTAAATATCAAAGCAATTATGCAGCAATAACAAAACCCAATAGTTGGAGGACACATGTCACAATCGGTTTTAGATTTTATTAAAGAAAATGACGTTAAGTTCATTGATTTACGCTTTACTGACACTAAGGGTAAAGAACAGCATGTTTCTATTCCTCATCACCAAGTTGATGAAGACTTTTTTGAAGACGGTAAAATGTTCGACGGCTCTTCAATTGCAGGCTGGAAAGGCATAAACGAATCAGACATGGTATTAATGCCAGTTCCTGAGTCAATCAAACTAGACCCTTTCACTGAAGAAGCTACATTAATTTTACGTTGTGACGTAGTAGAGCCTTCTACATTACAAGGTTATGAGCGCGACCCGCGTTCTGTAGCTAAGCGCGCTGAAGATTACATGCGTTCTACAGGCATTGCAGACACTGTTTTATTTGGCCCTGAGCCAGAGTTCTTCGTATTTGACGATGTTAAATACAAATCAGATATGTCTGGTTCTATGTACAAAATTGATTCTAAGCAAGCTGCTTGGAACTCAGATAAAGAATATGCAGATGGCAACACTGGTCACCGTCCAGGTGTTAAAGGCGGTTACTTCCCAGTTGCTCCTGTTGATGACTTCCAAGATTGGCGTTCAGCTACGTGTCTAGTTCTAGAAGAAATGGGCCAAGTAGTAGAAGCACATCACCACGAAGTAGCAACAGCAGGTCAAAACGAAATCGCTACTCGCTTTAATACAATGGTATTAAAAGCGGATGAAATCCAAGAAATGAAATATGTTATCCATAACATGGCTCACTTATATGGTAAAACAGCAACGTTTATGCCTAAGCCAGTTGTTGGTGATAACGGTTCTGGTATGCATTGTCACCAGTCTTTAGCTAAAGACGGTGTTAACCTTTTTGCTGGCGATAAGTACGGCGGTCTTTCTGAAGATGCACTTTACTACATTGGCGGTATCATTAAGCATGCTAAAGCAATTAACGCTTTTGCAAACGCATCTACTAACTCGTACAAACGTTTAGTACCAGGTTTTGAAGCACCAGTTATGCTTGCTTACTCTGCACGTAACCGCTCTGCATCAATCCGTATCCCAGTGGTTCCATCTGAAAAAGGTCGTCGTATTGAAGTACGCTTCCCGGATCCAACAGCTAACCCATACCTTGCTTTCTCAGCAATGCTTATGGCTGGCCTTGATGGTATCAAAAACAAGATCCACCCTGGCGATGCTATGGATAAAGATTTATACGACTTACCAGCTGAAGAAGCAGCAGAAATTCCAACTGTTGCAGCATCACTTGACGAAGCACTATCTGCACTTAGCGCAGACCGTGAATTCTTAACTCAAGGTGGCGTATTCACTGACGACTTAATCGATGCTTACATCGAACTTAAGTCTAAAGAAGTTGAAAAGCTTAACATGACAACTCACCCAGTTGAGTTTGAAATGTACTACAGCTGTTAATTAAGCTTTAAAAAATATGTGTGTTCTCAAGCCCGCTTTGCGGGCTTTTTTAATGGTAAAATTAGTCAATCTCCACTAAAGTTAAGTTACCGATAAAAATGCAGGGCTGCAGAGTGAATAACAAGATTTTATTACTATTAATTACTTTAGGATTAAGTAATTATAGTTATGCCGGTGAAACAAAAATATACGCTTGGAAAGATAAAAATGGCGTATTAGTGTTCTCAGACACCCCTCATAAAGGTGCTAAAGAGGTAAAGCTTACCAGCCAAGATCTTAATATGCCTGCAACAAATACTGACATTTTTGACGAGCAACCCCAGCCTCAACAAGCGGCCTTTAGTATTGCCATTTCCTCACCTGATCATAACCAGACTATTCGTGAAAATACCGGCACTGTTTATGTTACTAGCCGAATAAAACCACGCTTTGAAACTGGTTTTACTATACAACTTTTTATTGATGGTAAAGCACACGGCCCTGCCAGTGACAGCTCAACCTTTGCAATAAGGGATGTAGAACGTGGTCAGCACACACTACAATTAAAGCTTTTTAATAGTAAAAACCAAGTTATTGCTACAAGCGAGCCCTGTATATTTTTTATGCACCGAAAAGGGCTAAGCCTAAGTAACTAAATTGGGGTATTACTAATCGTGCAGCAGTGTATTTTACCGTATAACTTGCTTGCAAACATCAACGCACTAAAATGGTGCAGCTATGATTAATAATAAAAACTTTAGCCCTGAGCTACTCGATGCCATTTGGCAAAATCAAACAACCGCTATCATATTACTTGATAAAAACTTTATTGTAATATATGCCAATAACAGTACCAGTGAACTGCTTGGCCTTGGTAATAAACGCCTATTAGATCAACCTTTTGATAGCCTTTTTAACTACCATTCAATCGATTTAGAGCGTATAAAACAATACTCACTAGTTGAAGGTGTAGATTGCCAGCAGCATAGAGCTGACGTGGTTTTTAGCGATTCTCGCCATGCGAAAGTAGCCGTAAGTACACGACAAATTAAGTTTAATGGCTCGCTTTATATTTTATTTGAGTGGCGCCAAACCGATGACGAAATTAAGCACGACCAAGCGTCTAATCAAATGCATCAATACCAAGCTGCCCGAAACCTAATTAGAGGCTTAGCGCACGAAATTAAAAATCCTTTAGGTGGGATTCGCGGAGCGGCGCAGTTATTGCAGTATGAGGTTGATCAACAAGAAAGAGATCAATGTGCTGAGCTCATCATTGAGCAAGCCGACCGATTACGTGAATTAGTAGATAGGCTTTTGGGGCCCAATCAACTTCCACAAAAATCGTATGGCAACATACATCAATCACTTGAATCAGTTGCAAGGCTAAGTACGTTAGATAATTGTTCTAACATTAGCTTGGTTAAAGATTACGACCCAAGTATTCCTGATGTATACATTGATCAAGGCAAAGTTCAGCAAGTAGTATTAAACATTGTTCGAAATGCCCAACAGGCGCTTGTAGATGGCGGTGAAATAACAATAAAAACCCGCATTAATCATCAGCATCGTCGCCCAGGTAAAGCACCTAAAAAAGCCTTGTTGATCCAAATATCTGATAACGGACCAGGAATTGATCCCAGTGTACGCGAAACACTGTTCTATCCTATGATCACCAATAAAGAAGGTGGCTCTGGGTTAGGACTCTCAATAGCGCAAACACTGATAGATCAACATGATGGCTATATAGAATGCGATAGCTGGCCTGGACATACTGAATTTAATATCTATCTGCCCTTTGCAGATTAATGTTTGGAGTTTGCATGAAAACAGTTTGGCTTGTAGATGATGATGCCTCAATTCGCTTTGTACTTGAAAAGGCACTAACCCGTTCAGGGTTTAACACGGAGAGCTTTGCTAATGCGCAAGATGTACTAAGCGCACTAAAGTTTAGCCAACCTACTGTTTTAGTTTCTGACGTTAGAATGCCTGGCATGGATGGTATGGCGTTGCTTGAACTTATCGCAGAGCAAAACCCTGGGTTGCCGGTTATTATAATGACCGCCCATTCTGATTTAGACTCAGCAGTTAATGCATTCCAAAAAGGTGCTTTTGAATACCTAGCTAAGCCGTTTGATTTAAACGAAGCAGTAGCCCTCGTCGAAAGCGCATGCAGAGCAAACTCCACTAAAAAAACTAAACGAAAGCAAGCCCCACCAAAAAGTGCTCACATAATTGGTGAAGCGCCCGCAATGCAAGAAGTGTTTAGAGCGATAGGTAAACTATCGGCTTCTAGCATGAGCGTATTAATAAATGGTGAATCGGGTACCGGTAAAGAACTTGTCGCCAGTGCGCTGCACAATCATAGTCCACGTAAAGAAAATCAATTTATTGCACTTAACATGGCAGCCATTCCAAAAGAGCTTGTTGAGTCAGAGTTATTTGGCCACGAAAAAGGCGCATTTACGGGCGCAGATAGCGTACGTAAAGGTCGTTTTGAGCAAGCCAATGGCGGCACACTGTTTTTAGATGAAATTGGTGATATGCCACTTGATGTGCAAACACGTTTATTGCGCGTACTTGCCGATGGTGAATTTTATCGCGTTGGTGGCCATCAAAGTATAAAAGTAGATGTCCGTATTATTGCGGCTACTCACCAAAACCTTGAAGATTTAGTTAAACAGGGCAAGTTTAGGGATGATTTATTTCATCGTCTTAATGTTGTGCGCCTACGTTTACCCGCTCTTCGAGAGCGCACTGAAGATATAGAAAGCTTATCGCAGCACTTTTTACATAAAAGTGCTAAAGAACTACAAGTAGAAAGCAAAGTGCTGAGCCCTAAAGCGACTGAGCAATTACGTTTATTTAATTGGCCAGGCAATGTGCGCCAATTAGAAAACACGTGTCGCTGGCTTACAGTTATGGCACCCGGTGAGCTTGTAAGCGAGCAAGACTTACCGCCGGAGATTCTGGATGCTTCGCCAACCCAAGAAGAAGGTGATTGGCTAGATGCGTTTCAGCAATGGCTTAATCAAGAGCTTAAACAAGGCAAAGAAAATATTTGGCCTGACATTCAAGCCCAGCTAGAAACTCGTTTAATTAAAACCGCCCTGGCTAATTGTTCTGGTCATAAGCAAGATGCTGCTATAAAAATTGGTTGGGGACGCAACACGTTGACCCGAAAATTAAAAGAGCGCAATATTAGCTGATTAAACGCTTTTAACACATTTGGTTATTGATGAAGCTAATCGAACATATTCCATTATTCAAACAAATGGAAATTATAAACAGGCTGCACTTTTTTAAGGAATTTACGCTCAGCGAGCGCCAAGTCTTATTGGAGTCGTTCGGCCTGTTATATTTAGTAAGCCAGCATCAGTTTTTATTTAAGCAATACGATAACGACAAGCGCTTATATATTGTACTTAGCGGCGCGCTATTAGTATTTAAACATAATCATTTGCTAGAACTTGGTACTATAGAGCCAGGTGAATTTATAGGTGAAGGCGCTTTTATAAATAACCGAGAGCGCAGCACTAGCGCACGCGCCAAAACCGACAGCATAGTTCTTGCTATTACCCCTGAAGCACTCACCCGCTTACCTAATGTTATCCGTGAAAAAATTAAAGACCGAATTATAGAAGGTATGAGTTTGCGTATTGCAAAACTTAGTGAACATATAGAAACTCACGGTTAACTCTATCACTCAATCCATATAAACAATTTGCAATGAGCAATCAAGCCAACTGGGCTTATTAACGTGCGCAGTAAAAGTGTAAGTATCTGAAGGCTTGGCACCAAAGGGGGTATTTACAAGTGGTTGCGAGTGGCTGTATGTTTGCGAATAATTTTTGTAATAAATGACAACGTAACCGTATAAAAACTCCCAACCTAACCTTACAACAGCGCCACTGGGTAAGGTAAAGTCAGCATATTTATCTGTAAATGTGACAAGTAAATCATTGTACTTGTCTTCGCTGCATTGAGTTGTTCGTAACCTTTTAGGCATAACAAAGGTTGTACCCGCCACTACATTTTTTAAATAAAAACCTATGTTGCCATCACCATAAAAATGATTTGAACGCGTTGTATAGTTAACTTGTGGCTCGTAACCTAGCCCCTGCATTATAGCCGCAAGTTGCTCAGTTTCTTTAGAATAAATCTTATCACTTGATAAGAGTAATGTGGCTTCACCAAAGTCAGGTGGGATTGCCAGCTCTACATATTCATAAGAGAGCGATTGTGCTTTTAGCGCAGCATCGAGCTGGTTGCGCTGTTCATCTTGCAAGTTTTCACTAAATACATACACGGTAGGTTGTTGGCACGCAGCTAATAGTAATGCCAACACACATATTAAAATTCCATTTTTCATAGTTACCCTTTTAAATTACAATTGTAGTCTATTAAAGGTAACTATTTATAGCAATTTAATTTGTTTGGCTATCTAACCACGCATCAACACTTTTACGGGTGTATAAAACTTCTTTAAATAAACGATGGCGTTGAAATTCAAGTACCGATTTTTTTTTCATATCGCCACTCACTAAACGACTATGGTGATCGTTAAATTTTGAAATCACAGAAAAACCACGTTCAGCATTTTCCTTTTGCTCTTTTACTTGATTAGTAAGATGTGACCTAACATCATCTGCGGTCAACATATCTGAATTATCTAAGCCCATTAGCTCTTTTTTCATTGCTAATCTTACGCCCATTTTCTACTCCGTTTTATATGTATTCATTACACATTGATTAATCCGCCAGAGTTTTAGCAATTAGCGAGCCATACGTAAAAAAGATTGCAACGAAGCTTAACTTTTAATTGCTTCAGTTTTTTTAAAGACAGATAAAATACCTAAAAACTTTCATAACTAATTGTGTATTACAGCTATCTAAAGTTACTTGCTTTGGTGCAAAAGTCGCTGTAAGCCTTTATACTAAAGCCTGTGCGTTACCCCACCGAGAGCAAATATGAACGAAGAATATATAGAAATAGAGTTAGAAGAAGAGCCGATTGAGCTTTGTAAATTATTAAAAGTATTAAACTTAGTTGAAGGTGGCGGCCAAGCTAAAAACCTAATCACTGAAGGCTATGTGGGTGTTAACCATGAAATTTGTACAATAAAGCGGAAAAAATTATACAGTGGCGATGTACTAGAATTCGATGGTGAGTTTTTTCAACTTGCGTTAAGTGAAGATGCAGTTCCTGCAGAAAAACCTGCGGCACAACCTCAAGCAGAATCAAAGCAAGCTGCACCACAACCAATAAATCAGCCAGCTAAAGCTAAGCGCAAGCGCACTAAAAAGCCAAAAGTTGACGATAAAACAGGTCGTCGTCCTATTTCATTTGGTTAAGTATTTAAAAAACCTCTTTTTATATAAAAAGGCCACCTTGTATAGTTGGCCTTTTTGCTCTTTAATTACCTAGCTAATAATAATAAAAACAAGGTAATAATATGTCACAAAACACACCAGCCACCTGGTTTAAACCCGCTGTATGGGCGGCACTTGTATGGAACTTACTTGGCGTTATTGCATTTGCAATGCACATGATGATGACACCCGAAATGATAGGTAAACTTCCTCTAGATCAACAAGCTGCCTACTCTAACGTTCCTATTTGGTCAACTATTGCCTTTGCTATAGCTGTATTTGGAAGCACTTTGGGTTGTCTGTTTCTACTTACTAAAAATTCTCTTGCAATACCTACTTTTGCACTGTCGCTCGGTGCTATTTTACTACAGCAGTACTATAACTTTGTAGTTATAAACAGTATTGAGCTGCTTGGCGCAAGTGCTGTATTTATGCCTGTTTTTGTAATCATAATTGCCATTGCTCTACTTTATTTAAGTATTAAAGCTAAGCAACAAGGTTGGTTACAGTAATTAATAAAGGTCAAAATAACTTTTGACCTTACCTCGTCTTTCAAATCATCTCTTGAAATTAAATTTTTCAGCATCATCTCTACTATAATAATTGTATAAAATTCGTTCTCTAAAGACGGCTTTTTACATTGGTATGCACTTTGCAACTCAAGTACTACAGAGGTCACTCTTCAAAATATTTTTATAATTCATAAAGGGGCAAATAATGAATAATAGTTTCGATACCCAACATCAGCTCACAATAAACGGTGAGCAATATCATATTCATTCTCTAAAAGGACTTGGCGACAAAGCGAAACGATTGCCCTTCTCCTTAAAAGTATTACTTGAAAACCTTCTTCGAAACGAAGACGGCGCAAATATTAAAGAACAAGACATTCAAGCCCTCCTTAATTGGGATCCTCAAGCAAAACCTGCATCTGAAGTTGCCTTTACTCCAGCTCGCGTAGTTATGCAAGATTTCACCGGTGTACCCGCTATTGTTGATTTAGCCGCGATGCGTGATGCAATGGAAAAACTAGGTGGCGATCCTGCAAAAATAAACCCGTTATCGCCAGCTGAACTTGTTATTGACCATTCGGTACAAGTAGATGGTTATGGTAATGATGGTGCATTTGATTTAAATGCCAAGCTTGAATATGACCGAAATAAAGAACGTTACGAATTTTTACGCTGGGGACAAACCGCTTTTGATAATTTAAAAGTAGTGCCACCTGCAACCGGTATTGTTCACCAAGTGAATTTAGAGTATTTAGCCCGTGTTGTTTTTGATGAAGAGCGCGATGGCAAAAAATTCGCTTACCCAGACACTCTCGTCGGTACCGACTCTCATACAACCATGATTAATGGCTTAGGTGTACTTGGTTGGGGCGTAGGCGGTATTGAAGCCGAAGCGGCTATGCTTGGTCAGCCAATTAGTTTATTGATTCCACAAGTAGTTGGTATGAAGCTTAGCGGCAGATTACCTGAAGGCACAACCGCAACCGATTTAGTATTAACGGTAACCGAAATACTGCGTAACCATGGTGTAGTGGGTAAATTTGTAGAGTTTTATGGTGACGGCCTTGCCGACCTACCACTTGCCGATAGAGCAACCATAGCGAATATGGCACCAGAATACGGCGCTACGTGTGGTATTTTCCCGATTGATGATGAAACCATCAACTACCTTCGCTTAACAAACCGCGACGAAAAACACCTAAAGGTAATTGAAGATTATGCTAAACACCAAGGTTTATGGCGTAACGATGGCGACGAAGCAAGCTACACCGATACACTCGAACTTAAATTAGACGATGTTGTACCAAGCCTTGCAGGCCCTAAACGTCCACAAGACAGAATTGCCCTAAATAAAGCGGGTGAAGTAATTGGCGAGCATTTAAAAGGCTTTCAAGATGAGCGTATGGCTCGTCGCGATAAAAGCGATGAAGAGCAAGCTCGTATTGAAAGTGAAGGCCCAACAACAAATCCAGATGAGCCAGTAGACGAAGCACAGTTTATGGGTGCCGCTAAAGTTAAATTTAAAGGCCAAGAGTTTGAGCTAAATGATGGCGCTTGTGTTATTGCCGCAATTACCAGCTGTACCAATACCTCTAATCCAAGTGTTATTTTAGCCGCAGGCTTAGTCGCTAAAAAAGCGAAGCAATTAGGCATTAATGTAAAACCTTGGGTTAAAACATCCCTTGCACCAGGCTCTAAAGTAGTTACCGACTACCTAGAAAAAGCAGGCTTGATGGACGACCTAGAAAGCCTAGGATTTAACTTGGTAGGCTATGGCTGTACTACGTGTATTGGCAACTCAGGTCCACTAGCGACTGAAATATCAGATGCGATTCAAAAGCATAAATTAGTGGTTAGCTCTATTTTATCGGGTAACCGTAACTTTGAAGGGCGTATTCACCAAGATGTGAAAATGAACTTTTTAGCCTCACCTCCACTTGTTGTAGCCTATGCCATTGCCGGCAGAACCGACATTGACGTATACAACGAACCCATTGCGCAAGATGCTAATGGTAACGATATTTACCTTAAAAACATCTGGCCAAGCGTTAAAGAAGTGAGCGACCTAGTTAAAGAAACAGTAACTAAAGAAATGTTTGAAAAAAGCTACGCTAACGTTTACGAAGGCGATAGCCGCTGGCAGCAAATTCAAATACCTGATGGCAAACTTTATGATTGGGATGACGCATCTACCTACATTAAAAAAGCACCATTTTTTGATGGTATGAAAGTAGAACCTCCGGGTATTCCAACGATTGAGGGCGCACGTTGTTTAGCTAAGCTTGGGGATTCAGTAACTACTGACCATATTTCTCCAGCAGGTGCTATTAAAGCAGAAGCGCCAGCAGGTTTATACTTGCAAGAGAAAGGTGTAGAAAAATCGCAATTTAACTCGTATGGCTCACGCCGTGGTAATCACGAAGTAATGATGCGCGGCACGTTTGCCAATGTACGTCTTAAAAACTTACTTGCCCCGGGTACTGAGGGCGGTGTAACACGTACACAACCAGAAAACGATTTAGCAAGCATTTACGATGCAGCTATGGAGTATCAAAAAAATAATACGCCTCTCATTATTTTAGCGGGTAAAGAATACGGTACGGGTTCATCTCGTGACTGGGCGGCCAAAGGCTCACTTTTACTAGGCGTTAAAGCGGTTGTAGCACAAAGCTATGAGCGAATTCATCGCTCTAACTTAATTGGTATGGGTGTATTACCTCTGCAATTTAAAGAAGGTGAAAGCTACGAGTCACATGGGTTAACAGGGCAAGAACAATTTGATATTGATGGCCTGTACGATAAAACCGATGAAGTAACCGTTATTGCTACAAATGCCGAAGGTAAAAAAGTAACCTTGAGTGCTGATGTACGTATTGATACCCCTAAAGAGTGGGATTACTACAAACACGGCGGTATTTTACAATATGTACTGCGTAATATGCTCGACTAATAAAAACAGTAGTTAATACATTTAAAAGCCCAGTTTAGTAATAAGCTGGGCTTTTTTATGTGTGCTGTTTGTTGTCTTAAATCAATGCTAAGCATTTAAAGCTTGCCTACACTAGGGCCTGTTGACCTTTCAGGATTAAAATTTGTTCAACCTAGGGGCTATTTAATCGCGGCATGAGGTTTGTAACCTAGTGGGCTAAGTAAAAACCGAGCAACAAAGAGTAAATAGCCCCTAGGCAGAACCCTTCGGGCAGCGCATGTTTGGCATTTATTCCACGTTATCGCCTATTCATGGGGAATAACCACACTACATAGGCTCTGCCTTGCCTAAATACTAAACACACTGCTGCAAATTTAACCTCGAAAGATAAACAGGCCCTAGGCCTACTCTTAGTGAGGTAACTATGTCGCAAACAATGATAGTTAGGCTACTTAAAACATCAATAGTGCTTGGGTTGTGCCTTATTGTTACTGGCCATACTTTAATTGTGTCGAGTTACTTCACTGTTAATCATGGTATTAAAGGAATAATTATAGCCGCGGCATGCATTGCTGTAGGCGTGCTGCTGTCACTTCCCACTAAAATATATTTAACCGTATTATTGATGGAAGCCGAAAAACGTTATTTAAAAAACCATAAAAGCACGCACTCTAAATAATTAGAGTGCACTTAAATTATTAATTTCTTTATTACGTTTTTCTAGTTTGTCTTTTACATTTTCGGCATCATTAAATAGCTTTTTAACAGAGTCTGGGTTCAAAATACTGATCCCCTCTGGTGCAGCCGACATTGTATTTGTACTTGGAGAGGTATTTAAAATAGACGTGTCTTCTGCTGCAATAACAGTAATATCTTTAGGATCGAGTTTTACTTCAATACTTTTTGCATGCGGGTTAGGTGTATCAGAAAAGTGCCATTGGCCTGTTTCATCTTGCCACTTAAAAATTTTGCTGCTTGAGGTGGTACTTTCAGGCATTGGTTCATCAGAAATACTGCTCGCAATTTTATCGCCAGCTTGCTTAACGCCCTGCACTGCTTGGTCCAAAGTATTGCTAGATAGCGCGACCATTTTTTCTTTAATTTGCTGAGATTCACTGCTAATTGATGATGCAGAAAGCCATGTTTGACCATCGGGCTTTTTTATATAAAACAAAGAGATGACTGCAATAGCCATGATTGATATAGCTAAGTAGGTAAAGTATTTCATAGCGTTCCTGCTTTAATTAATCCTTTAATGCCTTGAGTCTAATAAAAAATACTTAATTAGGCAATTTTTTGTACCCTAATAAAAAAATAAAAACGCAGCCGAAGCTGCGTTTTTATTTGCAATTTAACTACACTGTAGTGGCGTTAAATACCATCACCATCCATGTGTAGTCCACATTCTCGGTTTAAACCAAAAAAGCGGGTTTCTTCCTCAGTCATTCCTGGTTCTAACTTACGTGTTGTATGTACGTCACCCATCGACACATAACCTTGCTCCCATAATGGGTGGTAAGGTAAATCGTGCTTAGTAAGATACTGATACACGTCGCGGTTAGACCATTCAATAATCGGGTACACTTTAACGGTACCACGGCTAATTTCTACAAACTGTTTATCAGCACGTGTAGATGATTGATCGCGGCGCAGACCACTAAACCACGTGCCTGCTCCTATTTCTTTTAACGCACGGGTCATCGGCTCTACTTTATTAAGCTGATTATATTGCTTAATGCCGTCTTCGCCTTGCTCCCATAGTTTACCAAATTTAGCCTCTTGCCATGCTGGGCTAAGCGGCGCTCTATACACCTTTAAGTTAAGTGATAAACGCTCACTCATTTGCTCAATAAACTGATACGTTTCAGGAAATAAATAGCCGGTATCGGTTAATACAACAGGAATATCTGGACGTTGTGAGGTCATTAAATGCAGCATTACTGCCGCTTGAATACCAAAGCTAGATGATAAAAAAGCCGTATTAGGCAAGTTATCAAGCGCCCATGCAACGCGCTGTTCTGCGCTCATATTCGCTAGTAAACCATTAGCATCAGCTAACATAGCCGTCTGGCTTTGTTTATCTAGCTGTAAAATGTTTTTAAATTCACTCATGGTAAATTCCAAACCTCACCAGCGCCAAAGCGCTGGTATTTAATTAAGCGTGAAAATCGGTTACTGATACTTTTACTTCAGCAACAATGCCTTTGCGTATAACAAAGTCACCAAAACACTCACCGTCATTGCGCTCGCTTGCCCATTGGCCAATTAGCTTATCAAATGCTTCTAGGTAAACGTCTTCGCCTACGTTCTCAAGGTACAATTTAGGAATACGTGTCCCCTCTAAATTACCACCTAAGTAAACGTTGTACTTACCTGGGCCTTTACCTACTAAACCAGCTTCGGCTAGCATTGCGCGGCCACAGCCGTTCGGGCAACCAACAACGCGCATAATAATGCTGTCATCTGGTATACCGTGCTTAGCAAGTAATGCTTCAGTTTTTTCAACTAGGCTTGGTAAGTAACGCTCTGCTTCGGCCATTGCAAGTGGGCACGTTGGCAGTGAAACACACGCCATAGAGTTTTTACGTTGCTGCGAATCTTTGTCATCAATTAAGCCGTGGCTACGTGCAATCTCTTCAATCACGGCTTTTTGATCTGCAGGTACACCCGCAATAATTAAGTTTTGGTTTGCCGTCATACGCATGTCACCTTGGTGAACTTCAGCGATTTTACGACACCCTGTTTTAAGCGGCTTGTCTGGGTAGTCTAAAATACGACCACTTTGAATAAATAGCGTTAAGTGATGCTTACCATCAATGCCTTCAACCCAACCAATGCGATCCCCTCGATGAGTAAACTCAAACGGACGGCTTGGTGCAAACGTAACGCCTGAGCGTTTTTCTACTTCTGCTTTAAATACATCAACACCTACACGGTCTAGTGTGTATTTGGTTTTTGCATTTTTACGGTTTGAACGATTACCCCAATCGCGCTGCACAGATACGACATGCTCTGCAATTTTTAAGGTATCTTCTAGCGTAATAAAGCCAAAGTCATCAGCCTTACGCGGATAAGTTGCGGTATCGCCGTGCGTCATTGCAAGGCCACCGCCCACTAATACGTTAAAACCAACAAGTTTGCCGTTATCAGCAATTGCCACAAAGTTTAAGTCATTCGCATGCACATCAACTTCGTTGTTAGGTGGAATAGTTACCGTTGTTTTAAATTTACGCGGCAAGTAATTAGACCCTAAAATTGGCTCTTCTGTGGTTTCTGCTTTTTCGCCATTTAACCAAATTTCGGCATACGCTTTCGTTTTTGGTAATAAATGCTCAGAAATTTTTGCAGCCCAGTCGTAAGCTTCTTGATGTAACTCAGACTCAACTGGGTTAGTAGTACAAAGCACATTACGGTTAACGTCACCCGCTGTAGCAATAGAGTCTATACCTACGCTATCAAGCATTTGGTGCATGCCTTTAATATTAGGCTTTAATACACCATGAAACTGAAACGTTTGACGCGTTGTTAAACGAATACTGCCGTAGCTTGTTTTGTCATCTGCAAACTTATCGATTGCTAGCCACTGCTCTGGCTTAATAATACCGCCAGGCATACGTGCACGTAACATTACATTATGTAGCGGCTCTAGCTTTTGCTTAGCACGCTCACCACGTATATCGCGGTCATCTTGTTGGTACATGCCATGAAAACGAATTAGCTGAAAGTTGTCGGCAGTAAAACCACCAGTAATTTCATCTTTTAAATCTTTTTCTATGGTGCCACGTAAAAAGTTACTTTCTCTTTTCAAACGTTCGTTATCAGAAAGTTTTACGTTTTTATCTTGTTCGCTCATTTTAAATCCTAAATTTGTTACAGTGACGGCTGTTAGCTGTTAAATAAAATAAGAAACGTGATTAATACACGTCTTTCTGATAGCGGTTTGCGCTACGCAAATCTTTTAAGTATTGCTCTGCGTCTTCGTTACTCTTACCTGTGTTTTCTTTAACGATATCAAGCAAGGCGTTGTGTACATCTTTTGCCATACGATTTGCATCGCCACAAATATAAAAGTGAGCGCCAGCTTCTAACCATTCAAACACGTCTTGACTGTTACTGCGTAATTTGTCTTGTACGTATACTTTTTCGGCTTGGTCGCGGCTAAATGCTACATCTACTTTGTTGAGTAAACCCGATTTTAAATAACCCTGTATTTCTACTTGGTATAAAAAATCTTGAGTAAAATGTGGGTTACCAAAAAACAACCAGTTTTTGCCTTGTGCTTCACGCGAATCACGCTCTTGTAAAAATGCACGGAACGGCGCAATACCGGTACCTGGGCCAACCATGATCACAGGTGTATCATCGTTTGTTGGTAGGCGGAAATTATCGTTGTGTTCGCTAAATACTTTAACTTTACAACCTTCTTCAGCACGACGAGTTAAGTAACCAGTACAGCCACCTAAATGCTCGCTATCAAATGCATCAAACTGCACTAGACCTAGTGTTAAATGTACTTCGTCTTCAACTTCGCTTTGGCTAGATGCAATTGAGTACAAACGCGCTTGTAGTTTACGTAAGCAATCTACTAATGTTTGCGCATCAAGCTTTGCTGGGTTTTGGCGAATCACATCAAATATTTGACGAGGCTCAATGTATGCGCGCATTGCAGTTTTATCTTCAACTAGTTTAAGCAGCTCTGGCGTGCCCGTAGCAGTTGCATATTTTTCTACAAAACCAGGGTATGACTGAGTCAGCTCTAGTTTTTCAATAAGTGCATCGCGTACGCTTAGCTCTTCATCACCTACTTTTACAATGCTTGTTGCATCTATTTGAGTAAGTGTAAGTACTTCATCAACTAATACATCGTCATTTAAAAAGTACACACCTAATGAATCACCTGGCGTGTAAGTAATGTCAGAACCTTCAAGCGAAATTTCAACATGGCGTACATCTTTAGTTGAGTCGCGACCGGTAATTTTTTGAACAGTTAATAGCTCTGCTTCAAATGGATTTTGTTTTGTATATTGGCTTGCTGCAGAAGTTGGTGCGCCAAATGGCATTGATACAACTTGACCACCAGCGGCCTCTTGTTGCGCTTTTAAATCAGGTTCGAATGCGTCAATTGCGCCCGCAATCCATGTTGCAGCTTCTTCTTCATAATCTACATCTAAATCAGCACGTTGATATATGGTCTGTGCACCTAGTTTATTTAAACGCTCTTCAAAGTCTTTTGCTGTTTGGCAGAAAAACTCATAGCTAGAATCACCTAAACCAATAACGGCTATTTTTACATCGTCTAGTTTTGGTGCTTTTTTAGTTGCTAAAAATTCATAGAGTGTTTCTGCGTCTTCTGGTGGCTCACCTTCACCGTAAGTAGATACAACGATGGTTAAAAACTTTTCTTTTTTCAGGGCTGTTGGTTTGTAATCTGACATGCTAACCAATTTAACCGCTAAGCCGCGCGACTCAGCCTGCTCTTTCATTTTGCTTGCTACGCCTTTTGCGTTACCCGTTTGCGAACCATATAAAATAGTTAGCGCTGCAGCATCTCCTGCAGCCGGTACGCCAGCAGTAGGAGCACCTAATGCAGCTGAGTTAGCATTAGCGGCTAAGTAACCACTTACCCATGCTTGTTGAATTGGATTAAGCTCAGCCACTAAACCTTGCAGCTTTTGTACTTGATCTTGCGATAGCGGGCTTGCCGCAGCATTTAGTTGACCTAACAACATGAATCGATTCCCCATAACCCTGAAAATTAAACACAACACACTTTGTGTATTGTTAAAAATGAGTTTTACCTCATCCAGAGTGTATCTGTTGAGGTTTTCTAAGTATGCAGGATAACGGGCTAAGCATAGATAAAAAAAGAATAGAATCTGCTTTGATATTCCATTTAGTTATTAATTTATAAAAATACCTTCAAAAACAGTTTAAAGAGTAATTATTGCCTTTTACTGCATTTTAAATTAACAATTTTGCAACCAAACTAATGTAGGGTATATTTTACTTTCAAAGTAAAAATAGGAACAATCATGTTACACGGGAAATATAAAAACAAATTAATTAGTACCGCTTTGTTACTGGGCTCATTACCTGTAATGGCCAATGTAACTAATGGCGGCTTTGAGCAATGGTCAGGTAATACACCTGATGCATGGACAACAATAGATGGCGGAATTAGCCTTTCACAATCCACCAGCACAGTTAAAAGTGGCAGTAGCTCTGCTGCTGTAAATGTAACTACAGGGTCGCAAAGTAACACCGATTTATTACAACAAGTTACTGTAGAAGCAGGTAAAACCTATAACTTTTCGGCTGATGTTTACCATACCGAAGGTAAAATTAAGGCGCGCTTATATGTGGACGGCTACCAAGGCTATTCAAATCAGGCACAAACTAACCAATGGCAAACAATTAGCCATAGCTATACAGCAAGCAGTGATAAAACAATTAGTGTTGGACTTAGGTTTTACGATGTAAGTGGATTTGATGGCAGCGAAACCGTATACGTAGATAACTTTTTACCAAACGTTGGTGGCAGCGCATCAACAAGTTGTACCGACAATAGCCTTACCCTAACGCTTAATACCGATAATTACGGCAGCGAAACTAGCTGGGCCGTAAATAACAATCAAGGTAGCGCAATCGCTAACGGCAGTGGTTACGCATCAAACACACAATATGATGAACAAATATGCCTAACTGATGGTACATACGTACTAGTTATTAGCGACAGCTACGGCGATGGCATGTGTTGTTCAACAGGTAGTGGCAGTTATGCACTTAAGCAAGGCTCTACCACACTTGCAAGTGGTGCAAGTTTTAGTAACACCGACAGTACAGCATTTACTTTAGGCGGTGGCTCTGGTGATGGCGGCGGGACTAATCCAACACCCACAGGCTACTATGTTACTGCTCAAGGGTTATCGGGTTATACACTAAAAACTGAGCTTTATAATATTATTAAAGATCATAATGCACAGGGTTACTCGGCTATTTGGAATTTTTACGACTCATCAGCACGTGATCAATACTTTGAAAACGATAACAGCATTTTAGATATGTATAGCGAAAAACCAAACGGTTCAGATAGCTACAATTATACTGCTGTGAGCGATCAATGTGGTAACTATAGTGGAGAAGGCGGCTGTTACAACCGTGAGCATTCATTCCCTAAAAGCTGGTTTGGCGGCACTATTGAGCCAATGAACTCAGATGTGCATCATATTTACGCAACCGACGGTTATGTAAACTCAAAACGTAGTAATTTCCCATTTGGTGAAGTAGCAAGCGCTTCATTTACATCAACTAACGGAAGTAAATTAGGTTCTGCCGCAAGTTCATTAAATTACTCTGGTACTGTATTTGAGCCAATTGACGAATTTAAAGGTGACTTTGCTCGCGCTTATTTTTACATGGCAACGCGCTACGAAAATGTAATAGGCGCTTGGCAATCAAAGACGTCCTCAAGTAATGCTGTACTTAATGGTTCAAGCAATCAAGTGTTTGAAAGCTGGGTTGTAGCCATGCTGCTTAACTGGCATAACAGCGATCCTGTAAGCCAAATGGAACTTGACCGCAACCAAGCAGCGTTTGAGTTTCAAGGTAATCGTAACCCGTATATCGACCACCCTGAATTTGTAGAAATGATTTGGTAAAAGTTAGCAGTTAAAACAAAAGCCTTTGCAATTGCAAAGGCTTTACCTTTTAGCGTGTAGTATTTTTAGAGATATGATGGTTTAAGCTAGTTATAAGAAACAACTGCGATAAGTGACTTTTCAGCTCTATTTTTCATCAACGTTAAAAGTGAATGATGAAAATCTTGAAATATCACCTCTCCCCATATTCGTGAATAAATACCAAAGTTTGTATTATCTTGAACGGTAGTTGTTAACGTTAGAATTGTATTGCCGCTTTTATCTTCACTTAGCTGATAGCCTCCATAAAGTGGAGAAAAGTATTCACCGCCAAGTTTCACGTGTTTATCGAGTGCGTCATCGGGGATAGCATCAGGGTCTATGTCAAATCTATAAAGCATCTGTTTATTTGGTTGCCAATCCGTAATAACTTCTTTAAACACAACGCCTTTTTGCCAAGTACTTGTGCGAACAGCGCCTATACCGCTTGCATTCATACTTGCCTTTAATGGCTTTGGTACACCAATTAATTGAGTGAGTGAAAAAGGCACTTCCTGTGGTTTTATATCACTCACATTAGCTAACTGTTGCCACACAGCATTGATGGGTGCGTTAATAGTTATTGAATTTGTTACTTCGTATGTTTTTGATAAATTTAAAAAATTAACTTCAATAGGTGAGAGCAATATAGGTAACAACGCGATTGATAATAAAGAACTATTCGCTTTTTTTATTTCACGCTTTCTAACAAAACCCGCAAGTAATCCACCAATGCTGGCAAAAAACATAAAAGCAGGCAAAGCCATAGCCACACAAATACTGCCTTCAAGTAAAGTAATTACACTTACAAATAAAAAAACAAAAATAGGCTGCCAAGCAATCGTCACCATTTGCCTTTTAGTTAATGCTTTTGATTCATTGTACTCAAAGTGAATACGAATATAGCCAATAGCAACAGGCACTAAAAACATAAATGATATAGAGACTAAGCTACCTAAATTATAAGCATTGACTAGCTCTACAAATAGCCGCATAAATATGCCGTAAAGCGTACCAAGTAAAATACCAATTGATTTAGGGGAGTTGAGTTGCATCTCTATTCTTTATTGTTGATATTAACAATCAGAAAGTAACAGAAGTATTATTTCACCACAAATAAAACGAAATTAGCGGCTCCTGCAAACAAATAGCTTGAAATAAAACGGCTTTAACAACCACTAAGACTAAAGGATAATAACCTGCCATTAACACGATACAATTCGGTAAATAGTTCTCCGCCTCCTTAATATCACATTCAAGATTTTGATTTATAACAACTTTTAATCACCTTCTGTAATTTCATAATTTTTAACGTAAAGCAGTTTTTAAATTAACTGTATTAAAAACAACCATGCACGACCTTTTGCCTATACATAGCAGCCTAAAAGCTGATCTACCCTGCATGTTCAATATTCATTTGCTTTAACAAAAGCCGTATTTATTTGATTAAGCAACAATGTTGCAGGAGAACGCATGCAAACTACACCACCCGGTGATGCACCATCAAACACGCACAAGGATGCTCAAAGCTACGAGCAGCTTCATAAACCCAGCTCTGAGTTTAATACTCGCGACGAGTATCTCGAACATGAATTACAAATTATGCAGCCTAAACGCTGGCGTCCTAATTTACCGTTTAGAGATTACCGATTTGAATTTGAAGACACCATTCCAGCAATGGCGGGTACTATTGGTAAAGTCGTTATGGTGGGGGCTATTGCAGCTACATTTGCAGCGCCTCTTGGTTTAAGCGATGCATTTGTTTTAGAAAACGTGCGCTACGAATTACTCATTGTTTCTATTTTTATCATCTTATTCTCAGGCTTTATTTTACCAACAGCCAACTTAGCTGGTACTCACGGCCCGCTTATTCCGTTAATTCCTATTGTTGTTGCTGCTGGCGGTCACCCTATGGCGTTTGGTTTACTCATTGGTGCCTTTGGTTTTATTTTGGCCATAACCAAGGGAGGAAGTATGCTCGCGCGCCTAACCAGTAAAGGTGTGTGTGGCGGGTTGCTCATTTATTTAGGCTTTATTGGTACTATTTCGCAAGTTAAAAAGCTGTTTGCTTGGGCTGAAGCCATTGATATGGCGCATATTGCGTTTATTGTTATTTTAGCCACCATTTTATTGTATGCGCTATTGGAGCACTTTAAAAAGCGTTGGTTAGCCGTGCCGTTAAGCTGCCTTATTGGTGGCGTGGTTGCTTTTGCTTTAGGTGCACCCTTTGAGTTTCATACTGCACCGGGTTTACCAAATATGAACCCAGCATACTGGTGGGGCGAAAACACAGGTTGGATGCTTGGCCTGCCAACGCTTGAAAGCTTTGTTGTTGTACTCCCGTTTGCAGTGCTCGCTGTTGCTATGTGGTCACCTGATTTTTTAGGTCATCAAGTATTTCAAAAAATAAGCTACCCGCAACGTACTGAAAAAGTACAAATGAATATCGACGATACCATGCTAAGCGCATCGGTTAGACAAACATTTGGCTCACTTGCCGGTGGTGCTAACTTTGCCTCGTCTTGGGGTACTTATATTGTGCCTGCTGCTATTGCTAAGCGCCCTATTCCGGCTGGCGCCATTTTAACAGCCGTGTTTTGTATTATTGCTGGTTTATGGGGTTACCCTATGGATTTAGCCATTTGGCAACCTGTGCTTTGTGTTGCGCTTATTGTCGGTGTGTTTATTCCGCTACTTGAAGCTGGTATGGAAATGACACGCGAAGGCAAAACAACGCAATCAGCCGCTATTGTGGTGTTTGCCTCAACCTTGGTTAATCCGGCTTTTGGTTGGTCGCTTACTATGCTACTTGATAACTTAGGGCTAATTGGTTGTAAAGAGCGCAGCGCTGAGTTAACCAAAATGAGCCGCTGGGTAATCCCACTTATTATGTTTGTGCTACTTACCACTGTAATGGCAATTGTAGGCATGTTGCCTGGTATACCTGCGTTAATGGCTGACTTTAGGCATTAACCCTTAGCTACCACATCTAATATTTACCCACAAAAAAGCACGGCAATTGCCGTGCTTTTTAATACGTAACTTCACAATATACAGGTTAAACAATTACTGCCAAGAACGCTCAGCTGCTAGTTGTTTTTCAAACGCATCAATCTGTGGGTTTAGCGTTTCGGTTACCCCAATAAAGTCTAAGCCACTTAATAGGCGCTCTTTTACTTCTTTACTAATATCAAAACTAATTGGTGCAAACTTACTGCTTGTTAGTGTTTGATTTTCAAGGTCGATTTCAATGTTTATATCGTCGTGCTGCTCGCTAAGTACAAACAATTGCTCAAGCGTGTCGGCAGGTAACGCAATGGCGAGCATTTGGTTGTTGCCGCAGTTATTAAAGAAAATATCAGCAAAGCTTTCAGCTAAAATAACTTCAAAACCATATTGCTTAAGCGCCCATGGCGCGTGCTCGCGAGATGAGCCACAACCAAAGTTATCGCGCGTTAATAAAATTTGCGCACCTTGATAACACGGGCGGTTTAAAATAAAGTCAGGGTTTGGTTCGTCGTTATCTAGGTAGCGCCAATCGTAAAACAAAGCAGCATCAAAACCTTCGCGGCTAGTTGATGTTAAAAACTGCTTAGGAATGATTTGGTCAGTATCTACATTGTTTTTATCAAGTGGAGCCATTAAGCCACTAAAAAATACGCTCATTATGCTTCTCCTCTAATATCAACAAAGTGGCCATGTATTGCAGCGGCTGCCGCCATTGCAGGGCTAACTAAATGTGTACGTCCGCCACGACCTTGACGACCTTCAAAATTACGGTTAGAAGTAGATGCACAGCGCTTGCCTGCTTCTAGGCGGTCATCGTTCATTGCTAAGCACATTGAGCAACCCGGTTCGCGCCATTCAAAGCCAGCGGCTTTAAAAATATCAGCTAAGCCTTCGTCTTCCGCTTGTTTTTTAACTAAGCCCGAGCCCGGTACAATTAATGCTTCAATACCAGCAACAACATGTTTGCCTTCAACAATTTTTGCAGCAGCGCGTAAGTCTTCAATGCGGCTATTTGTACATGAGCCAATAAATACCGTGTCTACTTTCGCGCTTGATAATTTATCGCCCGCTTTTAAGTCCATGTATTTAAGCGCACTTCGAATAGCATCGGCTTTAATTAAATCTGGCTCTTTATCTGGATCAGGTATGCACTCATCAACACCAATTACTTGCTCTGGGCTTGTGCCCCAGGTAATTTGCGGTTGAATGTCGTCAGCATTTAGCTCAACAACTAAATCAAAGTGTGCGCCTTTATCTGTTTTTAAGGTTTCCCAATATTCAACGGCTGCATCAAAATCAGCGCCTTTTGGTGCAAACGGACGACCTTTTAAGTAATCATAAGTAATTTGGTCAGATGCAATTAAACCCGCTTTTGCACCCATTTCTATGCTCATATTACATAGCGTCATACGGGCTTCCATTGAAAGCGCTTCAATGCCTGCACCACAAAACTCTGCTACATAACCTGTGCCACCAGCGGTACCTAACTTGCCAATTACCGCCATAATTAAATCTTTAGCCGTAACCGTTGGACGCAATACACCGTTTATTTGAATTTTTAACGATTTCGCCTTTTTTTGCTGTAGCGTTTGCGTTGCTAATACGTGCTCAACTTCAGACGTACCAATACCATGCGCTAATGCGCCAAACGCACCATGTGTAGAGGTATGGCTATCGCCACATACAATGGTTGTGCCTGGCAAAGTAATACCTTGCTCTGGGCCCATTACGTGCACAATGCCTTGATTAATTGAGTTTAAATCGTAAAGTACAATACCAAACTCTTTACAGTTTTTATCAAGCGCCATTAATTGGTTTTTAGATACTTCGCTTGCGGCATCAAGTGATCGGCTTTTAGTCGATACGTTATGATCCATCGTTGCAAAGGTTTTTTCTGGGCAACGTACAGTACGGTTTTTTTCACGTAGACCTGCAAAAGCCTGCGGAGAAGTCACCTCGTGCACTAAATGGCGGTCAATATAAAGTAAGTCGGTTTGCTCGTTTATGCTGGCAACGGTATGTGCTTGCCAAATTTTTTCGTATAACGTTTGGGCCACTTGCTAATTCCCTAATCTGTTTGAGTTGCAGCATAACGGTGCTGCAACTTTAATATGTTATTAAATGCGTGAAACGATAGCTGCTGCCACATCGCTTGTGCTGTAACCTGCATTTGGATATATATCTGGAGTGCCAACGCCTGCTTCTACGGCTTCTGCTACTGCTTTTTCAATCGTACGCGCAGCTTCGTCTTGCCCTAGCGAGTAACGTAGCATTAATGCGGCACTTAAAATTTGTGCTATTGGGTTTGCAACGCCTTTACCTGCAATATCTGGTGCTGAACCGCCTGCTGGCTCATACAATCCGAAACCCGATTGATTCAAGCTTGCCGATGGTAATAAGCCCATTGAGCCTGTGATCATGGCGCACTCATCTGACAAAATATCGCCAAATAAGTTATCACAAAGTAATACATCAAATTGGCTAGGCTGCTTAACTAACTGCATAGCGGCGTTATCTACGTAAATGTAATCTAAGCTTACTTCTGGGTAGTCTTTGCTTACTTCGGTGACTACTTCGCGCCATAATACGCTTGATGCTAATACATTGGCTTTATCAACAGAGGTAACATGGTTACTACGTAGTTTTGCTGCTTCAAAAGCAAAGCGTGCAATACGCTCAATTTCTTTTCGTGAGTATGTTTGCGTATCAAATGCAAACTCTTCAGCGCCTTCACCACTGCGGCCTTTTTCACCAAAATAAATGCCGCCAGTTAGTTCGCGCACACATAAAATATCAAACCCTTTTTCGCTAATATCAGCGCGAAGTGGCGACGCTGCACTTAATGCAGGTAATAACTGTGCAGGGCGTAAATTACAAAACAAACCAAAGTGCTTACGAAGCGGCAATAACGATGCGCGCTCCGGTTGCTCGTTTGGTGGTAAGTTTTCCCATTTAGGACCACCTACCGAACCAAACAAAATAGCATCGGCACTTTCACAAGCACTAAGTGTTTTTGGTGGTAATGCTTCACCAAATTCATCAATGGCTGCGCCACCAATAGCATGATGCTGACGGTTTAATGTAAAACCAAACTTATTGCTTACAGCATCAAGTACTTGCTCTGCTGCTGCCATAACTTCTGGACCAATACCGTCGCCAGCTAATACTGCAACGCTGTAGTTTGTTTTACTCATCCTGCTTTCCTTTGTTGTTTTAAATCAGACACTTTCTGTGCACGATAAATTAAGTTATAAACACGGATCATGGCGCGTACCGACGCTTCAACCACATCCGCTGCAATGCCCGCACCGTGGTAAGGTCGGCCATCGTATTTAGCTATAATATTTACTTGGCCTAATGAACTTGCACCTTGGCCTGTTGCTTCTAAGTTATATTCAATCATTTCAACGCTCATACCGGTTAAGCGCTCAATAGCCGCAAACGAAGCTTCAACTGGGCCATTACCTATCGCGGCTTCTTGTTTAGCTTCGCCATCAATTCGCATTCCAATCGTAGAGCTTGCTACTGATTGTGAGTTAGAGGCTGAGTTAACAAATTCTAATTGGTATTTTTCATCTTTGTCGTTAATTTGATTAAAGTAAATCATCGCCTCAAGGTCGTAATCGTATACGGTGCCTTTTTGGTCAGCCAATTCGATAAAGCTTTTGTATAAGCCATCCATATCGTAATCAGATTTTTGATAGCCTAACTCTTCTAAGCGATGCTCAATAACATGACGACCCGAACGCGAAGTCATATTTAATTGGTTGCTTGGCACACCAACGCTTTCTGGCGACATGATCTCATAAGTATTTTGCGCTTTTAATACACCATCTTGGTGAATGCCAGAGCTATGTGCAAAGGCGTTTTCGCCAACAATCGCTTTATTTGGTTGTACTGGCATATTACAAATTTTAGCCACTTGACGAGATGCGCGGTAAATTTCTTCACTTTTAATATCGGTGTATACTTTTAAGTGGTCGTGGCGCATTTTCATGATCATCGCCACTTCTTCAAGCGAGCAGTTACCAGCACGCTCACCAATGCCATTAATAGTACACTCAATTTGACGTGCTCCGGCTTGCACTGCGGCTACCGAGTTTGCTACTGCTAAACCTAAATCATTGTGGCAATGCACACTTAAGCGCGCTTTATCAATATTTGGCACGTTATTCATTAAATGGCGGATCATCGCGGCGTATTCGTCAGGCGTTACAAAACCAACGGTATCTGGCAAGTTAATAGTTGAAGCTCCGGCATTAATTGCTTGCTCAACAATTTTACATAAATCCCAATGCGGCGTACGACCAGCATCTTCACACGAAAATTCAACATCATCTGTATAGTTACGTGCCAATTTAATTGATTTAACGGCCATTGCTGTTGCATCGTCTAGGCTCATGCGTAATTTATGTTCAAGGTGCAAAGGGCTTGTAGCAATAAAAGTATGAATACGGCTTTGCTGTGCTGTGCGAAGTGCTTCGCCGCAGGCTTCAATGTCTTTAGCAACGGAGCGTGCTAAACCACAAATAATTGGACCTTTTACTTCGGTTGCAATACGTTGCACCGAGCGAAAATCAGCAGGGCTTGAAACCGGAAAGCCAACTTCCATCACATCCACATTCAAGCGGCTAATTGTATGTGCTAATTGAATTTTATCATCTTCAGTAAGGCTTGCTTTAAGCGCCTGCTCGCCATCACGTAAGGTGGTATCAAAAATCCATACTTTATCTTGCTCTTGCATAACTGCCCCTCATTCCTATATTGCCCAAATTTCAATTAATCCCAGCCGCGAGATAAAAAAAACCCCGCAATTGCGGGGTTTTTTAGTGTTCAACTCGATGCAAACACACTAATCCCCGCTTACTTGCCATGGCAGTAAGAGGTTAAGTTTTAGTGTAATTAAACGAATAATATGCATCTTGTTTTCTTATGTGTGTGTTCAGTGAAGCCTATTTTTAACATTCATAGCCGCACCAAGCAAGCATAAATATTCTACACAATAGATTTAAAACCGATTCAATTGGGTTTTTTAATTCAAAATAGGTCCGCATTAAGAATTAAAATAACAAATGCGTGACTGGTGACGCTTAAATTAATAAACACTGCAATATACCGTGCTTATATTAACTTTTTGCAATTTTTTTAAGCTATGCTTCTTTATTCGTTTCTCTTACGTAATGCCCGGCTCCACGAGTAATATAACGCAGCTGCCAAATAACACGCTCAATTAATTCGTCGCGTTGCAATCCTTCTATATCGAGCGCTTCTGCACCCGCATTAAATACGAGCGTTACCATAGATTCCGCCTGAATATAGGCATGCATGGCATTACACTTAGTTTCACTTTCTAAATAATGAGCCAGCTCTAAAATAAAATGTTTTACTTCGCGGGCTACAGCGGCTCTAAATGCTTTAGAAGTCCCAGAGCGTTCTCGCAGCAACAACCTAAATTGGTTACTTGAATTATCAATAAACTCCATAAAAGTAACCACTGAGGTATTTATAACACTGCCGCCATCGTTTGCTATTCGTCTGCGTGCTTGACGCATTAGTTGACGAAGGGTTAAACCGGCTTCGTCTACCATGGTTAAACCTAGCTCATCCATGTCTTTAAAATGACGATAAAAAGAAGTTGGGGCAATACCAGCTTCTCGTGCTACTTCGCGTAAACTTAAATTCGAAAAACTATGATCAGCACTCAGCTGATTAAATGCCGCTTGAATTAACGCCTGTCGTGTTTTTTGTTTCTGTTGCGCTCTAACACCCGACATCAACAGCTCCCTGAATTATTTTATATGAATATTTAGTGATATTAGCTCAATTGTACAGTCTAATACTTGACGACGAGAGTTTGAAATACTATTTTAGCTTACAGTTGTACGCTGAGATTGAGAATTATGAATAAACCACCGATTATTTGGACAAACGTCCTATTTTTTAGCCTAACCTTTTTGGCGGCTGCCACACTTGTACCTTGGTACGCTATTAGCTACGGATTTACCAGCGCGCATTGGATTGCTTTTGTAGGCTGCATGTTTTATGCGGGCTTATCAATTACTGCCGGCTACCATCGATTATGGGCA
Source organism: Pseudoalteromonas sp. NSLLW218 (assembly GCF_015864775.1). Taxonomy (NCBI): domain Bacteria; kingdom Pseudomonadati; phylum Pseudomonadota; class Gammaproteobacteria; order Alteromonadales; family Pseudoalteromonadaceae; genus Pseudoalteromonas; species Pseudoalteromonas sp. NSLLW218. The sequence continues at coordinate 13,126 of NZ_JADYWO010000010.1, read as the reverse complement.
CATAAAACCTATAACGCACACCCTGCAGTTGAATTTATTTTTGCGCTAGGCGGTGCTTTTGCACTACAAAACAGTGCTTTGCATTGGAGTAGCGATCACCGTATACATCACGGTCAAGTTGACGACCCAATAAAAGACCCTTACGCGGCTACCAATGGTTTTTGGTATAGCCATATCGGCTGGATGTTACGTGACTACCAAGGCGATAGCTACAACGACTATAGTAATTGTCGTGATTTACAACGAAATAAAGTCGTTATGTGGCAACATAAGCACTACTTAAAACTAGCTATTGCTATGAACGTAGGTTTGCCTCTAGCACTTGGTTTATTGGTTGGTGATGTGTGGGGTATGTTAATCCTTGCAGGTTTACTACGCTTAGTACTAAGCCAACACTTTACCTTTTTTATAAATTCGGTTGCACATATTTGGGGCTCTCGCCCATACACCGAAAAAAATACGGCACGTGATAACGGCTTTTTAGCGTTATTTACATACGGTGAGGGGTATCACAACTTCCACCATATTTTTGCAAGCGACTACCGTAACGGTATTAAATGGTTTCATTACGATCCAACAAAATGGATGATTCGCTCTTTAGCAGCTGTTGGTTTAGCTAATAAATTGAAGCGTACACCTGTTGAACGTATCGAAAAAGCAAAGGCTGAAACGCTAATGAGCAAAACGCAAACGCGTCTTGCAAAATTGCCTTTAGCACAAGATAAGATTACATTATTACAACAAGAGTACGATTTACTGCTGAAAAAACTGCAAAATTATTGTTCACTACAAAAACAAGTGTTAGAAGTTAAAAAAAATAACATGGCAAAGCAGTGTGAACGCTCAGCATTAATGGCACAATACCATGAGTTGGAAGCCGCCTGGGAAAATCAAAAACAGGCATGGCTAGCACTTAATGCGAGGTTATTAAAAGCCTCTTTTAATTAATTTAGGAGTGGCTGTGGCCAAACAACCAGAACAAAAAAAAGTACCCGTGACATACCAATATGATGCAATAATTATTGGCACGGGTCCTGGCGGTGAAGGTACCGCCATGAACCTTTCAAAAAACGACAAAAAAGTAGCGGTTATTGAACGCCAAGAAGCTGTTGGTGGCGGTTGTGTACATTGGGGAACTATCCCTTCAAAAGCGCTTCGCCATTCTGTTAGCCGCTATATTGAATACAAAGCAAACCCGTTATTTAATATTGGTGAGCGCCCTAGCCGCTTAACTTTTCCTGATATTTTACGTCACGCCAGTTCGGTTATTTCTAAGCAATCTAATTTACGTAGTAGTTTTTACGACCGTAACCGCATTCATATGTTTCAAGGTGATGCGAGCTTTGTAGATAAGCACACGATTGAAGTAAAAAGAAATGACGGCTCAACCGAGCGACTAACTGCTAAAACGATTGTTATAGCAACGGGTTCACGCCCTTATCGCCCACCAGAAGTCGATTTTACGCATTCTCGTATTTACGAAAGTGATACAATACTTGGCCTTAAGCACGACCCTCACCGCGTACTTATATACGGCGCAGGTGTAATTGGTTGTGAGTATGCTTCTATATTTAAAGGTTTAGGCGCTAAAGTTGATTTGGTTAATACACGCGACCGTTTACTTGCTTTTATGGATGCTGAAATATCTGACGCGCTTAGCTATCACTTTTGGAACAGCGGTATTGTTATTCGTCATAACGAAGAGTTTGACCGAATTGAGACCCGTGACGACTGCGTTATTATGCATTTAAAATCAGGCAAACGCGTAAAAGCTGACTGTATTTTATTTGCTAATGGCCGTACTGGTAATACAGATACATTAAACCTTGAAGCCATTGGTTTAAAAGCCGATAGCCGTGGCCAATTAAAAGTTAACGAAACATATCAAACAGAAGTTGATAACGTTTACGCTGTAGGTGATGTAATTGGCTACCCAAGCCTTGCTAGTGCTGCGTTTGACCAAGGTCGTATAGCTGCTGATGCAATTGCATGTGGTAACTGTGACGACCGCCTGATTGTTGATATTCCGGCCGGTATTTATACCATTCCAGAAATGAGCTCAGTAGGTAAAACAGAGCAAGAACTTACAGCCGCTAAAGTACCGTATGAAGTTGGCCGTGCTCAGTTTAAGCATTTGGCTCGCGCGCAAATTGCTGGTACTGAAGTAGGTAGTTTAAAAATATTATTCCACACTGAAACCAAAGAAGTACTTGGCGTACATTGTTTTGGCGAGCGTGCATCTGAAATTGTTCACATTGGCCAAGCTATTATGGAGCAAAAAAATGGTGGCAATAATATCGACTACTTCGTAAATACCACATTTAACTACCCAACCATGGCAGAAGCCTATCGAGTTGCAGCATTAAATGGTTTAAATCGCTTGTTTAAGTAAACACTTTAAAGCGTATAAACAAAAAGCCCGCTGTTAAGCGGGCTTTTTAGTATTAATGCATAAAACACATTAATTATTTGTGATACTGGCCGCTAAGCTCGTGCACGGCATTAATAAATACACCGGCATTTTCTGGGTCAACATCTGGCGTAATACCGTGACCTAAGTTAAACACATGGCCATTGCCTGTACCAAAGTCTTCTAAAATAGTGCCTACTTCTTGGCGTATACGATCTGGCGTACCATGTAACATTGACGGGTCCATGTTACCTTGCAAGGCCACTTTATCGCCTACACGGCGTTTAGCATCGCCAATATTAATGGTCCAATCTAGGCCCACTGCATCACAACCTGTGGCTGCAATGGCTTCTATCCACTGGCCACCATTTTTAGTAAATAACGTTACTGGCACTTTGCGGCCATCGTACTCACGAATCAGGCCATCAACAATTTTGTGCATGTATTGCAGTGAAAATTCGTTGTAATCGCGCGGGCTTAATACACCACCCCATGAGTCAAATACCATTAACGATTGCGCGCCAGCTTTAATTTGAGCATTTAAGTAATCGATTACTGAATCAGCTAACTTATCTAGTAATAAATGAAGTGTTTGCGGCTCTGCAAACGCCATTTTTTTGATTTTACCAAATACTTTGCTGCTACCGCCTTCAACCATATAAGTTGCTAGTGTCCAAGGTGAACCAGAAAAACCAATAAGTGGTACTTCACCTTTAAGTTCACGACGAATAGTGCTTACTGCATTCATTACGTAGCCAAGCTCGTCGGTAGGGTCTAACTTTGGAATTTTTTTAACATCAGCTAGCGATGAAATTGGTCGTTCAAACTTAGGACCTTCGCCAGTTTCAAAGTACAAGCCTAAACCCATCGCATCTGGAATTGTTAAAATATCACTAAATAATATAGCGGCATCTAACGGGTAGCGACGTAATGGTTGCAGTGTTACTTCACATGCAAGCTCTGCATTGCGGCACAGGCTCATAAAATCGCCCGCTTGTGCACGTGTTGCACGGTACTCTGGTAAATAGCGTCCTGCTTGGCGCATCATCCATACCGGAGTTACATCAACAGGTTGTTTTGCAAGTGCACGTAAATAACGGTCGTTTTTTAATTCGCTCATGGCGTAAATGATCCTAAGACTTGTATAAATTGTGCAAGATTGTACCACCATATTCCCCGACCCTCTATTGCTTAGGGACGAAAACAGCTTTACCTAGAGGCAGATCAATATAATGGAGTGTTTTAATCCATTTTGACTATAAAATAAGCAAAAAAGAATAACATTTAAAACTTTTTATTAATATGTTTGCAACATACTAAAAACCTTGTTATTGTTTGTCCCGCGTTAACAAAAACAACAATAAAAATCTTAAAACAATAAAAATAAAAGTTTTAAAATAATAACAATAAAAATCATCTCATAAAAATAAGAAAGCTTGTTATAACAAGTCACTGAAAGAAATTAGACCACCGTAACTGGTGGTTTTTTCTTGCCTGCAATAAAACTCCCCCATCTTAATTAATATAAAAAGATACAACTCACAACTGGGTTACTTTACTTGTTGATATACGCTCAAATTAAATATATCTTGATGTACAGTGAGTTATTATATTTTTAATTAAAAACCAACCCAGCCTAGGAGAATAATTATGCTGACGCGTGTAGAAAAAGCTCAACAGAAATGGGGTGGTAGCCACACAGTAATTGATAAATGGCTAAACGAACGCCAAGACCTTATTGTACTTTATTGCAAAATTGCAGGCTTTACGCCGTACGAAAAACAAGATCAGGCATTACCAGAGCCAAAGCTAATTGAATCATTTTGCCAACTTTTAATGGATTACCTATCTGCAGGCCATTTTGAAGTGTATGACGATATAGCAAAAGCATGTGAAAAAAAGGGCTTACAAAGCCAAGAGTTAGCAAACTCTATTTACCCGCGTATTTCTAGTACAACCGACATAGCGCTTGATTTTAATGATAAATACGCTGAGGTAGACAAAGAAGACTTGTTAAAGGGCTTTGATGATGACTTATCTGTTATTGGCGAGGCATTAGAAGCACGCTTTGCACTTGAAGATGAGCTTATTGATAACTTGTTTTCTAATCACGCAAACTAATATGTTATTTACGCACATTAAAAAAGGGACCTAAGGTCCCTTTTTGCATTTACACAACAAGCTTATTATTGTGCTGGTGCTTCTTCATTTTGAATTTCAAGTAATTCAACTTCAAATACAAGTGTTGAATTAGCTGGAATCTTACCTAAGTCACGGTCGCCGTAAGCAAGTTCTGAAGGAATAGTGAACTTGTACTTAGAACCCACTGACATAAGTTGTAAACCTTCAGTCCAACCCGCAATTACGCGGTTAAGAGGGAAAGTTGTCGGTTCGTTACGTGCATATGAGCTATCAAACTCAGTACCGTCTAATAAAGTACCTTTGTAGTGTACTTTAACTACATCAGTTGCTACTGGCTTTTCGCCATCGCCTTCGCTAAGTACTTCGTACTGTAGGCCAGACTCAGTTACTGTAACGCCTTCTTTTTTAGCGTTGTCAGCTAGGTATTTAACACCCGCTTCTTTGCTTTTTTCAGACTCTACTTTTGCTTTTTCTTCTTGCTTAGTACGTACTGATGTATCTAATTCAGTTAATACTTCACGAATTTTTTCTTCGTCAAGCTTTGCATTGCCAGCAAGTGCATCTTCAAAACCACGGATTAAAAGTGCTTGGTCTAGTTCAATACCAATTTCTGTTTTGTCTGCTAGGTCTTTGTTTAAAAAGTTACCCACAGATGCACCAATACCGTATGCTTGTTGCTGTTCAACAGTGTCTAATTTAACTTCAGCTTGTTCTTTTTTTGCTTCTTGATTACAAGCTGTAAGCGCTAAAACTGACGCTGCAATCAATGACAATCTAATCGTCTTTTTCATTTTAAATCTCCGACACACTTTGCAGTTGTCATTTTAATGTATTATTACTAGTTAAAGATTAACGGCCCACATGATAGGCTGCTTGTTTAATGACTAAATTCCACATTGTTAGCTAAACTAAAAACATATCCAGTGATTAGACAAACAACCTAGGCATTTAACGCGTCCTAGTCTAACCTCTCAGTCACTAAGAGTTAAGGGGAAATACCTGTAATATGTCGATATTTCGTACTTTTTTAATCGTATTTAGCTGTTTTTTAGCCATCGCCTGTACCGATAAAAAACAACACGCTGTAGCAAGTTACGAACATGCTGCACAAGGTGCGTTTTCATCTACACTGTCAAACGATGGTAAATACAGTTTGATCTCCTCTATCAACCATGGGGTCGCCCTATGGGATAATCAACAGCAGGTACTAAAATACCAATGGTTTCAGCAGCAAGATCAAGACAGTTTGGTATACGCCGTTGCTATTGCTTTTGATAACAGCGTGGCTGTTACCGCCGAAAAAACCACGTTTGCTGTGTGGGATATAGCCACAGGCAAAAATAAAGGTTATTACAAAATACAAAAAGCCAGTATTCGCGATATTGCTATTAGCAATCAAGGCCGTAGTGTTTTATACGGCCGTAGCGACGGCGTTGTCGTATTTGTAAACCTAGAAACCGGACGTCGTATTGAGTTTTTAGGTCATCAAGATAAAGTTAACACTGTTGACCTATCACCTAACGGACGCTTTGCTTTGAGTGGCTCTAACGATTATGTTGCTTACTTTTGGGATACACGTACAGGGCAAGTAATTCATCGTTTTAATCACCCAACGCGTGTTACCCAAGTAACGCTCGATCCACAAGGTCGCTATGCGTTTACGGCCGATAGTATGGCACAAGCAAATGTATGGAAGCTGACTACAGGTGATCTTGTGAGTAAACTGAAGTATATTGCGCGTCAGAAAATTTTTACTGCTGTGCGTTTTAACGAACAAGGCACTTTGCTTGCAACTGGCTCGCCAAATAAGCGCGTAGATTTATGGCAAATACCAAGCGGTGAAAAAATTCAAACTTGGCAGGTTACCCCGCGCGAAGGCAGCAAGCCTAAATCGGCGGTGGTGCTAGATGTGACATTTACAGATAACGGTAAGTCGTTGTTAACCGAAAGCTCCAGCGGTATCGCAGAGCGATTTATTATACGAGAGAATAATGAACACAATTGAACATCGCTTAATGGAACTTGAAGCCAAAGTGGCTTTTCAAGACGAAACAATTGAAGTCTTAAATGATGAAATAAAAGTGCACCAGCAACTTTTAGCAAAAATGAAACGCCAAACTGAGCTGCTAGCAGAAAAAATTAAAGAGTCGCAGTCATCATCGTCTATGATGTCTGAAGCACCCGAGCCGCCTCCACCGCATTACTAAAACCGGTAAAAAGTAGGCAATAAAAAAACCGGGTTAGTCGCCCGGTTTAAATACACCAATTACTTGTTCAAATTGGCGAGTAGACGCCTGAACAGCGTTATCGGGTTGCGCCATTTTATGACCACACTCAACACACTCTACTTTTTCAACATCATGTTCTCTGTATAGCATCATAGTATCCATAGCTTTGCAGTCAGGGCACGATGCACCAGCAATAAATCGCTTCTTTTGTCTCACAACATTTTTCCTGTGGTTTGAACTACTGCTATTTTATCGTATAACTTCACTTGTTGATACGCTTGATAAGAGCATTAAGTTCTATGTTATGATAGCGCCAACTTAACAAGGGCACAGCAAAGTAACGCATTCATGATCCAAATCTCAGAAATAGAACTACTTCGTGGCGGTAAAGCCTTATTAAAAAATGCATCAGCTACGTTATTTCCAGAACATAAAGTAGGCCTTGTTGGCGCTAATGGCTGTGGAAAGTCAACGTTATTTGGTTTACTAAAATCTGAATTGCAACTCGATGCTGGTAATTGCAGTATTCCCAAAGATTGGTCTATTGCCTCAGTAAAACAAGAAACCCCCGCCCTTGAAATAAGCGCAATTGATTATGTACTTCAAGGCCACCCAGAATACTACGCAATGCGTATAGCACTGCGTGAGGCCGAGAAAAACAACGATGGCGACACACAAGCCAAAGTACATATTCAGCTTGAAAACATTAAAGGCTACAGCATTGAATCAACCGCCGGTGAGCTATTACACGGCTTAGGCTTTGCCAATAACCTTATAGAAAACCCTGTTAGCTCGTTTTCGGGTGGTTGGCGCATGCGTTTAAACCTTGCCCAAGCATTAATACGCGACGCCGATTTACTATTACTCGATGAGCCAACAAACCACCTTGATTTAGATGCTGTTTATTGGCTTGAGCGTTTTTTACGTGCTTACACTGGCACCCTTGTACTTATATCGCATGACCGTGAGTTTTTAGATGCGGTGGTTGATCAAATTTGGCATGTAGATAAGCAACTTATCAACGTGTACAAAGGTAACTACTCGCAGTTTGAACGCCAAAAAGCTGAGCGCTTACTACAACAACAAGCAATGTTTGATAAGCAACAAGATCAAATTGCGCACCTTGAGCAGTTTATAACGCGTTTTAAAGCAAAAGCCAGTAAAGCTAAACAAGCACAAAGCCGTGTAAAAGCACTTGAACGCATGGAAAAACTAGCGCCGGCACATGCCGACTCGCCATTTAACTTTGAGTTTGCAGAGCCAAAAGCATTACCAAACCCACTAATGACAATAGATAAAGCCAAAGCGGGTTATGGTGACGTCACTATTTTAAATAATATAGAGCTAAACCTTGTACCAGGTAGCCGAATTGCTTTACTTGGTAGAAATGGTGCGGGTAAATCAACGCTAATTAAACTACTTTCTGGTGATTTAGAGCCGCAAGCTGGCGAAGTTATTCAGCATCACGGTTTAAATATTGGTTACTTTGCGCAGCATCAGCTTGAATCTCTTGATTTAAAAGCCAGTGCAATAACGCATATACAACGACTCGATCCTAAAGCTACTGAGCAATCACTACGTGACTTTTTAGGTGGTTTTGCCTTTATTGGCGATAAAGCCCTTGAGCCTGTAGCCCCATTTTCGGGCGGCGAAAAAGCACGTTTAGTACTTGCTATGTTGGTATATCAAAAACCAAACTTATTACTACTCGATGAGCCAACTAACCACCTTGATTTAGAAATGCGCCATGCACTTGTTATGGCACTACAAGGCTTTGAAGGCGCTATGGTTACCGTTTCGCATGATCGCCATATGCTTAAAAATACTGCCGATGAGTTTTACTTAGTAGATGACGGCAAAGTAACCCAGTTTGGTTACGACTTAGATGCGTATTATCAATGGTTACTTAACGCGAATAAAGAAGCGGTTAAAGCGCAGCAAACCGACGAGCCTAAAGCAAACCCAGGTGTTAACCGTAAGGAACAAAAGCGTTTAGAGGCTGAGTTTAGAAAAGCCACTCAGCCACTTAAAAAGCAAATTGAAAAGCTTGGAAAGCAACTCGATAAATTCACCGCTGAATTAAGTGAAGTTGAAGTGACCTTAGGTGATAACGAACTGTACAACGACGACAACAAAGCCAAGCTTAAAGAGTTATTAGCCAAGCAAGCAACCCTTACGCCTAAACTTAATGACGTTGAAGAAGAGCTACTTATGGCACTTGAAGAAATGGAAGAAAAAGAGCAGGCATTCGCCGATGAACTTGCTCAATAGCGACCATTTTTGGCAGTTTGCGTGCACCTTGTACGCAAAGCCTGATCAACAAACAACCTTGCTGGCACTACAAAACCAGCAAGGAAAAAACGTTAATTTATGCTTATTGCTACTTTATTTAGACTCATTAAATTTAAGTATTAATACCCAACAGTTAAATGAGTTAATAGACGCAATTAGTGAGTTTGATACTCACGCATTACAACCTCTGCGCGCTGCCCGTAGCTATTTAAAAGCTAATCAGAATACGATAAGTGATTACACCACAATACGCGCAGAGTTACTAAGCGCTGAGCTAAAGCTTGAAAAACAACAGCAACATATGTTGATTGAAGCAGTAAATGAGTTTGAATTAATCGAGCATGCAGAACCAAACAATATTGAGCTGTATATGAAAGCCACTTAGGCTGCTAGTTTTTATACCCTCTTCTACTACTCATTCTATTTTCTTTGTGCAAAAAACCTTTAAATAATTTATTCACAAAGAGGTTAAGAGGCGCTTCGCTTTTAAAGGAAAACAAACTAGATTACTTAGGTAAAAATATAAATATTGAGCGGTTGTTTAGCTCAGCATTTTATTACCCTGCCCTAATTTTCTTCTCTTTTTCTTCCTTTTGCGCAAAGACCTTTAAGTAATTTACTCACAAAGAGGTTAAGAGGCGCTTCGCTTTTAGAGGAAAACAAACTAAATTACTTAGATATAAATATTGAGCAGTTTGTTGCTCTACCCTCATTTACTTCTCATTCTTTTCTCTTTGTGCAAAAAATCTTTAAGTGGTTTACTCAAAAAAGTTTAAAGCGCTACGCTTTTAGGTAAAGTGAAAAACTCTCTTAGCTCTCAGTGGTAATAACTTAGTAGCCCTTAAAGCATGATCTAAATCAACTTAGCTTCACCCCTATATCTGCTTATGTAAATAACTTGATCTCGATCACGTTGCGACCTGCAAACACCGCCTATGATTAACCCATCAACAACGAGGGGAACAACTCATGAACGTATTCTTTAGAGACTTTTTTACAGATCCAGTTTTATTTATGTCTTTTGGGTTTTTAACCATCGTTGTTTCTTTGTGTATATTTTTTGCTTTTTTCTTTTTGAAAAAAATACATGATGCAGAAATCCCCGAACAAAATTAAGCACGACGCACTAAAGCGCCTTATTAGTTTACTAGTTAGGCGCTTTTTATTTTCTGAAGCGAAAAATTTGGTACACTAGCTTTTCGTTTAATACAAAGTGCGTAGTACAAACATGATCTCTCAGTTCAAACCAGCATGGTGGATGACCAATCGTCACGTTCAAACCATAATGCCGCGTTTTTTCCGCCCATTTCACCACACTCGCTACGAACTTGAGCAACTTGATACGCCCGATGGTGACTTTATTGAGCTCGCATGGTCACTTCCACATAATGAAACCGCACCACTTGCCGTTGTTTTGCATGGCCTTGAAGGCAATATAAATAGCTTTTATGCCAAAGGCATGATGAAGGCTTTAAAAAAACAAGGTTATGCAGTTGTGCTTATGCACTTTAGAAACTGCTCAACTGAAGTAAACCGCCTTCCACGTGCTTATCACAGCGGTGACACCGCCGATTTAGCCTTTTTTATAAATCATCTTAAGCAACAATACCCAGATAGAGCGATGGTTGCCGTGGGCTTTTCGCTTGGTGGTAATGTGCTTGCTAAGTACTTAGGCGAAGAGAATACAAACTGCCCACTCAATGCAGCTGCAGTGGTATCGGCGCCTTATGACTTGTCATCATCAAGTGATGTGATTCGTAAAAGCTTAGGTAAAATTTATCAAAAGTATTTGCTCGATCGCATGAAAAAGTCGATGCAACGTAAATTACCGCAAATTAAGCAGCAAATTCCTATAACTACCGATCAATTAATGAATATTGATGATTTATTAGAGTTCGATAACCAACTTACAGCGCCGTTACATGGCTTTGAAAATGCCCACGATTACTATCGTAAAGCCAGTGCTATGCCGTACTTAAAAGATATCGCTATACCCACACTTATTATTCATGCCAAAGACGACCCGATGCTCTCAATTAAGGCCGTACCGAGTAGGCAAGATGTAAGTGAGCATGTTACGCTGCGCATCTCTGACAAGGGCGGACACGTTGGTTTTATTAGCGGTAAAAATCCGTTTAAGCCTATATTTTGGTTAGAGAAAGCCGTGCCATGCTATTTTGGGCAACATGTTTTAGGCAATGCAAACAAAGAGCAATTATGATTATTCCTTTTGAACAACTCGATAAAGACACCCTTTACAACCTAATAGAAAGCTATGTTTTACGTGAAGGCACCGATTATGGCGAAGTAGAAGCAAGCATTGAATCTAAAGTTAACCAAGTTAAGCTACAGCTTAAAAATGGCGAAGCCATGGTGTTTTTTTCAGAACTTCATGAGTCTGTAACTATTATTTCGAAGGGCGAATTTAAAGCGCTGCAAAGTGAAGAGCATCAAGCACAGTCGTTTGATTAAGGCGTAGTACTTGTAACTTTTGAGTTGAGCGTACACAATGGCTTTTTACCCAAAGAGCCAAAACATGATAAAACTCAGCACTCTAGTGGTAGCTATATCACTAGCATTAACTAGCCAAGCCCAAGCAGAACAAACAATAACAGCATCTGAAAAGGCAATTAAGCTCGCTAAAGACACTATTTTAATTGATACCCATATCGACGTACCTTACCGAATTCATAAAAACTGGGTTGATGTAACTAAAGCGACAACTGATGGCGATTTTGACTACCCTCGCGCTGTAAAAGGCGGTTTAAACGCACCGTTTATGTCGATTTATATTCCTGCGCATTTGGAGTTTGAAGGTAAAGGTAAAAGCTATCAGCTAGCCAATCAAATGATTGATAGTATGGAAGCCATAGCCCAGCGCGCGCCCGATAAGTTTGCTATTGCTAGCTCAAGCAGTGATATAGAGAAGCAATTTAAACAAGGTAAGCTCTCTATCGCAATGGGTATGGAAAATGGCTCTCCAATCGAAGGGGATATGAAGAATCTTCAGCATTTTTACGAGCGTGGCATTCGCTACATCACGCTAGCGCACTCGCAAAGCAACCATATTTCGGATTCTTCTTACGATATACGCCGTAAATGGAAAGGCTTAAGCCCATTTGGTAAAAAGCTTGTCACTGAAATGAATAATATTGGTATGTTAATCGACGTTTCGCATATTTCTGATGATGCGTTTTATCAAGTTATGGATCTATCTAAGACACCAGTAATAGCCTCGCATTCATCACTTCGTAAATACACGCCAGGCTTTGAGCGTAATATGAATGACGATATGCTATTGGCGCTTAAAGAAAATGGCGGCGTTATTCAAATCAACTTTGGCTCAAGCTTTGTTACCGCTAAAGCAGGTAGTTGGGGCAAGCAATTAAAAAACACAAAAGAGTCTGCAAAAAAAGAAGGCACTAAGTTAAGCAACGATTTTGATGCTGCGTACCGTGCTAAAAATCCATACCCATTTGCAAGCCTTGAACAGGTGCTTGATCATATTGATCACGTAGTTGAGCTAATTGGTATTGATTATGTAGGTATTGGCTCTGATTATGATGGTGTGGGCGATTCATTACCTATCGGCTTAAAAGATGTATCTAGCTACCCTAATCTTGTTCAAGGTTTAATGGACAGAGATTACAGCGACAAAGATATTAAAAAGATTTTAAGCGGTAATTTATTAAGAGTGTTAAAACAAGCTGAAGAATATGCTAAAAAGCATTAAAGCTTTTATCATATATTAGTAATTGGCTAAAAGACCAAGAGCTAACTCAATATAAGCGCGGCCTAGCCGTGCTTTTTTATATTTAAGAGCTCAGTTATTTTCAGCAGCCTTTTCCCTCGGGTTTCGTAAAACTCAACCCAAGCTACGGCAAGAAAGTTATAACTCAAAGCTAATCACTTTTCTATAGGCATTAAAAAAGGCCACCTAAGTGACCTTTTTCTAACAATTAACTTTAACGTTAATTATTACGCTACGATAGTTGCTACAACACCAGCACCTACAGTACGGCCACCTTCACGGATAGCAAAACGAAGACCTTCA